>JAENXD010000011.1 GCA_016649745.1 Flavobacteriaceae bacterium | reverse complement strand
AATTTTACTAAAAATGCCGTAAAATAAGAGGTCGCGTGCGCATGGATGATTCCAATTTCGTTCGCTTTTATATACGACTTTAATTTTTGTAGTGCCTTAAGATCCAATGCGTTTTTTTTATTTACAAACAAATAACCCACATTTGACCCTATTTTGGATTTTAAATCTCCTTCCTGCCTTGTAGCGCACAAATGCGATTCCACTGACTTTTCTCCCAACGCATTGGCGATGTTTACCGCCATCATTTCAGCGCCTCCGGGGCGTAGTGAATCTATGAGTTGTATGACTTTTAGTGGTTTGATAGGCTGTTTGTTAGTATGTTAGTATTTTGGATTGTTGGGATTTGTATTTTGAGTTTTAGTTTTAAGTTTTTGTTATTCACCGCGTCATGCTGAACTTGGTTCAGCACCTGTTCTCGTTTCCAAAATCGCCTTGTTAATACGTTTAACCAAAGCCGGACCTTCATAGATAAATCCGGTATAAATTTGAACAAGATCGGCACCGGCGTTTATTTTTTCGAGGGCATCTTCCGGAGAATGGATGCCGCCGACCCCAATAATCGGGAATGCCTTATTTGATTTTACGGCCAGATATTTAATGACCTGTGTGCTTCTGTCTTTGATGGGTTTACCGCTTAAACCACCATTGCCGATTGCTGCCAGTTGCGCAGCAGAAGCTTTCAGTCCTTCTCTGTGAATCGAAGTATTTGAAGCCACCACGCCCGCTATTTTTGTTTCCGAAACCAATTCAATTACTTCATCCAACTGAATGTTATTTAAATCGGGTGCAATTTTCAATAAAATGGGTTTTTGGATTGGAAATTCATTGTTTATTTTTTGAAGTTCATTTAAAAGTTTCAATAAATAATCCTTATCCTGCAGTTTTGCGAAAGTTCCCACATTCGGACAACTCACGTTTACCACAAAATAATCTACATAAGGATGCAGTTCTTTGAATGCTGTTTTATAATCTTCTATAACCTTATCGGGCAGCGTATCGGTGTTTTTACCGATATTTCCGCCTATGAGCACTTGGCCTTTATTTTTTTTAAGTTGCTCAATCGCCGCTTCAACGCCCTTATTGTTAAACCCCATTCGGTTGATGATACCGTTGTCTTCTATCAATCGGAACAATCGCTTTTTTGGATTTCCTGTCTGGGCTTTTGGCGTTACGGTGCCTATTTCTATAAAACCGAATCCGAAATTGGCCAGTTCATTGTACAACACGGCATTTTTGTCGAAGCCTGCCGCCAGACCCACCGGATTTTTAAAGGTCAATCCAAATACTTTTCGTTCCAGTCTTTTATCATTTACCTGATACAAGCTTCTGAAAATCGATGGAATTCCCGGGATTCTAGAGACTGTTTTTATAAGGGCAAAGGTAACATGATGGATTTTTTCGGGATCGAAAATAAAAAACAACGGTCTGATGAAGCGTTTGTACATTGATGTAGGTTTGCACAAAAATAAAAAAAAGAAAGGTTCTAAAAAATTATAAGTGCATTTATGTTGGAATTGGGAAAAAGAGAAGTCATAATGACACGTCTTTGCCTTTTAAAAAAACTGAAGCAATCTGTTCCAGTATAGCGCTGCGGTAGTTCGGGGCAGGTTGCTTCGGCGGCTATCGCCTTCTCAAAGACGGTTCTATTGGTGGTTCTAGATTTTAATTTTATTAAGCATTAAAACTTTCAACTTTGACCTTTCAAATATAACACACCCCTTAGCTGAGCGCAGTCGAAGTGCTCAATACAGGTCTCTAAAGGGGAATTTGATTCGTTTAACTTCTAACTTTTGCCTATTGCCTTTGAACTTTTCAACTTTTTAACTAACGAAGTGTTGCCCCTACATTTTTTTCGAAGGTGTTTTGAAGTTTTTGCATGATTTTATCAATTTGCACATCGGTCAGGGTTTTGGTTTCATCCTGCAACAGAAAACTTAATGCATAGGATTTTTTTCCTTCTTCCAGGTTTTCCCCTTCATACACATCAAATAAATCGACTTCTTTCAAGAGATTTTTTTCAGCCTGAAAAGCCAGATTGTACAATTCACCAAAGGTGATTTCTTTATCGAGCAACAAAGCAAAATCTCTTTTTACAGAAGGAAATTTAGGCAATTCGGATACTTTTATAAGTGATTTTCCGGCAAGCTTCAACACATTTTCCCAATTGAAATCGGCAAAAAGCACCTCTTGTTTAATCCCGAATTCTTTTAAAACAAATCGTTTTACCAAACCCATTTCTGCCAGTTTTACCTTTCCTGAATTTAAAGAGATTCCTTCGGAAAACACATCGCTTTTCATAGGTGCAATTTTTATGTTTTGGATGCCCAATCGTTGCAACAATGAACTCGTCACACCTTTCAGATAAAAGAAATCCGAAGGTTTTTGGGCCACCTTCCAATGAGCGGAAGTTCTGTTTCCCGTCACAAATAAAGTCAGGTGTTTTTGCTCTTCATAGCCGCTTTCATAATGGTGGTAGGATTTTCCGAATTCAAAGAATTTTAAGGCATTGTTTTTTCTGTTCAGGTTGTAAATAACAGATTCTAATCCGCTGAATAACAACGACTGACGCATCACACCTAAATCGTTGCTTAAAGGGTTTAAGATAGCCACGTTATGTTCCTCCTTAAGTGTCTCCGACAACAGAACATAGTCGGTCTTTGTCAAAGAATTCGCCATCGTTTCGTTAAATCCCTGAGAAATTAACTGATTGGCAACCACATTTTCAATTTTAACGCCTTCAAATTCAGAGAAAGAAATTGAGGTATTCAGTTTGTGGGAAAACTCCACATTGTTATAGCCGTAAACGCGTAATATTTCTTCTATAACGTCCGCTTCCCTGGTCACATCCACCCTGTAAGACGGAATGCTTAAACCGAGTCCGGCCTCCGTTACGCTGTTAAATTTTATCTCTAAAGAAGCCAATATGTCTTTAACAGTATCCCTTGGTATTTTAGCACCAATCAATCGATCCATTTTTTCGTAGGATAAAAAAACCTGAAAATCTTCGAATTTTACCGGATACATATCCACTATTTCGGAAGATACTTTTCCACCAGCAATTTCCACAATTAAATTGGCTGCACGTTTTAACGCATATTTGGTAATGTTTGGGTCGATTCCCCTTTCAAAACGGAAAGAAGCATCGGTATTCAATGCATGTCTTTTAGCAGTTTTCCGAATGGATACCGGATTAAAATAAGCGCTCTCCAAAAACAGCGACGTGGTTTTATCCGACACCCCTGAATTCAATCCGCCAAAAACTCCGGCCATACACATCGGTTCTTCATTTCCGTTGCAAATCATTAAATCCTCTTCGTGCAATTCACGTTCCACCCCATCCAAGGTTGTAAATTTGGTACCGGTCGGCAGTGTTTTCACGATTACCTTATTGCCTTTCACAGCAACAGCATCAAAAGCATGTAGGGGCTGCCCCAGTTCATGAAGCACATAATTGGTGACATCCACCACGTTATTTATGGGTTTTACTCCAATGGCTTTCAATTTATTTTGAAGCCAAGAAGGCGATTCTTTGATAATAATGTCTGAAATGGTGACTCCAACATATCTTGGGGCTTTTTCATTGTCTTCCACGACCACGTCAATTTTTAAGGTTCTGTCATCTACCCTAAAATTAGTCACGGAAGGAGAAATCAATTCCAATGAAATCTGGCGTTGCAGCAATCCTGCCCTTAAATCTCTTGCTGTTCCGTAATGGCTCATGGCATCTGCCCTGTTTGGTGTCAGCCCAATTTCAAATACCTGATCCGACTCCACTTCAAACACGTTGGCTACAGAAGTTCCTGCAACCAGGGTGTCTTGCAACACCATAATGCCATCGTGGTCGGTTCCTAAACCCAATTCATCTTCGGCACAAATCATACCGTGACTTTCTTCTCCTCTTATTTTCCCTTTTTTAATCACAAATCCTTCACCTTTGTCATCATACAACATGGTGCCGATGGTTGCCACAGGAACTGTTTGTCCTACTGCCACATTGGGCGCCCCGCAAACAATTTGCAAAGGTTCTCCGGTTCCAATATCTACAGTGGTAATTTTTAACCGATCCGCATTCTGATGCTGGATGCAGGTCAATACTTTACCCACCACTATACCGGCCAGACTTCCTTTTATAGATTCAACGGTTTCTATTCCTTCTACTTCAAGGCCCAAATCGGTTAACAATTCCGCTGTTTTCTCCGCTTCCCAGTCTATCTTCAAAAATTGTTTTAACCAATTGTATGATATTTTCATGTTTGTTTCATTTTTAACGAAAGGCAAATATAAAAAATACAATTCAGTTGTTTGGTTTCATGTTGTTTTTTTTGTGAAGTAGGAAAAAAAATGATGTATTCTCACGATGATGTCTTTGAATGAAACGTAGTGAAATGAAGTTATCTGTTCTGGTATAGCTCGCAGTAGTTCTGAGCAGTTTGCTTCGGCGGCTATCGCCTCCTCGACGTACAGTGAAATGAAGCAAAGACGTTGCTTAGGGTATCCTGGTTCCCGATTTCTCTTCACTTAATAAGCTAAAAAACGTTTCACATCTCAAGTTTCACAAAAAATTCCATTATACTGACAAATACACGAATAAGCAATATATTTACCATCATGAATAACCCTCAAGGCTAAAAATGAAATTCGCAATCATAACCCACGCATCCCATAAACTCAAAGAAAATACCATTTTCTCTTACGAACCTTACGTGCGTGAAATGAATTTATGGATCCCGCATGCATCAGAAGTGAAAATTGTGGCGCCAATTGCTGCTGAGGTAATAACAAATATTGACACCAATTACATTCATAATAATATTGGAATTATCTCGATAACCGCTTTTGACATGTTATCAATTAAAGGCTCGCTAAAAACGATGTGGTTTTTGCCAAGGATAGCTTACAGCATCTATAAATCAATGTTATGGGCCGACCACATTCATCTCCGTTGCCCTGGAAATATCGGATTGATAGGATGTTTCGTCCAAATACTATTTCCTAATAAACCAAAAACTGCCAAATATGCGGGCAACTGGGATCCGAAAGCTAAGCAGCCATGGAGCTACCGCCTTCAAAAATGGCTGTTAAGTAATACCTTTTTAACCAAAAATATGAAAGTTTTGATTTATGGAGAATGGACAAACCAAACTAAAAATATTGCACCCTTTTTTACGGCGAGTTATTCAGAAAGGGAGATAGCAAACAACTATCGTCATCCTGAACCCAGTTCAGGATTTCATGATATAAGTCGTCATCCCGAACTTGTTTCGGGATCTCATGTTGTTGAGCTGGATAAACAGATGCTGAAACAAGTTCAGCATGACGAGATGTTGAAACAGGTTCTGCATGACGGCATTCTAAACTTTATCTTTGTAGGTGCCCTCACGAAAGGAAAACGGCCTTTACTAAGCGCTGAGGTCATCCAAAAGCTAAAAGAAAAAGGACATAAAGTGCATTTGGACATTTACGGAGACGGCCTGGAGCATTCAGTTTTAGAACAATACATCGAAGCAAATGAGTTGGGTAATGCGGTTATTTTACACGGAAATTGTGATAAGGAAACCATAAAAAAAGCCTATCAAAACGCCCACTTTTTATTGTTTATCTCAGTCTCGGAAGGCTGGCCAAAAGTAGTGGCTGAAGCCATGTTTTGGGGCTGTTTACCCATCACCAGCAAAGTATCTTGCATTCCGTATATGCTCGCCAACGGCGAAAGAGGCGCCTTGGTCAACGCAAACGCTGATGAAATTGTTGCTGTTGTTGCTGCCTATCTGCAGCATCCCGAGAAGTATGTGGAGCAAACAAAAAAGGCGATGGAATGGTCCAGGCAGTTTACCATGGAGAAGTTTGATTATGAAATTGGGAAATTATTGGGTTGATGTCATCCCGTACACGTCATCCTGAATTTATTTCAGGATCTCATGATTTAAGGTTCAAATGTTGATTGTGTTACTATATTAGCAGATGCTAAAACAAGTTCCGCATGACGAACAGTTATAATTGACAGGTTCAGCATGACGACCTTCCGCTAACTAATCCTCTTTATCAACGCCATATAAAACCCATCAAACCCAGATTTAACAGGAGAAACTTTATGTTCTTTTTCAAATTCAAATTCTGGATGATTTTTCAAAAACCCATGAACCTGTTTTTCGTTTTCAGAAGGAAAAATAGAACAGGTAGCATACACCATTTTACCACCAACTTTCACCAACTGTGAATAATTTTCCAGAATTTCAGCCTGTGTTTTAATGATGTTCTCCACAAATTCAGGTTCCAGTTTCCACTTGCTGTCCGGATTTCTTTTCAATACCCCAATACCGCTGCAAGGTGCATCAATCAGTACCCTGTCTGCGGTGCCTTTCATTTTCTTCATCACTTTAGGAGAATCAATTTCTTTGGTGGTAATGTTGTGTACTCCGGCCCTGCGTGTTCTTATTTTTAACTTTCTCAGTTTGCTTTCATAAATATCGGTGGCGATAATAGAACCTTTATTTTCCATAAGCGCTGCCAGATGCAATGATTTTCCGCCTGCACCAGCACAAGTATCAATGACACGCATTCCCGGTTTTACATCTAAATATTCCGCAACCAGTTGTGAAGAGGCGTCCTGCACTTCAAAAAACCCCAGTTTAAAACATTCGGTTCTAAAAACATTGGCACGTTCAATTAATTTTAAAGCATCGTTATAGCCTTGGATAAATTCTGTTTCAATGCCTTCATCCATCAATTTTTTTTGCAAATTGGCTTTGGTGGTATTCAAGGTATTGGTACGCAAAACAACATCAGCCTGTTCATTTAATTTATGAATTTCTTTGGTCCATTGTGCTTCACCCAATTCTTTCACACCCATTTCATCCATCCAGTCAGGAATGGATTCTTTAAAAACGCGTACTTTTTGAAGTTCATCGAACTTTCCTTTGATTCGTCTTTCCGGAACGCCCTGAAGCTGATTCCAGTCAGGTAATTTAACACCCTTTAAAATGGCCCATACGGAAAAGTTTTTCCATACATTCTCCGAGGTATAATGTTCTTTTGTTCCTGCAATTTCATTGTACAAACGTTTCCAGCGCACCATTTCATAAATGGTTTCCGCCACAAATTTACGATCTCTTGCACCCCATCGGGCATCGCGTTTCAACGCTTTTTCAACTGCCTTATCGGCATACTCTCCTTCATTAAATATCGACTTCACAGAGTCGATAACCGTAAATACTAAATTTCGATGTAATCTCATGGGTTAAAATTAAGGTGGCAAATATACGGAAAAGAAATTGTTTAACTGTTTTGTAGTTTAATCGTTGAATTGTTTAACTGTTTAACTTTGATTTTTAAGCAAATAAAGTTGTTTAGACCGCAAGACCGTCATTGCGGGACAGAGCGTTAAAAAAATGTTCAGTGAACATTTTTAGTGATAGAGCCAGCTGGCGCGAGGGGGAGCGATAGCGAAATGATAACGCGGCAAACTCATGTTAGCAGGCAGATAACACCTTCAATGGGACATAGAAATCTAATAACAAACAGATCGCCATACCGAAATAAATTCGGCACAGGCTTTTTTTGCAAAAACTTCGCAATAACGTGACTGCAAGACATCACGACAAAAGCGAAGCGAGACCGCAAGACACCAAAACAAACCAATTGTATATTGCCCTTCAAATCCTTATCTTCGTCTTTTTAAAAACCAAATGTCAATCAATAATTTAAACACTTCAATTTCCTATTTAAAAGGCGTTGGCCCTGGAAGAGCCGATTTGCTGAAAACGGAACTGGGCATCCGCACGTTTGGCGATTTGGTGAATTTTTATCCAAATAGGTATATCGATCGATCCCAGTTTATGAAGATCAATCAATTGCAGCAAAATACTTCGGAAATTCAGATCTTGGGGAAAATAACGGAACTGCGAACGGTACAACAGGCAAAGGGAAGCCGGCTGGTTGCTACTTTTACAGATGAAACTGGCAGGATGGAATTGGTGTGGTTCAGGGGCGTAAAATGGATCAAAGAATCCATTAAACTGAATACACCTTATGTGATTTTTGGTAAAACCAATTTCTTTAAGGGCCTGTTTTCAATGCCGCATCCCGAAATGGAATTACTGGCGGACTACAATAAAAGTCTGAGAACTGCCATGCAGCCCGTATATCCGTCCACCGAAAAACTGGTGAATAAAAGTGTTACCAACAGGGTGATGTCCAAAATGATTCAAAGTTTATTTGAAGAACTGAACGGGAATTTCAAGGAAACGCTTTCTCTTCCGGTCATCGAAAAATTAAGGCTGATTTCAAAAAATGAAGCTTTGCTGAACATTCATTTCCCTAAAACACAGGAATTGCTGACCAAAGCTCAAAACCGACTTAAATTTGAGGAGTTCTTTTTTATCCAGTTGCAATTGCTTCGGAAAAAATTAATCAGAAAATCTAAGTTTAAAGGGTATCCCTTTGAAAAGGTGGGGGATCATTTTAACAATTTTTACAAAAATAACCTTCCTTTTGAATTGACAAATGCCCAAAAACGGGTGTTGAAGGAAATCCGAAAAGATATGGGTTCCAATGCGCAAATGAACCGTTTGCTCCAGGGTGATGTGGGTTCGGGAAAAACCATTGTGGCCTTGCTCACGATTTTAATTGCTTTGGACAACGGATTTCAGGCGGCGTTTATGGCGCCCACGGAAATTTTAGCTACCCAACATTTTAATGCGCTGACGGCTCTTTTAAAGGGGATGAATGTGAATGTGAAATTGCTCACAGGTTCAGTAAAAACCAAGGAAAGGAAAGTCATTCACCAGCAACTGGAATCGGGCGAACTTCATATTTTAATTGGAACCCATGCTTTAATTGAAAATAAAGTAAAATTCCACAATCTGGGAATTGCGATTATAGATGAACAGCATCGTTTTGGGGTGGAACAACGGTCAAAAATGTGGAAAAAAAATGTATTGCCTCCTCATATTCTGGTGATGACAGCAACGCCAATTCCACGCACCTTGGCCATGAGCTTGTATGGCGATCTGGATATTTCCGTAATTGATGAACTGCCTCCAAACAGAAAAGAAGTGGTTACAGCGCACCGTTATGATGCAAACCGACTTTCGGTATTTAAATTTTTAAAGGAAGAAATTGTCAAAGGCCGGCAAGTTTATGTGGTGTATCCGTTAATCAACGAGTCGGAAGCCATGGATTATAAGGATTTAATGGATGGTTACGAAAGTATTACCCGTGAATTTCCCAAACCGAACTATCAGATCAGTATTGTGCACGGACAAATGCGGGCGGAAGATAAAGCCTATGAAATGGATCGTTTTAAAAAAGGGGAAACGCAAATTATGGTGGCAACAACGGTAATTGAAGTGGGGGTGGATATTCCAAATGCAAGTGTAATGGTAATTGAAAGCGCCGAGCGTTTTGGCTTGTCGCAACTGCATCAGCTGCGCGGCAGGGTTGGTCGTGGCCGAACAAAGTTATTGCATCCTTATGTCGGATTTTAAATTATCGAGCGATGCAAAAGTGAGGTTAAAGACGATGGTAGAAACCAACGACGGATTCAAAATTGCGGAAGTGGATTTAAAATTAAGGGGGCCCGGTAATTTGATGGGAACCCAGCAAAGCGGTGTGCTCAATTTAAAAATTGCTGATATTGTTAAAGATGCAACCATCCTGAAAACTGCAAGAACTATGGCGATGGAACTGCTGGAGAAAGATCCCGATTTAAGTGAGCCGGAAAATAGATTTATAAGAGTAGCTTATCAGGAATTGAGCAAAGACAGTACGCTTTGGGTAAATATAAGCTAACAAAAAAGGGTTTCGGAGAGGTTAATTTTTTTGAGATGAATCATTTTGCCAACTACAGCTTTAATTTCATTTCTTAATTTAACTTTTCGGAAACCCTTTAAGAACAATAAAACAAATCAATCAATCAATATTATCTTTTAAAACCAATGCTTTTTATTTTTTAAGTATTGGTTAAATTTTTTTCTAAGAATCTATTTCACAATGATACAACTTAGTTTTTGAGGAAACTGTTAAAGAAATTGTAAATTAATTTTTACAATTGATAATTAAAAGATGAAACGTTATTGTATTCTATGACTAAAAAAACAAAAACATTTAAAGTTATTAACAAACCTCTTTAAAAATTATAAAAAAGTGAGTAAAGCAAAGTAACATAACGCGCGCTGGTGAAATTCCACAAAAGTTGAATCAATAATAGTTATAATTGTATATGATGCTAAATATCCCAGAAGTCTTTTTTATTTCTTTACGATATTTAGTACTCAGGTCAAGAAAGTTTTAAATATGAGATTCTCAACAACTGGCTTTTCAAATAAATTTGTAATTATAAGAAAGAGTTTAGAATTACTATTCCAGATAATTTCTTCTATTGTTTTGGCCAAAATTTTATGAGGTAGTTTAATTTTATTTAAACCAAGTTTTAATTTTTTCAAATAAAGATTTTTTATCTTCTCCTTTATTTTCTAATTCTTTTGGTTTTGTATTTATTTTTTCAAAATGCTCCTTTTTAGCTTCCAAATCTGATACTTTTACTTTTTCTATTTCATCAGTACTCCATTTGTATGACCATTTTACTTTATTATTTGTTATCCAATAATGTGATTTACAATCTAAACTCCAATTTCCAATTGAAGGTTTAAGGGAAATAGTCTCGCCATTAAATGTTAAGCTCCAATCGGCAGGAGAAAGTGGTGTAACAATTTCATTTCCACATCCACAAGCACATTTATGAATTACAGTTTCATATTCCATAGAAATATATAAAACTTTATCTTCTAGTATATCAGGTATTTTACCAACAAATTTATGTGTCATAATCATCATTCATTATTGTATTATCATCAATGGAAAATAGACTATGCTTTTCTTGTTCAGCATCATGATAAAATCCGCATAATTTTTTCCACTTTATTACGGCTAATGAAGCGTTTAAAGCATTTAATTCTGCAATTTGAATATTCTGATTATATTCATCTTCCTCATCTCCATCGGCAAATGAAATACGTCCATTGGAATATATGTGGTCTACATCCCCATTTTTACTTGTCGTTGTTCTTATCATACCAATCAAAGAATTATCCGGTGCTAATTCGATTCCCATGCCTACATCAATAAAACTAATCTTATTCACTGATAAATAATTAATAATACTTTTTTTGATACTACCCTTATCTATACAAATAAAAACAAAATTCAAATCTTGCAGTTCGCTTATGTTTGATTCAATGATGTACTTATCTCTAACCACTATATTTTTATGCATTCTAGAATATATCCTTTGAAAATAATGAGTTTTTTTTGGCGTTTCTTTAAGTACTTCTTCTTCAGGTGCGCCAGGAGCTCTAAAAGCATTGTGAAGCAAGAATTCATCATTGTCAAAAATTCTTATTTCTTTTACCGGACACTTTGATATAAAATCTAATAAATAAGACCCTGTTCCTCCAATACCAATTATTCCAAGTTTCTGATCTTTTAATTTATCTGTAATAAAAGTTATTCCTGCTCTACTAGAATTTGTGTCAGGATATTTAAATTCTGAACTATCATCAAGAGTTTCTACAAGTCTAAAAGTTTTTGGTGTAATGGAGCTGTCTATAGATTGAACTGGACCACTTATTATATTAACATATGTAGTCATTTTATGATAGTAATCTACATAACCACCTTGAGGTTTATTAGAAAAGGACCTATCAACCTCAATTCCACCTGCTATAACTGTTTTATTTTGGCCATGAACTAATGCTGTTATTATAGAGCCATCTTTATTACATGGCTGTTCACCAATAAAATAGGCGACATGATTATCAGGTTTACCTGACCTATTTCCAGAAATAGTTAGCACAGCTACTAGTGTTCCAAATTTAATTTGTTTACCCGTATTAAGATAAGGAACACTAGTTATAAGAACATGATTTTTTTCAAGTTTAACCTCATATCCTTCGTCCCTTAATTTCTTGAGGTCTGGACTATGATCTATTAGTTTGTGTAGCATTGAATCTCATTCCTTCTTTAACTTTTACATCATCACCTTTTACCATAATACCTTCAGGCTTATTATTATCACCATTTTTATATGTAACGGTATAAGAAACATTAGGGTCTGGAGAAATTAAACCAAAAGCTAATATTACAACTTCATCAAAAGTTATCTTTTTTTCTGTCCAAATCTTTTCTCTTGCATTTACTAAAATTTTGAACTCTTTATTTTGTCCAGGAGCATTTTCATTTCCTCCTTCATTTTTTTTATTATTTTGCATAATTATATTTTTTTAGAAATTCTGAAGATTAAATGCATAATCTTTATAACTAATTATATTTTGTTCTTTTATATTGTCTTTCCATGCTTTTTCTTCATGGCTAATTTCAACAATTTCAGATGGTCTAGTATATTTAAACTTATTTGACACAATATTCATTATCTCAATTTCATGGTCTTCAAATAATGATTCATTAAAAGTCAAACAAGGTTTAAAATAAGAACCATAATTTCCTCTTTCAAAATCTATATATTCTCTATGAACAAGATCACCCTCACTAATTAATAGGTACAATTTTTCAAATTTAGAAGGAACAGGCCCTAATTTAATTGCTCTATAATCTAATCCAGAAATACCATATCCGTAATTTTTAAATGACAAAAAATCACAATAGAATAAAAGTTTATTTAATTTTGTTTTCCAAGTTTGGGTTCTTTCTGAAAAGAACAAAACAATATTTGATACTTTTTCAAAATCTGGCAAGCGATAACCTGTGTATTGATCTGGAACTATTTTGTTAAATAATTCCATAATACTCAAATTATAAAATTGTGCTGCCTCTTGTTCTTTTAATAAAATCAACTGATCAACTCTTTTATTTATCTTTTGGAAATCTTTTGGATCGATCAACTCCTGACTAGCAATTAAAAAACGTTTAAACTCTCTAGGGTCTTCTGCTGCTAAAATTAATCTTCCATTACCAATACTTGGAACTTCTCCTTGTTCATAAAGGCGATAACTGTTAACACCTAATCCTAATATTTCAGCCATTTTAATTGCCGAAACACTATATTTTTCTCTTATTCTTTTGATTTGATCGGGAAAGGGTAAACCACACTTATCTCTATATTGATTATATACTTGATTTATATTTATCTCATCTAATTCACTAGTAGTAAATTCCTCATTGGTATCTTCACAAACATAAAAATGTTCAGTTATCTCAAATTCATTCTTACGAAAGTTTAAGACATTCAATTTCTTTATCAAATTTGCTTTACCTGTCGAAAAAGGGCTTTCTATTTGTTCGTAAATCATTTGAATGGATATTTAATTGTTCTTATTGGATAATGAAAACTAATACAAATCGTTGGCTTATTTAAATAGCCTAAAGTAATTTTTATATAGATTTCCTTGCTTTTTATTTCTTTGCCAAATTCCCACAAACTTGGACCACCTCCACTGTCAGCTATTGGACCTTTATAGAAATCTTTATATGTCAGTTTTTTTAAGTGCTCTATGACTGTGACATTTGTTAATTCTAAATCCAAAATTGTCTGAAGGTTAACAGCTCTATCTCTTTTAATTATAATACCAACGCCACCTATATTAGCGTTTATTTTGGCAATAAATTCCTGTAAAAACATTTTAACTTCTTCTTCTGTGGTTGGCATTTTATTTTCAGAAATTTTACATATTATCAACTTTATAGTTGCAAATATACAGAATTATAATAAATAAACAACTATATAGTGTATTTATATTTTTTAACCCATTCCATACACTCTCCTACGTCGTCGCATAATAAGTATTTACTCGCTACTCTTTTATGTTGCAAATAAGAGCTCGTGAACCTCTTACCTCGGTTTCATTAACATTGTAAAAGTAACTATATCATGTATTTAAATACATTAAAAAGATTTGTATCTTCACCTTCTCTTTTGTGAGCATTCATTTAAAAGATGAACCTAAACAATGCCTGAATAAACGAACCTTAGTAATGGTCGAAAAAAAGAAATATAAAACATTTGAGGGCGTTTTTACGCCATCGCTATTAACCATTTTAGGGGTAATTATGTACATGCGTTTAGGTTGGGTTGTTGGTAATGCCGGCTTAATTGGTGCTATCATCATCATCATAATTGCACACGTCATTGCAGTGACTACAGGGTTAAGTGTATCTTCAGTGGCATCAGATAAAAAAATTGGTGCCGGAGGCATTTATTACGTGTTATCACGAAGTATGGGAATCCCCATTGGTGGCTCCATTGGGATCGCCTTATATGTTGGAACCGCTTTTTCCATTGCCTTATATTTAATTGGTTTTGCTGAAAGTTTTAATGTTTTTTTGGCTTTGGTGTTTCAATTGATGATATTAGATTAACGGGTACCGTTGCACTCATCTCGCTTACTGTTTTGGCTTTAATAAGTACATCTATTGCCCTAAAAGCGCAATTTTTTATTCTTGCAGCCATTATCATTTCGTTAATTTCTATTTTTTTAGGCACTACGGAATATGCGCCGGAAACGGTAAGTCTGTTTTCTACGGAAGGCTCGGTTCCTTTAGAAGTTGTGTTTGCTGTATTTTTCCCTGCTGTTACCGGTTTTACTGCCGGAATTGCCATGAGTGGGGATTTAAAAAATCCTAAAAAATCAATTCCTTTAGGTACCTTATCAGCTATTGGCATAGGATTGGTCGTTTATCTTGGCCTTGCTGTTTTTGTGGCATTTAGCGTTAATTCCGAAATATTAAAAACAGATTATAATTTTTTAATGAAAATGGCTTTATTTTCCCCAGCAGTTGTCGCAGGAATTTGGGGAGCTACGTTATCTTCTGCTTTGGGAGGAATTTTGGGTGGACCCAGAATTTTGCAAGCCATGTCTCTTGATAAAGTAACGCCAAAAATATTTGGTAAAGGAAAAGGCGGTAATAATGAACCTGTAAATGCCCTATTTATGGTTTTTTTGATTGCAGAAGCCGGTATTTTAATAGGAGAATTAGATGTTATTGCGCGTGTGGTCTCCATGTTTTATCTCACCGCATACGGCTTTATTAATATTTCTTATTTTCTGGAAAGTTGGGCAAATCCCGATTTTCAACCCACATTCAAAATTAAACGGTGGATTGGTTTGCTTGGATTTATTGCATGTTTTGCGGTCATGTTCAAGTTGGATATGGTTGCTATGATTGGTGCATTTGCTATTGTTGCGGTCTTGTATTTTGCATTGCAACGAAAAGAAGTGAAGTTACAATCTAATGATGTTTGGCGAAGTGTTTGGGAAAATGTTGTGAACAAAGGTTTAAAAAAGATAGCTGCCAAAGATGATGAAAATTCTAACTGGAATCCAAATATTATTTTGTTTAGTGGCCAAAGTAAACATCAATATTACTTATTAGAGTTATGTAAAACCGTATCCGGTCGTACAGGAATCGTTACCAATTTCAAACTGATTTTGGGCAAAGAAAATGATAAGCCCTTTAAAAAAACGGAACAAATAGTGAGGGATGACACTTTTAGTGACCTCGGTATTTTTGCGCGGCAAATAAAAGTTGATATTATCTATAAAGGCATTACAAATATAGCCACTACTTTTGGGTTTTCGGGTGTTGAACCCAATACCATTATGATGGGTTGGCCCAAAGGACTTGAAAATTCTGAGGAATATTCTCAAATGACAGAGACCTTATTGCACTTAGATTATAATTTATTGTATCTGGATTTTGATAAAAAAACAAAATTCGGGAACTATCAATCGGTAGATCTATGGTGGAGGGAAACCGATAGTAAAAATGCTGAAATGATGCTGAATATTGCTCGATTTATCATTGCATCTCCGAAATGGCAAAACACAAAAATCAGGGTATTATTCGTGAATAACAACAATGTTGACAATGCGGTTATCTATTCAAAAATTTCTGAACTGGTTGACAGTTTAAGAGTCATTATTGAAATTAAAATTATTGATAATGCTGTGGAACAGATCCCATTTTATAATTTAATTAAGCAGTATTCCGGAACTACAGATTTAACATTAATTGGTATTCCTAATTACAAGATTGAACAGCAAGCCGAATTTATACTTAAAACCAATGATTTATTTGAAACCATTGGCTCTACCTTATTGGTTAAGGCAGCAAATAATTTTAACGTGCTTGATTTAAATTTTATTAAGAATGAATAGCATTATTTAATGCTCATAAATTATTTTCAATCCACACACATGTACAAATGGCTTGCTTATAAAGTGTTTAACTCGCTACTCTTTTATGTTGGAAATAAGAGCTCGTGAACCTTGTACCTCGGTTTTGTTAACATTGCGAAAGTAACTTTTTGGTAAAATTTTTCATAAAAAGAAAAGCTTACTGTAATAGAAAGGTTTAATTACTTTTAGTTATATATTGCTATTGTTTACTTTTGTGTTCCATTGAACTGGTTTAAACTTTTTTGATTGAAGCGAAAAATAGAGGTTTTTTGCTCAATTGAAGGCTTTTTTTAACTGCATAGCATCGCTACGGAGTTCAAAAAAGACAAAAAGTGAGTGAAAAATAACATTTTGTAGCCAATTGAAAAAAGTTTAAACCAGTTCATTGTAATATTGTAAGTATATACCTTAAAAATGAAGCAATTTTCTTTCTCCTTAAAACAAGTACCCTGGTACAGCGCTTTTAGAAATAATTTTTTAAGCAATCCAAACAGATTATTGGCTTTTAAGGCAACAACAGTCATAGGAACGCTTGTTATTTTAACGGTGAGTCTTGGACTGCCTTTTTACGCGGTAACTTTAGGTTTAGGGGCCCTTGCAGGAGCCCTTTCTGAAACTGATGATCATCCCAATGGACGTTTAAAGTCTATGGCTTTAAAAATTTTAGGTTTTGCAATATCAAGTTTTTCTGTAGAATTGTTACAGCCATACCCAATAATATTAGCGCTGGGACTTGCTTTATCAACCATTGTTTTTATTTTAATAGGAGGTGTAAGTGAACGTTTTAGAGGGGTAACATTCGGAGCTTTATTGATTGGAATTTATACAATGATTGGGGTAGAAATAAGTCCTAATTGGTATATACAGCCTATTTTATTAATCTCAGGAGCTTTAATTTATGGTATTTTCTCCTACCTGTTATTGCTTTTAAAACCCTTCAGTCTTTTAGAAGAACAATTGTCCAGAGGGTTTTCAGCACTCTCCTTATATTTAAATGAAAAATCAAAACTTTTCCCGAGCAATGAGCCGGAAGAAAAAGAAATAAGAGTAAAACTGGCTTTATTAAACGTACAGACTGTTGAAGCATTGGAAAGGTGTAAAGGCGTTTTAAACAGTTATGGAGAATCCCTTACAAATCAGCAACCATTACAGCGTTATTTACATTATTTTATGGTTTTGCAAAGTTTACATGAACGCGCGGCATCCAGTCATGAACGTTATGATTTATTAAGTGCCAATCCTTTAAACAGTCAATTAATTGGAGGTATTCGTCAATTATTGCATGAACTGTCTCATGCCACTCAAAATTTTGCAGAAAGTTTACTTACAGGTGTTCCCTACAAGCATCCAATAGCATTGGATTGGTTGGTTAAAACGATCCATGACATGTTACAAAATAATGAGTTGAAAGCTTCGCATCCTATAAAATTATTGATTCGCAATTTAAGTCAGTCTCATAAAACATTAAAAAGCATTTATAAAAATCAGGATACCGATTTACTGCCTGAATTAGAAAAAGATACCCGCACTTATTTTGAGCGATTAAAAGTACAGCTCCACCTAAATCACCCAAGAATGCGTTATGCTTTAAGATTAAGTATCTCTTTTTTAATTGGTTATATAATATCCGAGTATTTTCATATCGCAAAAGGAGAATGGATTGTGCTTACCATTTTATTTGTGTTACAGCCTAGTTATAGTGAAACAAGAAGGCGATTATTGCAAAGAACCATAGGAACTTTAGCAGGCGTAGTTATTGGGATTTTAATTATCAGATTGTTCACTTTTTCAGGACAAATAGTATTAATGCTTACCTCAGCCTATTTATTTTTAATCTGGATGAAACGCCGTTATTCCATAAGCGTTATTTTTATTACCATTTTTGTGTTATGTGCATTTAATATTATAGCCAATAAAGGCGTAGATGTGATGACTCCGCGTTTAATAGATACCATAATAGGCGCATTTATTTCGTTTATAGTGGTTAGGTTTTTATGGCCAGAGTGGCAATACAAAAAATTACCGGGTTTGTTAAGTGAAGCCATCCTTAAAAACACCGCTTATTTTAAAGCCATCTTAAATGAGTATCATAAACCATCTACAGATGATTTAACTTATAGAATCGCAAGAAGAGATGCGCATTTAGCCGATAATGATTTGGTAATGGCCTGGCAAAATATGCAATTAGATCCTCAAAAACAGCAACAACTAAAAAATAAGGCCTTTACATTAACCTACTTAAACCACGCTTTACTTTCTTACTTATCGGCATTAGGAGCTCATAGAACTCAGCACCATAAAGAAACCTTAGATATGTTAGCGTTTGAAGATCATATTTTAAAAGTTTTGGATGAAGCATTTAACTGGTTAACAAATCAAAATAACAGTAAAATAGAAAATATTGAAGGTGCTTTTGAAGAAATTAGCACACAATTACTCACTACTGGTAAAGAGGCTGCACAAATGCAATATATTTTATTGTACAACATTGTTGAAGTAACCTTACAAATACTTGAGCAAGCAAAACTATTTAAGCATACAACAAACAACAACTAAAAGGAATTTTTGAACATAAAGGTTTCACTACGCTCCTATCGTAGTTTCGCATAATAAGTACTCCATTACAATCGCAAAAAATCTTTTTTGAAAAGAAAACTTTTAAGTAGACTGACATAATTACCGATTTTAATGATGGCATTCCTAAATATTTGAACATTTTAATAAAACAGGTAGTTCCCATGAATAAACGGATGAAGCGCTATTTATATACAGATTCCTTACCCAATGAGTCTGTTTTAAAATCATTTCCGGTTTTTGGCTTGGTTTTGGCGCATTAAAAAATCTAAGTTAAATTTAAATACACAGCGCGTAAAAATTATGCAAAACGTATTTTTAAAATTAAAAAGTGATTTTATGATTCAAGTTAAAGAGAACAACACGGTTAAGGTACATTACACAGGAAAATTATCAGATGGTCAGATTTTTGATAGTTCAGAGGGAAAAGAACCTTTAGAGTTTACTTTAGGACAAGGACGATTGATTCCAGGTTTTGAAAAAGGACTCATCGATATGAAATTAAATGAGAAAAAAACAATTACTGTTTCAAAAGAGGAAGGCTATGGTGAACCTCGTGAAGAACTAATTCAAGAAGTTCAAAAAAGTCAACTTCCACCTGATATGGCACCAGAAGTTGGAATGGGACTTATTTCCAAAACTGAAGACGGACAGGAAATGAATTTGGTCATAGTTGAAGTTAAAGAGGAAACTATCATCATCGATGGCAATCATCCCTTAGCTGGTAAAGAACTGGTATTTGATCTTGAAGTAGTTGATATCAAAGAATAAAATTTAATATATTTTATTTATAGACCTGACCATATTTGTTGAATTTATTTCACCATCTCCCGTCAGGTCTTTTTTTGTTGAATTAAATTATGTTATGATAAAGAATGAGACAATGATATATCAATTTAGAAGTGCCCAAAAGATATGTTTTCCACATTAAGTTTTCCATTACCTTAAGCAGAAGTAACTTTTTGGCATAAAACTTTATTAAATATAAATAAATGAATTTATGAGTGAAAAATTTATTTTATTTTTGGATTCTAAAATTTTATCAAATGAAAAAAATAGTCCTACTGATTTTAATGACGTTATTGATGATTGATGTAAATGCTCAGACAACAGAAGATAAATTATACCATCCTGAAGCAGATGCTAAAACGGATATTGGAAACATCATAACAAAAGCAAATGCTGAAGGAAAACATGTGCTGTTGCAAATTGGTGGAAACTGGTGTAAATGGTGTGTTGCATTTCATAAAAAGGCAACTGAAAATGACACTTTAAAAAGTATCTTAACAAATAAATACATCACTTATCATCTTAATTATTCTAAAGAAAATTGGAACGAAGATATCTTGGCCAGCCTAGGCTATCCTCAACGCTTCGGTTTTCCGGTATTTGTAGTGTTAGATGGTGAGGGAAATAGATTGCATACCCAAAATAGTGTTTATTTAGAAGAAGGAAAAGGATATTCAACCAAAGAAGTTTTGGGGTTTTTTAACAATTGGTCTGCAACTTCTATTGATCCTAAAAGTTATCCTTCTAAAAACAGAAGTAAATAATATCCATAAACATTGCGGTTATAACTTATTGAAAACTCTTTATAATAGTGTTAATTGGCGCTAATTTAAAGGGTTTTTAGCCTCTGAATTATTTCTCAAATCTTAGCATAAAAGAAAGTATTATGTGTGAATTATGCAAATTAGATTAATAATTATGTAACTTAAATTGTTGGTTCTGAATGCATCTTTGCATTGTAAAATTATTATTTTCAATCATATTATTTTAACTTTAAATAATGAACTGGTTTAAACTTTTTTCAATTGGTTACAAAATGTTATTTTTCACTCACTTTTTGTCTTTTTTGAACTCCGTAGCGATGCTATGCAGTTAAAAAAAGCCGTCAATTGAGTAAAAAACTCCTATTTTTCGCTTCAATCGAAAAAGTTTAAACCAGTTCAATTAGAAAATGGCTGCCACAATGATGCTTCAAAAAAAAAAAATATAAAAAACATATATCATGGAAAAAGGAAATATTGAAATTAAAGAAGAAATTTTAAGAAAAATAGAAGATATTAAAAATACCACAGAAAGTTTGGTGGTAAAAATTGGTCACCTGCAGGTAGATTTATTTAATTATCCGGATAAGGAACTTGAAAAATTTCTGGATACCTTAAATAAAGCTTTTTCAGAGAAACACCTTCTGATTGCTGAAATTTTTAATAAACATAAAGAAGAAGTTAATAAATTAAAATTGTAATTCACTTTAAATAATTGTACTTGAATGGCCTAAAAGGCTATTAATAAACATAAAAATAACGCCCAAAAGGCGCTATTTTTACATGATTTTAGTTTTTTAATTATAATTTAATCGGTTCATAATCCAAATACCCTTTTTTACCCGGTGTGTAAAATGTATCCTGATTCCATTTGGAAAGTTCATCATTATTTTCAAAACGTTCCACCAAATCCGGATTTGAAATAAAAGGTTTCCCAAACGCTACCAAATCGGCTTCTCCACGTTCAATCACCGCATTTCCCGTTTCTTGAGTAAATCCGCCATTAATCATTAAAGTGCCGCGATATAAAGGCCTGTAATGTTTTGCGATTTCTTTTACGGCAAAAGGAACCTCAGAAACATCTGTAAACGGTTCAGATAAATGAACATAAGCCAAGTTATAATCGTTTAGTTTTTTGATGATATAATCAAAAGTTGGAATGGTTTCTTCATCTACAGTAATTCCATGCAATTTATGCATAGAAGGATTAAATCTTACGCCAATTTTTTGTTCCGGAATAATTTTTTTAACCGCATCCAATACTTCAAAAAAGAATCGGGCCTTGTTTTCAATGCTCCCACCATAAGCATCGGTTCGATGGTTGGAACAATTATTAAAGAACTGATGAAACAAATACCCGTTCGAAGAATGGATTTCCACCCCATCAAAACCAGCTTCAACAGCATTTTTAGCAGCATGCTTAAAATCGAGGATGGTTGTTTTAATATCTTCAATAGTCATAGCTTTTGGGGCTACCGTGTCCTTAAATCCTTGTGGCGTAAACGATTTACTGTTCGGATTGATTGCCGATGGCGCCAAAGGCAATTCTCCATGATGAAAATCTGAGTGAGAAACCCTTCCCACATGCCACAATTGAATAAAAATCTTCCCTCCTTTTTCATGAACAGCTTCGGTTACTTTTTTCCATCCTTCCACTTGTGCTTTGGTATAAATTCCCGGAGTATTTACATAACCAACAGCGTTTTCAGAAACCTGAGCACCTTCAGTGATGATCAAGCCTGCAGATGCCCGTTGGGCATAATAAACAGCTTGCAATTCTTCAGTAGGTTTAAATTCAGGATTATTGGCTCTGCTCCTTGTCATCGGTGCCATCACAATGCTGTTTTTTAGTGTGAACCCGTTATTATTATATGGTTGCAATAAGGCTTGCTTATTTTTCATAGTTTATTTTAATTTTTTATCTAACAATTCAGCGACTTTTTCTGAAGATGCTGGGTTTTGGCCGGTAATTAACAATCCGTCTTCGACGGCATAAGGCTGCCAATCTCCTATTTTTGAATAAATACCGCCATTTTCTTTAAGCATTTCTTCTAAAAGAAAAGGCACAACTTTCGTAAGTTGCACTGCGGCCTCTTCTTCATTGGTAAATCCGGTTACTTTTTTGTTATTCACCAAGGGCTTGCCATCTTTTCCTTTTATGTGTTTTAAAACTGCTGGCGCATGACATACAAACGCTACCGGTTTTCCTAGATTGTAAAAAGATTCGATAAGTGCTATGGACTTTTTATTTTCAACAAGATCCCAAAGCACGCCATGACCGCCAGGATAAAAAACAGCATCAAAATCATTTTGATTCACATTTTCCAATTTTAAGGTATTGGCTAGTATTTTCTTTGTTTCTTCATCTTTATTGAATCTTAAAGTTGCCGGTGTGGCCGCTGCATCTGCAGCACTGTTAGGGTCAATTGGAGGCTGACCTCCTTTTGGTGATGCCAATGTTACGTTATGACCTTTGTCAGTCAGTAAATAATAAGGTGCTGCAAATTCTTCAATCCAAAAACCTGTTTTATGTCCGGTTGATCCTAAAGAATCATTACTTGTCAATACAAATAGTATATTTTTCATAATTTTTATTTTAAATGATTGAGAACAAAATTACGACTTAAATTTTCCAATTTAATTGACCTACATCAAGAAATCAGAATTTTTGACTAATTTTCGCCGAACCCTGCTCAGACTTTCGGCAGACACGCCCAAATAATTTGCGATATGATAGTTGGCTACGCGTTGCTCAATATTTGGATATGCCTTGCAGAATTCCAAATAACGAACTTTTGTTTCATTTTGAAGTGAAGATAAAATTCGGTCTTGTAAAGAAATAAATCCGCTCGTCACTAAGATTCGGAAATAGCGTTCAAATTTCGGAACTGTTTCAAACAATTGTTGTAAATCGTCATATTGAATTGCTAACAACTCAGCATCTTCAATGGCTTCAATATAAAGTTTTGAAGGAACACCATTATAAAATGCATCAAAATCACCAATCCACCAATTTTCAATGGCAAATTGAATGATGTGTTTCTTTCCATTATCGTCTAAATAATACCCTATTAAACAACCTTTCACTACAAAATACTCGTGTTTTACTAACGTACTTGGTTGCACCAGCTTTTTTCGCTTGGCAATTTGTACCGAAACCAAAACCGATTTAAAATAATTTCGCTCTTTTTCAGAAAGCTTGATATGCTTATTGACATGCTTTAAAATAGATTCATACATAACCAAAATAATTTTTAGCCAAAATTATTATTTTCAGGCACCATAAACAACTGTAAACATTTATTTTAAATAATAATGGTTCACGAACTTCTTGTAATATTTTTAAATGAACCAAAAACTATTGGCTAAATTTTTAGTATTTTTATTTCATCAACTTAACTTAACATGGATAGCCTAATATTTTATTAAGAAATAATTACTTCTTCACTTTAAGTTTTTTTTATAGGTCATTATTTGCTATTGCTATTTGAATGTTATAAAACATACTAATTTACGCGTCCTATTTGTTGTTTTTTTGAAGGAGCTTGTGAGTGCAAAATATAATTGGAAACTGCCCATTATTATCTAAAAAATCACTAAATTAGAGTAAATAAATTTAAATCAAAAAAATCGAGAAACATTGTTGTTGAACATTTTATAATTTTAAACTAACCTTTTTCAAAAAAGATTAAACTCGTTGAACACGATACAAAACCTTCTAAAATCCGAATACTTATGGTTCAAATTATAAAAACACTGGTTCCTCTTCCTCCAAACAGAAAATTTTCTCCACTTGAAATTCTTCTATTTACAGTATTGCTTTCCGTTGTTCTTTATTTTGGAAAAACCCTTTTTATTCCGTTGAGTTTTGCCATGCTTATCAGTTTTATTCTTTATCCGATTTGTAAGTGGCTGGAAAAAAAAAGAATCAACAAAACGATTAGTATTTTTTTAGCAATTTCTATAGTTTTCTTGTTGGTTGGAGCCATTGCCTACTTGCTACTCTCTCAAATTGGAGGGTTTTTACATGAATGGCCTACATTCAAGGTCAAATTTTCAGAGTCATTAATGCAATTGTTTGCTTTTCTGAAAGAAAATTACGGAATCAATACGGAAAGCTTATCAGAATTACCAAAAAATTTGATGAGCAGTTCCGGAACTCAAATTTTTGGATTTTTGACAAATACATTCTATTCAATTTTTATTTCAGCCTTTTTTATTATTGTAATTCCTGTTTTTTCGGCACTTATCCTTTATTACCGCCAAATGCTTGTAAATGTGCTTTACACGCTTTTTCCTTCGGTTAAAAACGAAACCATTCGGGAAATTCTTACTGAAACAATTCACTCCTACTATAATTTTATCAAGGGGATGTTGCTGGTTTATTTGATCGTGGGTATTTTAAATAGTGTTGGACTCGCTATTATAGGTATTCCACATCCATTTTTGTTCGGGTTTATTGCTTCAATCTTAACATTTATTCCCTATGCTGGAATTATTATCTCCTCACTCTTACCAATTACAATTTCGTGGATAACCTACGACTCTATGTGGTATCCATTGGGAGTCGTGCTGGTTTTTAGCATTGTTCAAATCCTGGAAGCTAATATTATATTTCCTTTTGCAGTGGGAAACAGATTAAAAATCAATACGCTAGCCATTATTGTTGTGATAGTTGCCGGTGGTATTTTATGGGGAGCTGCCGGCATGATTTTATTCATACCATTTTTAAGTATTATGAAATTAATTGCAGACCGTACGGAAAGTTTAAAAACACTGTCGTTATTATTGAGTAGTGACAGTGACCCTAAAAAAAAATGATTGGCTTTTTAGGAAAAATAAAAAGTAGCTGTATTCTAGTATTTTAGATTATTAGATTAAATTTTTTACTATGTAACCAAGCTCAGTAACCATTTTTTATCAATACTAAATACTCAATACTTAAAAAAAGTTTAAACCAGTTCAATATTTAATTCGTTTGGAAAATCTTGAAAACATGACTAGTTTTTTCTTTGCATTGATAAAATAAACACCTATTAACAGCACTGATGCCGCTAAAGCAGACTGTAAAGTAATTTGTTCTTCTAAAAAATACCAGCCAAGTACCATTGCTATAATTGGATTTACATAGGTTGAAGTGGCTACTTTTTCGGGGGATACAGTTCTTAATAAATAATTAAATGCGGTGAATGCCACAATGCTTCCAAATAATACAAGTGCAATCATAGAAAACTGAACTTTTCCGCTCCATTGTGAAGGTAATGTCCATGCATCGCCCAAGAATAAACTCACAATTAAAAGTGATATGCCAGCAGTTAACATTTGATATCCGGTATTTACAAAAAAGTTTGGAGGAAGATCAGCTTTGGCGACAAATAAACTTCCGTAAGCCCAGCTAATAATACATAAAAAAATCATGACCATCCCCAACAACGATCCTTCTTGGCTCATAAATTGTTTTTGGCTCACCAAAAGAAAAATTCCAATCATTCCTAAAACAACACCAATAACCGACATTGCCTTTATTTTCTTTCCTTCTAAAATTCGCATTAACAACAACACTACCAGTGGCTGAGCAGATGTTTCTAATGCTGCAAAACTACTGTCAACATATTTAAGCGCCCATACAATGACTCCATTTCCAAATGATAAAAATAAAAACCCGGCTATAGTGCTATTAATCAATTGTTTTCGGGTAACACTTAATTTACTTCCCATAAAATAGGCAATTATGAAAATTATGATACCTGCAGTCGTAAATCGAATAGATGCCAACATAAAAGGAGGTAATTCAGAAACCGCAATTTTATTTAAAAGATACGTTGATCCCCAGATTACATAAATAGAAAAAAACGCTAAAACGATGAGAAAAGCCGGACTTCTTAATTTGCCCATAACTAAATTTTATTGATTTTCGGAGTGATTATTAAGCTAGCAATATTAAGAAAAACAAATTGGCTATTTTTACTTATAACCGTTTTAATTTTAAATTTCTGCAAGGGATAATGTAGTCGATTTTTGAAACATGCCAATACCTTTTCAATTTGAATTATTCTGCTTTTATGAGCTTAACCTTTTTTTGATATACACCAAATTATTAAAGATCAAGTACGAACCATTTAAAATATTTATCGTAATGTTATTTCATGTATCTTCGGCGTTATAAAATGAGATGATGAAGTATATCTTAAGTTTCTTATTAGGGCTTGTTTTGACAACTGCAAGTGCGCAAAACTATATTGATATTGGACGTTTTTCCTATGCCAATACCCCTCTAAATCATTTTGAAAATACTTCGGAACAAACGAAAGTTGAAGAATTTGGATTTCAATTGACTTTTCCAATTGTAGTCAATGAAAAGACAGTTATATTGACTGGATTGTCTGCAGACAGAAGTCGGTTAAAATTAGATCCTGATTTTACAGACCATACTGCTCTTAATAAAGTTAGACTGCAAATAGGAATAAATCAGGTTTATTCAAAAAAATGGACTGGAACTTATGTGCTGTTACCTAGCATAGCTTCCGATTTTGATATAATTTCCAAAGAGGATTTTCAACTTGGATTGTTATCATTGTTTACGTACACAAAAAAGGAAAACTTAAAATATAAAATAGGTTTCTACACAAACTCCGAAAAATATGGGCCGCTTTTTGCTCCGTTACTGGGATTGTATTATATAAGCCCCAACAAAAAATTTGAATCAACTTTACTTTTGCCGGCTCAGGTTGACTTCAACTATAAATTGGCTAAAAAAACTGCTTTGGGTATAAATTTTGACGGAATGACTTCCAGTTATAATCTACATGAATCGATTTATATTCCTAAAGGACAATATGTTGTGAGAAGCGCTAATGAATTGTATACTTACCTGCAATTTCAACTGGGAAAATCTATATATGCAAAAACTAAAGTTGGCTATACAATTAGTAGAACGTATAAGGTGTTCAACAATGATGACAAAGTTGATTTATCGCTGAGTTCCTTATATTTTGGGGATGATCGCACCCAATTAAACACAAACTTCGAAAAAGGTGTTATTTTTAAAGTTGAACTTTTATATAGGGTCTATTTTAAATAAGAACCATAAGAAATTTTTTCAATCGTCATCATATTCACGATCATCATCCCCTTTTTTATTCTTTTTTTGGTTTGAATTAATTTTTGAACCATTAGGAATATTATTCATTCTAATATCATCTTCATCTGCGCTTCTATGACATAAAACGCAATCATTAAAACTATTGATTCCTTCTTCTAAATGTTCATTTCTTATTTTTTGTTCTGAATGTTCATGGCAGCCGTAGCAAGTATACGATTTATAATTATCAGTCTCAACATGACATGTATTACATTTTGCATTATGATCTTTGTCCAATACAAAAAAGGATGAATGTTTAAACGTTGAAGGCAGCCATTTATTAGTGGTATGGCATTCATTACAATTGGTTTTTACCAATTGATGAATTTCATCTTTTGGTGATTGATGACAAGAGCTACAATTATTTTTATTCACTCCTTCAATCATCTCGTGATTAAATGTTGCTGATAATTTCCAATCATTTGTAGTATGGCAACTTTTACAATCTGTTGAAATTTGCTTATGAAGGTTATTATCAGGTGTTTTATGACAACTCGCACAATTATTTTTGACTGAGTTTGTTAATAATGAATGTTCAAATTTGCTTAAGGATAATGTTGGGTTTATTCCCTTATGGTCTGAATGACAAGCAATACAGTCCTGATCTATGAAACTTTCATGAAATAAAACTTTCTCTTTTTTGCTGATGGTGTCCAAAGAATGTAAAGCATCTTTTCCTATTTCCGATAATTCATGACAAGAAATGCATTTATTGTTTGAAACTCCTCTAAAAAGTTGGTGACAAGAAAGACATTTTCCACTTAAATTCTGATGCCCTTGGGACAATTCACCAGGATTTATCATCACATGTGGAAAATAATAGGTAATCGCAATACTTGCTATTAGTACAAGAAAAATAAGTGTCTTTTTCATGAGCTAAATAGAATTATAGTAATAATGTGAATTACAGAAAAAATAACCAAAAGCAATGTTATGGGTAAATGAACTACTCTCCATTTCTTCATTAAATCAACTGTGACAGAGTCCAAAAAAAGTTTTTTGTCCACATCTTCTTTATTCAATCCATCAGCAATCATAAGTTGCCTTTTTTGTTTTAAATTTTCATTTGATTTTTTTAATAGAAATTTTCCCACTAATCCACTTGCAACTGAGATCAATAACATTAAAATCGCCAACCAAGGTAAAATGGCATTAAAATGAATACCTGCATGCACAAGAAGCAGTATTGAACCTGCCCAAGAAAGGTATTCATGTAGATTTAACAACTTTTTAGGTGAACCTGATTTTATTAATTTTCGCTTCTTTAATGAATATATAAATGACAATCCGATTACAAAAGTTCCTGCAAAACCAAGATAACTCCCATTTAGTACCAGTTGAAATTTATGCAGAAAATAATCTATTACAATGGTTATAAAAATCATTAAAGTATACCACTGAATAAAGGGAAAAGCATATTTAATAAAAATAGACTGTTTCATGGTCGTCTGTAAGTTGTTTAGACTTATTTTAATTTTTAATCATCATCATCCATCTCCAAATT
>JAENXD010000003.1 GCA_016649745.1 Flavobacteriaceae bacterium | reverse complement strand
GGCTTTTTTTTATTTCAATTTTTGAGTGTAAAATAGGGACGAGAAGTTTATCCTGAGCTTGCCTCGCCTTTTGGCTGGCAAAGTCGAAGGAAGTCCCTCTTCCGCTCCATAAAGTCTCTTCAAAACGAAGAGGCTTTTTTTACATAAATTTTCAATCTCTTTCAACATGAGTTCAATAAAATCTATACCTTTGGTTACCACATTTATTTAAACGTTAAAAGCCGACATAGCTCAGTTTGGTAGAGCAGCTGAATCGTAATCAGCAGGTCGTGGGTTCGAGCCCCTCTGTCGGCTCAATATTTAAAGGATAACTATTTGGGTGAGAAGCATGTCCCGAGCGCAGTCGAGGGAAGCCCCTCTGTCGGCTCAAAGAAGTCTGTTCAACATAAGAGTCCTTTTTTATTGAATTTATCAAGTATAAATTCAAATCGGTTAAGGATTGAGGCATATGTTTGAGCACTTTTTTGCGCTTTTCAGCAAAAAATGCGAGTGCCGAAAGCCTGACCCGCAGGGGAACGCCCAAAATATTGGTTGAACTATTTTGCTGTTATTAATAGAATTAAGCAATAAAAGATTCAAAATTACACATGCTACTATTGATAATTTAACATTGTCATTCAAAAAATTATATAAATCTGTTTTTGCTATTTTATATTCCTTAAATTTGTAAGGAATATAAACAAACGATTTAGATGCTCATAATTGGAATAGCTGGAGGAACTGGAAGCGGAAAAACGACTGTTGTGAATCAAATTATACACGAATTGCCTACCGATGAGGTTTGCGTGATTTCACAAGACTCCTACTATAATGTAACCGTTGGCTTGTCGTATGAAGAACGTACAAAAATCAATTTTGACCATCCAAAAGCAATCGATTTTGACCTTTTGGTAGATCATTTAAAAAAATTAAAAAATGGTGAAGTTATTGAGCAGCCCGTATATTCATTTGTTACTCATAATCGTACCGCAGACACTTTAATTACACACCCAAGAAAAGTAATTATTGTTGAAGGAATTTTAATTTTCAACAGCAAAGAATTGCGCGATTTATTTGACATAAAAATATTTGTGCACGCAGATACTGATGAACGTTTAATACGACGAGTAAGGCGAGATATTGAAGAACGTGGTAGAAATATTACTGAAGTATTGGATCGCTATCAAACTACATTAAAGCCTATGCATCAACAGTTTATTGAGCCTACTAAAAATTACGCCGATATTATTATTCCAAACGACAGATACAATACGGTAGCCATTGATATTGTTAGAACAGTAATTAGCCACAAACTCTAGTTTATGACTTTTAAGCAACTTAAAAACAAACCAACTGTAAAATTTATTACGAACCGTTACGTAATAATTCTTTCCGCGTTTATTGTTTGGATGGTTTTTTTTGACGAAAATTCATGGATAAACCATAGGGAATTTGACAAGGAAATTATGAAGCTTAATAGTGAAAAAGAATATTACCAATCGGAAATAGATGCTGACAAAGATTTTATAAATAAACACAATGACCGCGAAGAATTGGAAAAATTTGCAAGGGAAGAATATAAAATGAAAAAAGAAAATGAAGATATTTATTTGATAGAATATGATACCCTTCCTGAAAAATAACTATAATAATTTAACAAATTAACTTGGGATTTATGACATACTTCTAAGTATTATTCCCGATTTTTGTTTAATATACCATTAATATGAGTAATTTTATTACAAAAGAATTTCCGCCGGTTTCGGCCGCTGCCTGGAAGCAAAAAATTCAGGTCGACTTAAAAGGTGCGGATTATAACGAAACCCTTCTCACCAAAACAAACGAAGGAATTACCATCAAACCTTTCTACCACTTAGACGAATTCGAAAAACTAAAAATCCCCCTTTCAGAAGAAGATTTTAAAATTTGTCAAAAAATAGTTATTTCTTCAGAAGATGAATCAAATTCAAAAGCAGTAGATGCCACCAACAAAGGTGCAAATGCTGTGAAATTTGTTGCGAAAAAACCTTTCAATTCTGAATTATTATTCAAAAACTTATTGAATAAAAAAATTGAATTTCATTTTCATTTTGAATTTTTATCAGAAGAATTTATTAATGAACTTACTGAGTTACTTAAAAACGAAACCGTTTTTTACAACATCGATATCATAGGAAAGCTGGCAAGAACCGGGAATTGGCACAAATCCTTAAATGATGATTTTAAAACTTTAGAAGCCATCATTCAGAAAAATCCTTCCTCATTTATGATAGGAGTCAATGCAGATATCTATCAAAATGCAGGCGCAAATACGGTGCAGCAAGTTGCTTATGCGTTGGCTGTTGCCAATGAATATTTAACCAGATTTGGAGCAGAAATTGCCAATAAAATTCAATTTAATTTTGCGGTTGGCAATAATTATTTCTTTGAAATTTCAAAAATCAGGGCTTTTAAATATGTTTATAATTTAATTTTAAAAGAATATGGCACAAGTGCCAACGCCCAAATTTATGCAGAACCAAGTTTGCGAAACAAAACAATTTTCGATTACAATGTAAATTTGCTGCGCACCACCACCGAAAGCATGAGTGCAATTTTAGGGGGTGCAAACACCATTTCAAATTGCGCTTATGATGCGCTATTTCACGATTCAGATGATTTTGGAGACCGAATAGCCCGTAACCAATTGCTGATTTTAAAAGAAGAAAGTTATTTTAAACATGGGCAACAAATTGCAACAAATTCCTATTATATTGAATCCATCACCAAACAAATAGCAGAAAAAGCTTTGGATATTTTTAAAGATATTGAAAAAAAGGGCGGATTTCTAACCCAATTAAAAGAAGGCATTGTTCAGCGAAAAATTAAAGAAAATGCCCAAAAAGAACAAGCGCAATTTGATGCGGGTGAATTGGTTTTACTGGGAACCAATAAATATCCCAATGAAAAAGATACAATGAAGCACGAATTACAAGTAAATTCATTCGTTGCAAGAAATCCACAAAAAACCCTGATAATTCCAATAATCCCAATAAGATTGGCAGAGAAATTAGAACAAAAAAGACTGAAAGATGAAGCGTAAAGATTTTTCACAACTAAAAATTGTCAGTCAAAATGAGAAGGAATCCAATTTTGACCACGAAAATTATGTTGCAGGAATTGCCCCTTATTTAAGAGGACCTTATTCAACCATGTACGTTCGTAAGCCTTGGACTATTCGTCAATATGCCGGATTTTCCACTGCCGAAGAAAGCAATGCCTTTTACCGCCGAAATTTAGCGGCCGGCCAAAAAGGTTTGTCCGTTGCTTTTGATTTGGCCACGCACCGCGGCTATGATTCAGACCATGAACGCGTGCAGGGCGATGTTGGAAAAGCAGGAGTTGCCATTGATTCGGTTGAAGATATGAAAATTCTTTTCGACCAGATTCCGTTAGACCAAATGTCGGTTTCCATGACTATGAACGGAGCCGTTTTACCAATTTTAGCCTTTTATATTGTGGCTGCCAGGGAACAGGGAGTTGCTGATAAATTTTTGGAAGGCACCATTCAAAACGATATTTTAAAAGAGTTTATGGTGCGCAATACTTACATCTATCCGCCTACGCCATCCATGAAAATTATTGCTGATATTTTTGAATATGCCAGTAAAAATATGCCGAAATTTAATTCAATTTCTATTTCAGGATATCATATGCAAGAAGCCGGAGCAACACCTGAAATTGAACTGGCCTATACGCTGGCTGATGGATTGGAATATATAAAAACCGGAATTGCAGCCGGAATGGACATTGATTCTTTTGCCCCGCGTTTGTCTTTTTTCTGGGCCATTGGAATGGATCATTTTGGTGAAATTGCCAAAATGAGAGCCGCACGTATGTTGTGGGCAAAAATGGTAAAACAATTCAACCCTAAAAATCCGAAATCATTGGTTTTGCGCACGCATTGCCAAACCAGCGGCTGGAGTTTAACAGAGCAAGATCCTTTTAACAATGTGGCGCGAACCGCTATTGAAGCTATGGCTGCAGCGTTTGGAGGAACACAAAGTTTACACACCAATGCGCTTGATGAAGCCATTGCGTTGCCAACCGATTTCTCTGCCAGAATAGCCAGAAACACGCAAATTTATATTCAGGAAGAAACAAAAATAACCAAAACCGTAGATCCTTGGGCTGGTGCCACTTTTGTTGAAAAACGAACAGAAGAAATGATGAATACGGCATGGGAGTTAATGCAGGAAGTGGAGGAATTGGGCGGAATGACCAAAGCCATTGAACAAGGCATTCCAAAATTACGCATTGAAGAAGCTTCGGCAATGAAGCAAGCCAGAATTGATAGCACAAGAGATATTATTGTCGGCGTCAATAAGTATATTTTAGAAGAAGAAGATCCGTTACAGATTTTAGAAGTTGATAATGATGCCGTAAGAGAATCTCAAATTGCGCGTTTAAATACATTAAAAGCCAGAAGAGATAATGATGAAGTTAACAAAGCCCTGCAAAATTTAACGGAGTGCGCTAAAACCCAAGCAGGAAATTTATTGGAATTGGCAATCATTGCTGCTGAAAAAAGAGCTACTTTAGGAGAGATTTCTGATGCTTTGGAAAAAGTATACGGAAGATATAAAGCAACCATTAAATCTATTTCGGGAGTGTACAGCAAAGAAATTAAAAACGATCCAGATTTTGAAAAAGCCAAAGAATTGGCCAATAAATTCGCTGAGCTAGAAGGAAGGCGCCCAAGAATTATGATTGCAAAATTGGGGCAAGACGGCCATGACCGCGGCGCAAAAGTAGTTTCCACAGGTTATGCCGATTTGGGTTTTGACGTGGATATCGGCCCGCTGTTTCAAACACCAAAAGAGGCGGTAAAACAAGCCGTTGAAAATGATGTGCATGTTCTTGGAATATCCTCATTGGCGGCAGGGCATAAAACCTTGGTGCCTCAAGTGATTGCTGAGTTAAAAGCTTACGGTCGCGAAGATATTATGGTCATTGCCGGTGGCGTAATCCCGGCCCAGGATTATCAATATTTATTTGATGCCGGCGTGGTGGGCGTTTTCGGCCCGGGAACAAAAATCTCAAAAGCTGCCATTGAAATTTTAAATGTGCTGATTGATAGCGTGGCGGAATAGCCCACGGTTTTAACCGTTGGACCATATAAATTAGATGTTAAAACACCAAACCGTTTTAACGGTTTAAATGCAATGATGATAAAACATTAAAATATGCCCCATTCGTTTAACAAAATATGGATACACGCCATTTGGGCCACCAAAGAGCGAACACCGTTTATTACTAAAAATATCGAATCAAAAATCTATGATTTTATGAATGAGCAATTGCGTGAAATAGGTTGCCCTGTGCGTATTGTCAACGGAATGCCAGACCATATCCATTGTTTGTTTTTATTAAATCCCAAAAAATCAATCTCGGAAGTTATCAAACAAATCAAAGGCAGCAGCTCACATTTTATCAATCAAAACAATTTGATACCCAAAAAATTTGCGTGGCAAACGGGTTATGCGGCTTATTCTGTATCTGAATCGGTAATGGAAAAGGTTTTTCAATACATACAAAACCAAAAAAAGCATCATCATAAAAAAATATTTCAAGAAGAATACAATAACTTTTTACAGCTGTATGGTTTTGAAGCGGAAAAATAAAGAAAAGATATATTTGTTAAAATTTAATAAAATGGTTAAAACCATTCCTATACGCGATTTTCATCATAGCCCACGGTTTAAACCGTGGGCTATGGGAATTAGATTTTGAAACACCAAACCGTTTTAACGGTTTAAATGGAATGATAATTAGGGGAACAAAAATCTCAAAAGCTGCCATCGAAATTTTAAATGTGTTGATTAATAGTGTAGCGGAATAACGATACTTATCTTCAATAAATAAAAAAATAAAACCCATAATTATAGATTAAATCTACACTACGGGTTTAAATATTAAAAAATTATTTGTAATTAATTAAATTTTCTTGTTTTAAAATATAGTAGCTACTAATTGAACTCACGCAACTTTTATTAAAACATTCCAAAGTTTTATTTCTTATTATGTGGAATATGCAAATCAGCAAGTTTTATAAAACCCCCATTAAGCTTTAGATATAAAAAATAAAAAGAGGTTGCTTTTTCAACCAACCTCTCTGATTTATTCTCAATTACTAAAACGCAAATTGTAAACGAGTTTGTATTAAACCAAAATTTTCCTTTCCATTTAATGCATATTCATCTAGATCTATATTCGAATAATTAAGTCTTAATTTTACTGATTTATTTACATGGTAATTTAAGCCAACTGAAATATCTTTTTGTAAACCTCCAAAGATATCTGCTCCTGAATCATTCAAATCCACTTGATTATAACGAACTACTAATTCCAAAGTTTTAGGATCTGGATCTGATAAACGAGACCAAGAATTAGAGTACTTATAATTCTTTCCTGTAATTTGCCAAGAAGCTTGAGCATACCAACCATTTGATGTATACGTTTTAAAACTATCTTCTCTATTTACTGATGCTCCAAAATACTCTGCTTGCAAAGCAACAGGTTTTAAAGCTCCTATAAATTCAACAGCATATTTAGTTTCAGCAACAGCGTTTGTAATCTTTGCATCAATAAATCTTCTTCCTTCCACATGTGTTTCAGCTCTACTGCGATATCTAATATTTTTTGTCAATTCATTTCCATCAGCATCAAATCCAACAGCATCGGCTGTTCTATAGGTTCCAGCTAATCCTAAATGAACAATTGACCCTTCTTTTATTATTGGTTTGAACACAAAACGGCCTGTAACACTATATCCTTCATCTCCAGCACTTGTATTATTTAAGTCCCCATCTCCAAATAAACCACCAGCTAGCCAATATTTATTTCCCCATTTAACATACTCTAAACCAATTTTTCTTCCAGGAGCAAATGCTTCGGTTGCACTATTTGGGGCTAAAAATTTGGTGGCTTTAGAACTCTCCATATAATCTAACCCAAACGGTTCTGCAAAATGACCAGCTCTTACATATGAGACTTTATCAATACCATATTGCAAGAAAATATCTTTTGCTGCAGTTACTCCTCCTGCTAAACCAGCATCAATTTTAGCCAACCAATTTTTTTCGAATTTAACTTCAACGCCTAAACGAAAATCTCTTAATTCAGTCCCATTGCCTAAATCCGTTTTGTCATCAAAATATTTAGCGGCATCGAAATAAAAACGTCCTGAAAGTTTCCAACTAAAAGCTCCATCAGCAGTCTCCCAACTTAATGAAGAGTTTTTTGATTTAGCAACGACTTCTTGTGCTTCACTTTTATTTGAGTATAAAATCAAACAAATAAAAGCTAAAATAATTTTTTTCATATTTCTATAATTTATTCTATGTAATATAATAATTACTTAGTTTCTTTAGTTTCTTTATTGGGTTTCACTTTCCAATCAGCAGAAATATATTTATAATTTCCTTCTGTAACATCTTTGCTATGAACTAGTATTGCTCCTTCTTTTTGCCAATAAGATGCTACAGTGAAACCTTTCATTGGACCATCTTCTTCGCTAGTTCTAACTTTTGCACTATCAGCATTAACAATAAATTTAATTCCAACAGATTCATTCATCATTTCCATATCACCTCTTGAATTACCAGCAACAAAAATTGGTCTTCCTTTTATATAAGTTTGAATAGTCTCAGCCTTTCCACCATCTTGCGGGGTAGGGACAACCATTTGATCTGTCGTTTTTCCATCTTTAACAACTGATTTTACACCTAGAATTCTATCTACTGGGATTCCTAATTCCTCAGATACAAATTTTTGATATAAATATTCTGGAGATGCAGTAAGTACCCAAACTTCAATGCCATATTCTTCTAAATTTGCCAATAATTCTTTCATCTCAGGATAGAATTTTGTCTGATACATCTCATGAAATTTGTCTGATCCAATAATTGAAATCTGCTCTGGTGTCATACCTGCAAAAAAACGAATTCTATTTTCTACATATGACCCTCCTACATTATCTCCGTGTAACATTTCATCAATAAGAGACATTTTATGCTTAGATACTTCATCATTTTTACCTGCATATGTTTTTTGTGCATAACTATAAACAGCTTCATCAGCTAAATAATGTGGAGCTTGCCCAAAAAGAGTTCCGTCACAATCAAAAACTGAGATTTTTCTCTCTTTCATTGTTATGGTAGCGTTTAAAAAACTCTCTAACCGATTGTTTACTTCTGCAGACCAGCCTTTTATTTCTCTGTAAGTTTGCGCTTCAGTTACATAAGAAAACGCGAGGAAAAAAATAACTGATAATGCTAAAATTTGCTTTGTAAAAAATGTTTTTTTCATGGTATTAAAAAATTAAGTTAAAAAAATAAATTAAAAAATTTGAATCTAATGATTCGGTGTAATCTTAAATATTATGTGACATTCATCTACTATTTTTAAATGAATGAGAATAGGATTGCCGCAATAACAGCCCCAATAATTGGCCCTACCACAGGAATCCAAGCGTATCCCCAATCACTGCTCCCTTTTACCGGTAAAATAGCATGCATAATTCTTGGCCCTAAATCACGCGCAGGGTTAATTGCGTACCCAGTTGTACCACCTAATGATAAACCGATAACAAAAACTATAAGAGCTACTGGCAATGCACCTAATGAGCCTAAACCTATTATAGCTCTTGCTTCTGTCCCTCCAGAAATATCAAGACTCGGTCCTACCAAGTAAAATATGACAAATACCAAAACAAAGGTTCCAATAATTTCACTTATTAAATTAGAAAAGGTATTTCTAATTGCTGGCACTGTAGCGAAACAAGCTAATTTACCAACCTCATCTTCAGTTACTTTGAAATGGTCTCTATAAAATAACCACACTAAAAAACCGCCTAACATAGCCCCAATCATTTCACCTGCTAGATATTCTGGCACTACGCTCCAAGAAATCTTTCCAGCAACAGCTAACCCAATTGTAACCGCTGGATTTAAATGTGCTCCGCTATATGGTCCTGCTACTATTACCCCAACAAACACACCTAAAGCCCAACCAGTTGTTATTACTATCCATCCAGAATCGTTTCCTTTAGTTCCTTTTAATACAACATTAGCCACGACTCCGTTACCTAATAAAATAAGCAACATGGTGCCTAATATTTCTGCGGATAGAATAGACATAATTTTAAATTTATTTGATTAATGGTTAATTTTTTTATTCTTCAATCCAGTTTTGAGCACATTTTACTGCTTTATGCCAGTAATGCAACATGTTTTCAACTTTTGCCTTATCTTCTTTTGGATAAAACTCTTTGTCTACAATCCATTGTGACTGAATATCATCCACGCTATCCCAATAACCCACAGCCAAACCGGCCAAATAAGCAGCTCCTAAAGCAGTAGTTTCCAAAGTTTTAGGACGAATTATTTTAAATCCAAATAAATCTGACTGAATTTGCATTAGTAAATTACTAGCTGCGGCTCCACCATCAACTCTTAGTTCAATACTTTTTTCTCCAGCATCAGCTTCCATTGCTTTTACAACATCATACACCTGAAAAGCAATACCTTCCAGTGTTGCACGAGATATATGAGCATCAGTGGTGCCCCGTGTTATCCCCATAATTACACCACGGGCATATTGATCCCAATATGGAGCTCCTAAACCTGTTAGTGCAGGCACAAAATAAACACCACCATTATCACTTACTGTTTCTGCCAAATGATTTAATCCAGGAGCAGTTTTAACCATTTTTATTCCATCGCGCAGCCATTGGATAGCTGCACCACCAACAAACACACTTCCTTCCAGCGCATACGTAGTTTTTCCATTAATTTTCCAACCAATAGTTGTTAGTAAATTATTATTAGAATACACCGCTTTTTCTCCAGTATTCATTAATAAGAAACATCCTGTTCCGTAGGTATTTTTTACCATCCCTGGTTTCGTACACATTTGTCCGAATAAAGCAGCTTGTTGGTCACCAGCAATACCTGAAATAGGGATTTTTGTAGAAAACAACGTAGTAGCTGTTGTTCCATAAATTTCACTACTTTGTTTAACTTCCGGCAAAATAGCTTTTGGAATATTAAATAATTCCAATAATTCTGTATCCCATTCTAGCGTATGAATGTTAAGCAACATTGTTCTACTTGCATTAGAAACATCTGTAATAAACATTTTACCTCTAGTAAGCTTCCAAACTAACCAAGTATCAACCGTTCCAAAGCATAATTTTCCTTCTTCCGCTTTTTCTCTTGCCCCTACAACATTGTCAAGAATCCACTTTAATTTAGTTGCAGAAAAATAAGCATCCAATACCAATCCTGTTTTCTTTTTAATCATATCAATATGACCTGCCGCTTTTAACTCATCACAGTATTTTGCAGTTCTTCTATCTTGCCATACAATAGCATTATAAATAGGCTCGCTAGTTTCGCGATCCCAAACAATGGTAGTTTCTCTTTGATTTGTAATACCTATAGCTGCAATTCCTTCACCAGAAATTCCTTCTTGAGCCACAACTTCTGCCGCAACAGAAATTTGTGAAGACCAAATTTCATTTGGATCATGCTCAACCCACCCTGGTTTCGGAAAAATTTGCTCAAATGGTTTTTGGGACACCCTCACAATTTCTCCATTATGATTAAATAAAATCGCTCTGGAAGATGTAGTTCCTTGGTCCAATGCCAAAATTAATTTACTTTTCATGATTATATATTTGGTTATTATGGCTATTCAATAAATACAATTATAAAATATAATTTGACGTGACTTTAACATAATCTTCTACCTGTTTAGCAATCCACTTTTCATCTTTTCCTAATTCTACTGCCATAATTTTAGCAACCTGTGGTGCCATTTTAATACTTTCTCTGGCATCTAACAATTGACATCGTGTTCTTCGAGCTAAAAAATCTTCAACAGTACGGGCCATTTCGTATTTTACAGCCCATACAACTTGCGCATTAATCACGTGAAGAGAAGCGCTAATTGATTCCCCTAAGCCATTTTGCTTTACCAAATTCAGCAATTTATCTTCATCAGATCCATAGAAAAATAAAGGATCGCTTTGATTGACATTTTCTTTATATCCGTGAATTTTTAAATGCTTGGTTTTTGTTGGAACATGTAACCACCCTTGTCTCTTTTCAGCTTTATCCACTAAATCTTCTCCCATTTTCCTGAAAGTGGTCCATTTGCCCCCAACCATGGTAAGCAATCCAGATTTTGATTCATATATTTTGTGGCTTCTAGAAATCTCTTTCGTTTTCTTATCATTTTCTTTTGGTGCCGCTAAAGGTCTCAACCCTGCAAAAACACTTAATACATCGCTTCTTTTAGGGACTTTAATTAAATATCTGGCAGCAGTATTCAAAATAAACTCAATTTCTTCTTCCAAAGCAATTGGCTCTAAAGACGCTTCTTTAATTGGGGTATCTGTTGTACCAACTACAACTCTGCCATACCAAGGCACTAAAAACAATACTCTTCCGTCATCTGTTTTAGGAATCATAATGGCATCTTCACCTGGTAAAAAAGACTTATCCAACACTAAATGAACACCTTGACTTGGCGCAATAGTTTTTTCTGCATTTGGAGAATCCATCATTAAAACGTCATCAGCAAATACTCCTGTTGCATTTATCACCTGCTTTCCTTTTATTTCGTATTCAACTTTTTCTTCTTCATCAAAAAATTTCACTCCCGAAACCTTTCCGTTTGCATCTTTTAACAAACCTGTTACAGAACAATAATTAATAACGACAGCACCTAATTCAGCAGCACTTTGAAGTACATTGATTGCCAAACGCGTATCATCAAATTGACCGTCATGGTAAATAACACCGGCAGATATCTTGTTTGGATTTATAGTGGAAATTCGTTGTAATGTTTTTACTTTTGAAATACGCTTAGATCTTCCCAAACTCAATTTTCCCGCCAATAAATCATAGAACGTAAGTCCGATTGTATATTGTATCTCATCAAATAAGCCATGAGTTGGAATAATAAATGCCAGGTTTTTCACTAGGTGAGGAGCATTTTGGTTTAATAATCCTCTTTCAACAACAGCCTCTCTAACAAGCCCAATATCTCCTTGCGCTAAATACCTAACACCTCCATGCACTAACTTTGTGCTCTTGCTTGAAGTTGATTTTGTAAAATCTGATTTTTCCAATAAAAGAACTGAATAACCTCTTGCCGAAGCCTCTAAAGCTATTCCAATTCCTGTAGCGCCTCCTCCAATTACTATAAAATCATATTCTTTAGTATTCTTACTAATTTTATCAATCATTTCATTTCTCTTCATATTCCAATAATTTAAATCAATATTTTTATTTCTTGAACCCTGTAAATATAAAAACATTTCGAAACAATTCGAAATGTTTTTATATCTTTTTTAATATTTTTTTAACATTTCGTGACATATATCAGGTTTCTAAATGTTTCTATGTTATTCAAAAAATTTCAACAAATTGATTATTAGATATTTATAGTTATTTCTATTTTTTAAATTAAAAAGTTTAAAACAAAAATTCTATTAAAATACTCCAAATAAACTCATAATATTATTTCGAAAGCTTCCTGTTTTTATTGATATTGACGTATATTTGTCTTAAAAACAACAAAAAGATGATTTTAAATATTGCAGAACGCCATAAATTGATATTAAAAAAATTAGAAGAAAATGGTTTTGTTGATGTAGCCGACTTAAGTCAAGAATTTGACGTGTCATTAGTAACAATCAGAAAGGATTTGAAAGCTTTAGAAGAACGAAAACTCTTATTTAGATCTCATGGAAGAGCAATTCAGGTAGATCCGTATATAAAGGAACATAAAGTTAGTGAAAAAGAAAAAATACATGCAATTGAAAAAAATAGAATTGCAATAGCTGCAGGATTATGCCTAAAGTCTTTCGACAACATTATAATAGCATCTGGCACTTCGGTTATAGAATTTGCAAGGCATTTAAAACCCGTTGAAGGACTGACAGTATTGACAGCATCTCTTAACATTGCATTAATTTTATCCGAAAAACCAAACATTGACATAATTCAATTGGGAGGAAATGTTAGACGCAGCTCTTCATCTGTTATAGGATCCATTGCTGAAAAAATGTTAGCTGAATTTACATGTACAAAATTATTCTTGGGAGTAGATGGGATAGACTTAGACTTTGGACTTACAACAACCAACGCTATGGAAGCATCTTTAAATAAAGAAATGATTAAAGCAGCTCAAAAGATAATTGTACTTGCCGATTCCTCTAAATTTGGAAGGAAAGGTTTTGGAAGAATATGCGGCTTAGAAGATGTAGATCAAATAATTACCGATAGCGGAATTGACAATAAAACAAAAGACAAACTTATTGAACTTGGAATTGACGTAACAATTGTTTAAATTTAACTTAACAAATTCCATTAAACAATTAAAAAGTTACGGTTTCTATTTTAAGCATGCTAAAATCTTTAAAATGAAAAAAATAATAACCATAATCACACTATTAACACTAACAATTTCAGTTATGGCACAAAACGCAAATGAATTAAAAATTGGAGATCAAATTTCTGAATTTTCAGGAATTGATGATACAGGAGCAAATTGGAGATCAAACAACGTAAAGACCGATTTTTTGGTGGTTTATTTTTATCCGGCCGCCATGACTGGCGGCTGTACCGCACAAGCTTGCGCTTACCGCGATGACAAAGCCACTTTTGACAAAATAGGTGCAACAATAATAGGAATTAGCGGTGATGAGGTGAAAAATTTAAAATATTTTAAAGAAGCTGACCATCTAAATTTTCCCTTAATTTCAGACAGTGATGGCGTTATTTCTAAAACATTTGGTGTTCCAATAAAAGAAGGCGGTTCCATAACTCGTGAAATTGGTGGTGAAAATCAGTTATTTTCCAGAGGAATTACTGCATCACGGTGGACTTTTGTATTGGACAAAAACAGGAAGATAATTTATAAAAATGAAGAAGTAAATGCCGCAGAAGACAGTAAAAAAGTATTGGAAGTGATTAAAAAGGCTAAAGGTTAAAGTCCGAAGACGGAAGTCCGAAGCGGGAAAGCCAAAAGTCAAAAGTTGGAAAGTTGAAAGCTTCTTTTAATTCTTAATTATTCATTGTTAATTATTCATTGTTATTTCTCGTTCTGAATCTAATATTTTTCGTAACCAAACCATTAGAAAAACCGCCAACAAACCCAATCCTCCCATTAAAAACCAGTTGGCGGAAAATCCGAACCTCGAAATTACTTCCATTCCGGTTTTTGCGCTAAAAATATGCGCACAAGAAAACGCCATAGCATATAAAGCCAAGTACCTACCTTCATTTCCTGCAGGAGCCCTATTCATCGCAAAATTATTTGTGAAAGGAAATGCCAGCATTTCGCCTATAGTAATAAATAACATACCCACAATTAAAATACCTCCCCAATCTGTTGTATTTAAAACAACATAACTCATTGCCAATAACGCCAGACTCCACGTAATTATTTTCATTCGATCCAGTAATTTTTTTTCTATATAATGAATCAAAGGCATTTCCAACAAAAAAATTAAAAATCCGTTCACCGACATCAATAAACCAATTTGAACTTCTGTCATCCCATGAACTTCTTTGTAAAACAAAGGCATGGTGGTAAATAATTGCAGAAACACAAAGCCCATTAAAAAAATAATAATTAAAAATAGCCAGTACGGTTTGTCTTTGTAAACTGAAGTTATTTTGTTTTCCTTTTCAATAATTACTTTAGATTTACCAATATGAATCTTTTTTTCTTTCAAAACAATTCTCATCACCACAATAGCCGCGATACAGGTAATGCCATCGACCCAAAAAAGTCCGGAATAACTTATGGCGGCAATAATCAATCCGCCCAAAAATGGCCCGAACGAAAAACCCAAATTAATGGCCAAACGAATTAAAGTTAATGATCTTGTTTGATTTTGAGGTTTGCTGTATGCTTTTAGGGAAACAAACATTGCCGGCCTAAAAGCATCGGCAAAAGTCATTGTTATAAAAATTCCAACGGCAAAACCTAAAAATGTATGCACAAATTGCAAACCGATGAACAAAAACCCCGTTATAAATAAACTAAAAAACATCACTTTATAAAAACCGATTTTATCGGAAAGTTTTCCGCCTAAATATGAGCCCAACAAGGAACCTACGCCAAAACTGCTCATTATCCAACCTACCTGTGACAATGTTAAGTTCATTTCTTTTGTTAAGTACAAGGATAAAAATGGCAAAACCATCGTTCCGGCCCTATTTATAAAGGTGATTAAAGCCAGCCACCAAACTTCTTTTGACAGTCCGCTAAACGATTCCCGGTAACTATTGAATGTCCTTTTTATCATATTTAAAAACTAAAAATCCGACATTAAGTCGGATTCAACCCATGAAAATTATGAATTATTCGATGCGTAAAGTATCTTTCAAAATTACTAAAATTTATATCATTTAAGGTTTTTAATTTCTATTTAAAATTTCATATTTTTGAACATAAATTTTTTAAAAATGAAAGTTATCTTAAGTATTCTTTTCGCTATTGTTTTTTTTAGCTGCGCGAAAAAAAGTTCATCTTATCAAAATGAAATCAAGTTATTTCAGTACGAATTAAACAGAGAGTTTGCAGATGCCACAAAATCGCCATTAACTAAAGAAGACATTAAGACATTTAAAGCCTTAGCGTTTTTTGAAATCGACAAAAATTATAACATTGAAGCCGATTTTGAATTAACGCCCAATACACTGGTATTTGAAATGCCAACAACTACTGACCGTTTGCCGCTGTATAAAAAGTATGGAATTGCAAGGTTTACGTTGAATGGGGAAAAAATAGAATTGAACATTTATCAAAATCAGCAATTAATGACCGATTTTAAATATAAGGACTATTTATTTTTGCCGTTTAATGATGCCACAAACGGTACCACAACTTACGGAGGCGGACGTTTTATAGATTTAGAAATTCCTGCGGGTGGCAGCAAAAAAATACGTATCGATTTCAACAAAGCATACAATCCGTATTGTGCTTACAACCATACCTTTTCCTGCCCAATTCCACCTTCAGAAAATAATTTGCCAATTGCAATTCCTGTGGGCGTAAAAGCATTTAAACAAAATCATTAAAAAAGCCTGCCCAAATTTTACTGAACAGGCTTGGAATTTTATGTAACAATTATTAATGCTGATTTAAACGAAAATCAGGATAAGCGTCCATTCCATGTTCATGAATATCCAATCCGTCCTGTTCTTCTACCTCTGACACTCTTAAACCCACCGTTTTCTTTAGAATCATCAATATTGTAAATGCAGAAGTCATACAAAATGCGCCTATTGAAACAACACCTATTATCTGATGGCCAAATTGATCCCAACCTGCCAGTTCACCAAAAATGCCTACGGCCAAAGTTCCCCAAATTCCGCATATTAAATGAACTGCAATTGCCCCCACGGGATCATCCAGTTTTAATCTGTCAATAAACCCAACGCCTAAAACAATTAAAATTCCGGCAATAAATCCAATAAGAATTGCATCAGATACACTCATAATATCAGCGCCGGCCGTAATTCCAACCAAACCACCAAGCACGCCATTTAAAAACATAGATAAATCATATTGCTTGTATCTAAATAAAGAAACTAAAAAAGCAGCTAATCCTCCAGAAGCCGCAGCCAAACAGGTAGTCACCAAAACCAAAGAAGTTTTACCTGGATCAGCAGAAAGCACTGAGCCACCATTAAATCCAAACCAACCTATCCATAATATAAACACCCCAGTTGTTGCCAAGGGAATATTATGGCCGGGAATTGCGCCAATTGAACCATCTTTTTTAAATTTACCTATTCTGGCACCCAATAGCCAAACAGCTACCAAAGCGGCCCAACCACCAACCGAATGCACTAGCGTTGAACCGGCAAAATCATAAAATCCAAGTCCATCTAACCAACCTGTCCCCCATTTCCAAGACCCTGTTATTGGGTAAACAATGCCAACGTAAATGATGGTGAAAATCATGAAGGAACCTAATTTTATCCGCTCCGCAACGGCTCCTGAAACTATGGTTGCCGCAGTTGCCGCAAACATTCCCTGAAATAGAAAATCGGTCCAATAAGTATAACTGCCATGTGCATATTCCGCGGTCAAACCATTTTCCGGCAATGAAAGTCCGAATAAATTAAAAAAATGATCAGGCAAAATACCATATATAAATGAGCCCGGATACATTAAATTAAATCCAACCAAAGCATACAATACCAAACCAATGGAAAGTATAAATACGTTTTTAAATAAAATATTTATCGTGTTTTTTTGTCGTGTTAATCCAATTTCTAGCAATGAAAATCCCAAATGCATTAAAAAAACCAATGCGGTGCAAATCATCATCCATACATTGTTCACCGTAAATAACGTGTTGTCCATAATATATTAGTCAGTAATTGTGTTTTATTTTAAGGAGTCTGATCCTTTTTCTTTTGTTCTTATCCTATAGGCTTCCTCTATGTCCGAAACAAATATTTTACCGTCTCCAACAATTCCAGTAAAAGCTGTTTTTAAAATCGCTTCCAGTGTCCTGTCCAAAAAAGGGTCTGAAACTACTATTGATAAAAACCGTCGTTGAATATCTGAAGTATTATAACTGACGCCTCGGTATACATGTCCCTCTTTTTCATTTCCTACCCCAGTAACATCCCAGTAACTAAAAAAGTTGACATCAATTTGATGCAAGGCATCCTTGACATCATCAAATTTAGACTTTCTGATAATAGCTTCAATTTTCTTCATAATAAAATGATTTTGTATTTGATTTCGAGTCAAAAATATATATTATTTTTTATACCTCCTAATTTTTAGGGGGTGAAAGTATTATTTTATAACATTTAATGATTTATACCCTAATTAATATATAGATGCAACACGTATATTTAACAAAAAAAACCTGTCCAGATAAAGCACACACTTCTGGACAGGCAAAACTTAATATAATAATTAACCAATAACTATTCTTGTTTATAAAGAGAAACCAAATGTTAAGAAGATGTCTTCAGAATCCGGATTTAAAGTGATTGCTGCATTTACCGGAAGACTAAATGAGTCTGAAAATTTGATTTCTTTTGATGTACCGACCGTCACATTGATTAAACCTGAACCATCGGTAAAGTAATATCCATTATCATCACCTAAAACACCACCCACAGCTAAAGTAAGAGGCGTACCTCCTATTGCAGTTTCATAACTTGCTTCAACATAAGTAGAATATGCATTGTTTCCATTCTCATCTTCAATCGCTCCTGCAAAATTAGTGGCTACCGTAATGCCAATTGGACCAGAGTATGAAAGCATCGCCTCAAACACATGACCATCTTTATAAGGGAAATAACCACCACTCCCTTCACCAGGGAAGAAATAATCTGTTACACCAACAGAAAAAGAATCACTAAATGCATAAGACATATATAAATCCGCTTCATTACCTTCACCTAAACCTCCCAAATTATAAGCCCCCCAAGCGCCAATTGCAAATCCACCTGACGAGAGTTCCACCCATGGTTGCGCACTCGCACTGTTACCTCCTAATTGTATACCTCTCCAGATATAACGAGATTGAACATCAAGACCTAAATCTAATTTGGCCTTTGATTTTTCTTCTTCTTGTGCGTTTATCGTACTTAATGAGAGTACCGCTATTAATAGTAGAACTGTTCCTTTAATTGTTTTCATCTTGTTTTAAATCTTTTGGGTTAATTTTTAGTAATATTTAATTAATTGTATTGCAAATAATGCTATTAGTTGTAAACATTTGTTTTATGCTCATGGATATCTAAACCGTCTACTTCTTCTTCTTTGGAAACTCTTAATCCTATTGTTTTCTTCAAGGTGTATAAAACGATAAATGAAGTTGCAATTGCCCATGCTCCAATAGCCAAAACACCTATTGCCTGCACACCAAGTTGATGAAAACCTCCACCGTACATTAAACCACCGTCTGTAGCAAATACACCTACCAATAAAGTCCCCAGAGCACCACATACACCATGTACCGAAACAGCCCCAACCGGATCGTCAATTTTCAGTTTTTTATCTATAAATTCAATAGAAAATACTATAACAACTCCTGCAATAATTCCAATTATAGTGGCCCCCATTGGACTAACAGCTGCACAACCGGCAGTTATTGCAACCAATCCAGCTAAAGCACCGTTTAAAGTCATTGAAATATCAGGTTTTCCGTATAAGCCCCAAGACACAAACATTGCTGTTAATGCGGCTGCCGCAGCGGCAAGGTTCGTAGTTATTACAATGCCCGCAACAGCATTGGCATTATCTCCAGAGATTGCTAACTGAGAACCTGCATTAAAACCAAACCAACCTAACCACAAAATGAATATACCTAAAGCGCCAATTAGTAAGTTATGCCCCGGAATTGCATTAGATTTTCCGTTTGTATATTTCCCAAGTCTTGGCCCGACCAATAACGCAGCCATTAAAGCAGCCCAACCACCCACTGAATGCACAACCGTTGAACCTGCAAAATCAATAAAACCAAGGTCTGTTAGCCAACCATCACCTTGCCAAACCCAATGACCTGAGATAGGGTAAATCACAACGGTCATTATTAAAGAAAAGATAAGATACGTTGTGAATTTCGTTCTTTCAGCTATGGCTCCAGAAACAATCGTAGCAGCAGTAGCAGCAAAAACAGTTTGAAAAAATAAATTGTGCATATTCTCAGCATCATCAAAGAACAGCGTTGGATTTCCAATAAATGATTCAATTGAATCCCCATACATTATAGTATAACCTATAGCCCAAAAACCTAAGCTCCCGATACATAAGTCCATTAAATTTTTCATTATTATATTTCCTGTGTTTTTTGATCGGGTAAACCCAGTTTCAACAAGCGTAAATCCGGCTTGCATAAAAAACACTAAAATTCCGCAGACCACAATCCACATTAAGTCTAATACAGCGTTCGTATCCATAATATATATTTTTGTTTGTTAATTGATTTTATTTTAGAGCGTCGTACCCTCTTTCCTTTGTTCTTATTCTATATGCCTCTTCTACTTCCGAGACAAATATTTTACCATCCCCAACAGTTCCGGTAAAAGCAGCTTTTAAGATTGCCGCTACAGTTCTTTCCAAAAATGGATCAGAAACAACAATTGACAAAAATCTGCGCTGTATATCTGAAGTACTATAACTTACACCTCGATAAACATGCCCTTCCTTTTCATTGCCAACTCCGGTTACATCCCAGTAACTAAAAAAGTTGACTTCAATTTGATGCAGAGCTTCCTTTACTTCATCAAATTTTGACTTTCTGATAATTGTTTCAATTTTCTTCATATAAATGATTTTTATAGTTGATTTCGGGTCAAAAATAAATATATTCTACATTACCCCCAAATTTTATAGGGGTATGACTATCATTTTTACGAATATTTTTAATTATACCCTATTTTTTTATAGGTTGTTAAAATTTTTATATTAATTTTTATGAATTTTACCCTAAATTTTTAGGGGTCAATGTTTTTAAATGAAGAAAATATGGCATTACGCCCCAAAATTTTAGGGGGTAACTTCGCTAATAATAATTTTTAAAATAAAAAGGGAGGTAATTTCAAGCAAAAAGAGTCAAAAAAAATTACCCTTAAATACTCTTTGAAGAATATAAACTAAAAAAAACAACTTAAAAACTCAAAAAAAGTCTTTAGTTGTTTTTTATAATTTGAAAGTTAAAAGTTGGAAGCTATTCGCTATTACTTTAATTTTAGTTCTTATTTGTCAAACACCTCTTCAGCATCAACCCAATTCCATTTACCGGTTACTATACCTTTATTAAGCATCACAATTCCTGGATTAGCCCTAATGATTGTTTTTAAAGTGGTTTCGTCGCAAAACAACATATCGAAGTTCAAATCAAATTCGTCTTTAATGTCGATAAAATCATCTTCTAAAGAAGCAGATAATAAATAAACTTTATAACCAAATTTTAAAGCTTTGTCGGTTACATTCTTTATTTTTGAAAACCCTTGCCTGTCGCTATTATCTATATTATGAGCAATGATAAGCATCATTTTATCTTCTTTCAACACCTCATCCGTTACATTTAGTCCCTCACTGCTCTCTAAATAAAAATCGTGAATCGGTGGTAATTCGGCACCTATAGCTTTCATTCCATCAGGAATATTTTTACCAATGGCATAAGGTCTAAAATCAATGATTGGCAAGTGCACCAATACGTAATAGGAAATATAAAGAAAAGCGATAAAAGATAAAAAGGTTGTCCATTTTACAAAAGTAAGATGTATCAACGGACGAATATATTTTGTTGTAAAAAGCAATAATAAAATAAAAAATAACAAGGCCACGTTTTTATAAAATGTTTCCCAAGGCGACAATTTGACTGCGTCTCCAAAACAACCGCAATCGAGCACTTTATCAAAATATGCGGAATACCAAGTTAAAAACAAGAATATAAGTATCATAAAAAACAAACTCCACACCGTGAACTTTGGCAAATAACCCAACAATAACATCACACCCAGCATCAATTCTGCCATAATTAAGAAAATGGAAAAAGGCAAAGCATAAGGGATTAAAAATTCAAGATTTAAGACATCCGCACTAAAATATTCCTGAAATTTATAGGAAGACCCCAAAGGATCCACCAATTTTACAAAGCCTGAAAAGATAAAGGTAAAAGAAACGATGAGTCTAAAAATTAAGGTCAGAAATTTCATATGATTAAGATTCTTTAAGGTGAATTAAAGCAAAAACGGCATAATTGATCATGTCTTGATAATTGGCGTCAATCCCTTCAGAAACCATGGTTTTTCCTTTATTGTCTTCAATTTGTTTAACGCGCAAGAGTTTTTGCAGAATTAAATCGGTAAGAGAACTTACACGCATATCGCGCCACGCCTCGCCATAATCATGGTTTTTGTCTTCCATTAATTTTTTGGTAATTGCAACATGTTTATCATATAATTGTATGGCTTCTTCAGCGGATAAATCTGGTTGTTCCGCTACGCCTTTTTCCAGCTGAATTAAAGCCATTACCGAATAATTGACAATGCCCATAAACTCAGAAACTTCTCCTTCATCCACTTTTCGTGTTATATTTTCCTGAAGTTGACGAATGCGCTGCGCTTTAATAAAAATTTGATCAGTTAAAGAAGGTAATCGCAATATGCGCCAAGCACTTCCATAATCTTTCAACTTATTAATATATAATGAACGGCATTTTTCAATGACCGCATCATATTGTTTTGAAGTTTGTTGCATATACCTTTAATTATTTCCGTAAATTTCAGACAAATTTAAAGAATAAAAATCAATTTTTACCAATGAACGTCCATAACGGACATTTATAACCCAAGACCTTTGCCTGCTCATATAAATAAAGCATACATTAATAGGTCACAATTAAAATTTAGATGAAAAAAATAGCGGTTTTTTGTGGTTCAAGTATCGGATTTAATGAGGTTTACAGAAATGAAGCCATTAAACTCGGAAATTATTTTATTGAATATAATATCGGTCTTGTTTACGGAGGCGGAAAAATTGGAATGATGGGGATTTTAGCCGACACTATGATTGAAAAAAAAGGAGAAGTAATTGGCGTTATTCCGGGATTGTTGCGTCACGAAGAAGTTGCACATACCAATATTACCGAAATGATCGTCACCAAAACAATGAGCAAACGCAAAGTAAAAATAAGCAAATTGGTTGATGGTTATATTGCTTTACCGGGAGGTTTTGGGACTTTAGATGAGATTTTTGAAGCCTTAACTTTAGGGCAACTTGGTATTGAAACTAAACCAGTAGGGATTTTAAATATCAACGGTTTCTTCAATCACTTAATTCTGCAGCTCGATGTTATGGTAACGGAAGGTTATCTGAAACAATCTAGCAAAGAAATGCTTATCATCAGTGAATCTGTAGAAGATTTAATCTCTCAAATGTTTAATTACAAAGTTCCTGAAATGACAAAAATAATTAATAAAGTCGTAAAATAATGAAGAGCATTAATTGCAACGGAACTTTGATTGACTTTTCTACCCCAAAGGTTATGGGGATTTTAAATATTACGCCCGACTCATTTTTTGACGGCGGAAAATACAACAACCAAACTTTGATAATTAATCAGGTTGAAAAAATGCTCAGTGGAGGAGCCACATTTATTGATGTTGGCGCATATTCTTCCCGTCCGGGTGCAAAACACATTTCAGAAGAAGAGGAATTAAACAGAATTTTACCCGTAATTAAGCTTTTGACAAGCGAATTTTCTTCCGTTTTAATTTCTGTTGATACTTTTAGAAGTAACGTTGCCAATCAAAGTATTCATAACGGAGCCAGCATAATTAACGATATTTCAGCCGGTGAAATGGATATAAATATGTTTCCTGTAATTGCCAAACTTCAGGTACCTTATATTATTATGCATATGCAGGGCATACCTCAAAACATGCAAAAAGCACCAATTTATAATGATGTTGTAAGCGATGTGCTTTACTACTTTTCAAAAAAAATTACCGAATTACACAAACTTGGCGTAAATGATATTATTACTGATGTGGGTTTTGGGTTTGGAAAAACCATAAGCCATAATTATCAGCTATTAAAAGATTTAAAACTGTTTAAAAACCTGGAAGTACCAATGATTGTTGGCTTGTCAAGAAAAGGAATGCTTTACAAACCTTTAAATATCACAGCAGAATATGCCCTGAATGCAACAACCGCAGCAAATACTGTCGCACTTTTAAACGGAGCATCCATACTGCGGGTTCATGACGTAAAAGAAGCGATTGAAGCCATAAAAATTGTTGAATTGTTAAATCGCTAATCAATGAAAAAGTTACTGCTATTACTTATCTTAATTTTAATTTTTAGTTGCACAAAAAAAGAAGTAAAACTCCCGGTTTTAGCAGAAAAAGGAATTCAGGAATTACACAACCATTCGCAGGTTTGGCTTTTCTTTGAAATTGAAAATAAAGACACAATTGCCATTGTTAATAGAAAAAATACCATAAGTACCACACATTGGATTTATAATATTGATAAACGTTTGCCTTTAAAAGCAATAATCCCTTCAATTATTAAGCTACAGGATAAACATGCAAATTCTATGCATTCGGAAAAAGGAATGCACGATTATTTTAGTTATTCAGACACTATTTCAAAAAAACTGTCATTTTTAGAGTTTGATGGCGTAATTTTCAAAACAGACTCTTTTTTATCCAAACCATATATAAAGGATCACATTGCCAATTATTCCAATTATAATAATATAAGCCTCTTATTTACAAATACAAAAAATTGGATTGATGATTCACCTGTTGAAAAACGCGAATTAAAACAAGCTCTTAATAAATTTATTGAATTTTCTGCTGAAGGCAAACAAATAATGCTGCATTTAAACTTTACTAAAAACATTTCCTACCAAAATTATATGTATTTTAAAACGACACTTAATAATTTGTGTAATGAAGTTATTAAAATAAATAAATTAGAATTTATTTTTGATGAAGAAAAAGTGCATTTTTGCTATTGACTAATTAATGAATAATACCAAATCTTTTCCTATTTTTACAAAAACAAATTTAATGCTCGATTTCTTAAACTTTGATTTTCTTGATATTTTAGATATCGTTTTAGTTGCTACGCTTCTTTACTATGTGTACAAACTTTTAAAAGGAAGTGTTGCCATAAATATTTTTATTGGCATTGGACTTGTTGTTATTATTTGGAAAATAACGCAGGCGCTTCAAATGGAAATGCTTAGCGGATTGTTGGGCACACTCATAAGTTTGGGAGCGATTGCCATACTTATTGTTTTTCAGCCTGAAGTACGGAAATTTTTATTGATGCTGGGCTCAACAAATTTTACGAACCGACGAAATTTCTTAAAACAAATCAGCTTTTTAAAAAGTGAAATATATATTACGATGGATGTAGAAACCATTGTTAAAGCCTGTGAAACGATGTCGGCATCAAAAACAGGTGCTTTATTGGTTTTGGAAAGAACACATAATTTAGATTTTGTAAAATACACCGGCGATAAAATGAATGCAGAAGTAAATCAGCCGATATTGGAAAGTATTTTCTACAAAAACAGTCCCCTGCACGACGGTGCCGTAATTATTAAGGATAATTTTATTATTGCCACAAGAATTGTGTTACCGCTTTCCGCAAAAAATTTACCTGCACGATTTGGTTTACGCCATAGAGCTGCTGTAGGAATTACAGAAAAAACCGATGCACTTTGTTTGATTGTTTCCGAAGAAACAGGAAAAATTTCTTATATAAAAGATGGGGAGTTTGTGCTGTACAATAATACCCAAGAACTCATTGAACAGATTAGATATGATCTTAATTAATCCCTCCAATTAGGCAATTAGCCAGTTAGTCGATTAAAGAAAAGAGAATAGAGACAAAAGTTAATGGAAATGAGCAACTTTCAAACTTTCAAACTTTAACAATTACACAATTAAACAGTCAACGTTTACAGTTAAACGATTACACAATTAAACAGTTAAACAGCAACTACGCTACTTCACTCGCAAATTGCATATCATAAAGTGTTTTATAATACCCGTTTTTCTCAAGCAATTCTAAATGAGAACCTTGTTCCATAATTTTACCTTTATCCATTACAATAATTCTGTTGGCTTTTTTAACGGTGGTTAACCTGTGCGCAATAATTATTGATGTTTGGTGCCTTGTAATTTTATCTGTTGCCTCTTGAATCAATTTTTCTGAATAGGAATCTATGGATGAAGTAGCTTCATCCAATATTAATATATTCGGTTTACTCACATACGCACGCAAAAAAGCAATTAATTGTCGTTGCCCGGTCGACAACATTCCTCCACGTTCTCGTACATTATAATGATAATTATTTGGCAAACTCATAATAAACTCATGAATTCCTATTTCTTTCGCAGCATCAATCACCTGTTCTAAAGTAATTGAATCATCACTTAAAACAATATTGTTGAAAATGGAATCGGTAAATAAAAAAACATCTTGTAAAACAACGGCGATTTGATTTCTTAAAGAAGGCAACGTGTATTGCAAAATATTTTGATTGTCAATACAAATTTCGCCTTTATCAATTTCATAAAAACGATTGATCAAATTGATGATGGTTGATTTTCCTGCTCCGGTTGCTCCTACAATCGCAACCGTTTCTCCCGCTTTTACATCAAAAAAAATTCCTTTTAAAACTTCTTCTCCTTCATTATAACTAAAATAAACATTCCTAAAAGAAATATTGCCTTTAAAATTTTTTGCTTCCATTTTCCCGGACTCAACAATTTGATCTTTTGTGTCCAATACTTCAAAAACCCTGTCGCCAGCCACCATTCCCATTTGCAGCGTATTAAATTTATCGGCAATTTGATTCAACGGCCTAAACAACATTTGAGCCATCATAATAAATGCGATGATTTGCCCAATTTCTGTAGTTCCAGAGTTCACAATATCCAAACCTCCGTACCAAACTAGCAATCCCACCGATATTGATGATAAAATTTCAGCTATTGGAAAGAAAATAGAATAGTACCAAACCGTTCTTATATTTGCTTTTTTATGCAAATCGTTAATTTTAACAAATTTGTCATATTCCTCATTTTCATGGTTGAATAGCTGCACAATTTTCATTCCGGTAACACGCTCTTGAACAAATCCATTTAAATTTGCGACTTGAATTCTCACCTCCTGATAAGCTGATTTTATGGCAATTTGAAATATTTTTGTGGCATAAATTAAAACGGGAAGCACAATAAAAGCAATTAATGCCATTCTCCAATTCATCCATAGCATCACAATGGCAACCACAAACATTTTTAACAAATCACTGATGATCATAAACAATCCCTGTCCGAAAAATTGCGCGATAGTTTCTGTGTCAGAAACCAAACGGGTCACTAATCTTCCAACAGAAGAATTGTCGAAATATGACATTTTAAATTGCAACATGTGATTATTTAATTGAACTCTGATGTCTTTAATAATATGTTGCCCCAGCCAATTTACTTTGTAAATAAAAACAAACTGCAATAAAACTTCAGCAATTAAAAATACGACCATTAACAATGAGTAGTATAAAATGCCTTCTTTATCCTTATTTTTGAAATAAATATTAACTATTTGCTGCAATAAAATAGGTTTGGCAACTGAAGCCAACGACAATAATATCGCCGAAAAAGTGCCTATAAAAAACTGCCATCGGTATTTTTTTGAAAAGCTCAATAAGCGATAAAATATTTTTGCGTCAAAAGCTTTCCCTGTAACTTTATTGCTCATTGTTGAAAATTGTTTTTGGATAGGTTACTTGTGTTAAAAATAATCCTTCAGATGGTGCTGAAGCTCCGGCATTGCTTCTATTTTCACTTTCAATGATTCTTTTAAACTCTTCTAACGTCATTTTCCCCTTTCCTATTTCTATTAAAGTCCCCACAATTGCCCGCACCATATTTCTTAAAAATCGATCGGCAGTAATATGAAACACCAGCAGTTGATTCGTTTGTTTCCATTCAGCAAGCATAATATTACAATTATACGTTCTTACGTTGGTATTCGATCGTGAAAAACACTTAAAATTAGTATATTTTTCTAAAATTTTGGCAGCTTCATTCATTTTTTCAACAAAAAGTTTTGTGCTAATAAATTGCCAGGCAGTTTCAGTTAAAAACGGATTTTTTCCTAAAAAAAGACGGTATTCATAACTTCTGCTGGTGGCATCAAAACGTGCGTGGGCATTTTCAGTGGTTTTAAAAATATCGTAAACAACGATGTCATTTGGCAACAAAGCATTTATTTTATAAATAATTTCTTTTACATTAAATTCATTTTCAATGTCAACATGCGCAAAAAATTCTTCGGCATGAACGCCAGCGTCAGTTCTTCCCGCGCCAACAATTTCAACCGGATTCCGAAGAACCGTTGAAAATGATTTGGTCAATAATTCCTGAACCGTTATCGCGTTGGGCTGCACTTGCCATCCATGGTAGTTGGTTCCTTTATATGCTAATTTGATAAAATATCTCAATTGAAATGTTATTTTTGTGCCGATGCAAATATACGCCATATTTGTGAGTTACTAATTTCACAACCAAATGAAAAAAATTTTATTGCTCTCTGACACCCACAGTTATATTGATGACCAAATTTTGAAGTTTGCAAAGCAGGTTGATGAAGTGTGGCACGTTGGTGATATTGGTTCTTTTGAAGTGATTGATGCCTTAAAAAAGCTAAAGCCATTACGGGCTGTTTATGGAAACATAGATGATTCTTTAATGAGAGCTGAATTCCCGTTAGACCATAAATTTACCATTGAAAAAGTTTCGGTTTGGATGACTCACATTGGTGGTTATCCGAACAATTATAATCCGAGAGTTAAGAAAGATTTAGCTATAAATAGGCCAAAATTATTTATTAGCGGTCATTCCCATATTTTAAAAGTGATGTTTGATAAAAAACTAAACATACTTCATATGAATCCGGGTGCTGCAGGAAAATACGGATTTCACACCGTTAGAACAATGCTTCGGTTTGAAATTCATGAAGACAACATCACAAATTTGGAAATTATAGAACTCGAAAAGCGTTAGGGATTGAAGTGAAAATCCCGGCATTGAGAGTTTGTGAAGCCCGCCTGCGGCCGGCAGGCAATATATTCAACAGATTGCCACGCTCCGCTCGCGATGACGGATTGCAACGTAAAGCCCGACCCAAAGGGGAACGCCCACCAAAAAGGCGGGCAGGCCCAAAATATTTTAATGAATAATCTAAAACAAAAAAAAACCATTTCAACGTAAATTGAAATGGTTTCTGCACACTAAATATACAAAGATTGTAGGTTTATCGCAATCTGTCCACAGATTTCACGAGTTCTTCATCCTTTTTTATCGCTTTGTTGGCTAAAGCCACAAAAACAATAGTAAAAATCGGAATGAGTAACCCAATACCCTTCTCAGAAATTTTAATTTCTCCGGATAAATTTTGTGCAAAATACACGAGAATTCCTACTAAAATAAAATTAATCAAAATTGTTAACCGCCCTAAAACAAACTGCATCTGTCTTTTTTTAAACTGAAAAATTGTAATAAGCGTTAGTAAAGCAGATGCCATGAATAAAACAAAAACACTTGCCAATACCAAATTGGCTGAACTTAACGAATCCAATGCGTAAAATTTAGTTCCCTGCTCAGTTGTCCATAAATTAAAGAGGAAAATGAACCCTCCTGAAAGCACTGTGGCAATTAATAAATATACAGATTGTATTCTTTGAATCATATTTATACCAATTACAGCAAAAATACGTTTTATTTTTAAAGATTAAAAGATTACTATATAAAATAAATTTATATATTTGCAAAGTCCTACCGCATAATAGAATACAGGACCTGCAACTAAAACTAATCACCACCCAGATTAATTCACGATGAAATTCTTAATTTAATAAGATAACAACATTTATTCACTAACAATTATTACATATTTACATAATGTTTGAAATTTCCGAACTAAAGGATAAATCTCTTTCTGAATTACAAGAGATTGCTAAAACCGTTGGAGCAAAGAAGTTTAGTCAATTAAAAAAACTAGATTTAGTTTATTTAATTCTAGACATTCAAGCCGCTGCTCCTGAAGCAATTACAAATAATGAAGCTTTGTCTGACGACAATAAACCACGACGCAAAAGAATCGTTTTAAAAGCCAATTCACCAAAAGTGAATAAAAACAGCAAAACTTCACAACCTAAACGAGAAAAAGCACCAGAACTTTTTGCTCCTATTCAAAATTCTGAAGTTGAGGAATCAGTAAAACCAATACAAGTTTCCACTGAAAAAAAACCATTTAAAAGAGCTGTAAAAAAGGCACCAGCAACTCCTGTTGAAAATACCACAGTTGAAGCTATTGAAAAACCTGCAATCAGAACCGATGTTGTAAAAGTCCCCATCAAAAAAGCGGTGAGACCTTCGTCAAAAACAGAAATTAAAAGTCAGCCTGAAAGTAGTGAAAACAATATTGTTGAAACTACAAATGATGGACAAGAAAGAGCACAACAAAATCAGCCTAAACAGCAGCATAAGCAACACAAACAGCAAGGAAACCAACAAACAAACCAACAAACAAACCAACAAAGGGAAAAAGGACCTCGCAAACAGGGAAACCGCTTTAGAGATCCTGATTATGAATTTGACGGAATTATTGAAAGTGAAGGCGTTTTAGAAATGATGCCTGACGGTTATGGTTTCTTACGTTCATCCGACTACAACTATCTTTCATCACCGGATGATATTTATTTATCTCAATCACAAGTTAAATTGTTTGGTTTAAAAACCGGAGATACTGTAAAAGGTGTGGTTAGACCGCCAAAAGAAGGTGAAAAATACTTTCCTTTAATCCGCGTTTCAAAAATAAACGGATTAAATCCAAATGTGGTTAGGGACCGTGTTTCATTTGAACATTTAACGCCTTTATTTCCGCAGGAAAAATTCAATTTGGCTGGAAAAAACAGCACGCTTTCCACAAGAATTATGGATTTATTTTGTCCGATAGGAAAAGGACAAAGAGGGATGATTGTTTCACAGCCTAAAACGGGCAAAACAATGTTGCTTAAAGACATTGCGAATTCAATTGCTTCAAATCACCCGGAAGTTTATCAAATTATTCTATTAATTGATGAAAGACCCGAAGAGGTAACAGACATGCAACGAAGCGTAAGAGGTGAAGTTGTAGCTTCAACTTTTGACGAACCGGCTGAAAAACATGTAAGGGTTGCCAATATTGTTTTAGAAAAAGCAAAACGTTTGGTTGAATGCGGACACGATGTGGTTATTTTATTAGATTCCATCACCCGTTTGGCCAGAGCATATAATACCGTTGCGCCTGCATCAGGTAAAATTTTATCAGGTGGTATTGATGCCAACGCCTTGCACAAGCCAAAACGATTTTTTGGAGCTGCAAGAAATATAGAAAATGGAGGTTCATTAACAATTATTGCTACTGCATTAACCGAAACTGGTTCTAAAATGGATGAAGTTATCTTTGAAGAATTTAAAGGTACCGGAAATATGGAGCTTCAATTGGAAAGAAATATTGCCAACCGAAGAATTTACCCAGCTATTGACCTTGTTAAATCTAGCACTCGTAGAGATGATTTATTGTTAGATCCAAAAACAGTAAAACGTATGTGGATTCTTAGAAAATATTTAGCTGATATGAACCCGGTAGAAGCGATGGAATTCATTAAAAGTAAAATTCAATACACCACTTCAAATGAAGAATTTTTAATCTCTATGAATGGGTAATTGTTATAAGTTTATATGTTAAAAATTAAAAGGTTATAGGAAAATTCTAAAATCTTGAATTAACTAAAAACAAACTCCCTTTCCTTCGGAAAGGATTGGGGATAGGATAAAAAATAAAAAAAGCGAGCAGTAGCTCGCTTTTTTTATTTAAATATTTTCTTTCAATTAATAGTAGCTACCTCTATTATCCTTAATATCGGCAGTTTCTTCCAATACTTGAAATAACTGGAAAGATCTCGCTTTCAAATTTTCTATTATTCTATTACGATACATATCATAATTATCTAATTTCACAGGAGCATCACGTTTTACTACTTTAACAGCAAACACCCCTTTTTTATTACCTTCTATTGGATTTGAAACTTCGTTTAGTTTTATGGTAGACATTGCGCCAACTACAGAAGGTTCATTCCCAACACCGGATAATAACGGATTAAGCAAAGTTACACTTGATGCTACATTAACCGTTGTATTGGTGTTTTTTGCAATTTCTTCTAAAGTGGTACCTTTAATTTTTGCTTTAATCATTTCTGCCTTTTTCTTGTTGATTAATTCAGGCTGAATTTTTGCTAAAACATCTGCATTAGCCACTAAACCATCTTTCTCAGTTTTGGCTTGAAGAACAACCACAACATAGCCTCTTTTACCATTTACATCAACATCAAAGCGTTTAGAATCTCCAAGTTCACGTTCATTGGAAAATGCCCAAATAACAATTGGACGTTGAATGTTTAAACCTGGAATATTTTCATCCAATACTTTAAGATTTTTTGCAGATTGAACGGTATAATTTTTCTTTTTCGAAAGATCTTCTAATTTTTCACCATTTGCCAAATTAGAAGCAAGCGTTTCTGCTTTTTCAAAAACAGAATTTTCAGTAACCTCAGAAGGATTTATCAATCGCGCAAAAGAAACTAGTTTCACTGCTTTTTCTGAATTTTTTTGCTCATCTACTCTAATAATATGAAAACCAAATGCCGTTTCAACAACAGCAATGCTTCCTGCCGGATTTTTATAAATAAAATTGGCAAAATCTTTATCAAATGAATCTGAAAAAGCTTGATCTTTTCTTATCCATCCAATATCACCACCCTTACCTTTTGTGGGATCGGTATTTATTTGATCTGCAATTTCAGTATATTTTATTTTGTCGTTTTTAACCAAAGCAAAAATACTGTCTGCTGTTTTTTTAGCTTCTTCTTTTGTTTTTAATGAAGTTGATCTTACAGCTCCTGCATAAGGAACCAAGATATGACTTGATTTAACAGAGTCAGGCACCTGCTCAAAATCTACAATTTTAGAAATTTTGTAGTAGCCATTGTCTTTATAAGGCCCTACGACATCACCAACAGAACCGCTAAAAATAGTGTCAGCAATTGCTGCAGGAAGTTGGATTTTATAATAGTAATTATTATCAATGGCCAAATCGGATCTATTATCACTCAAAAAAGCTTCATAATTTTGAGCGTTTTTTAATCCGGAAATTTGAACTTTAGTGTTTGCTGCACTGCTGAATTCCTCTCTATCATTGATAAAGTTAGCCACTTCTTTTCTAACGCTTTCATCATCTTCTTCAGATGACACAATATCAAATCTCACATAATCGATGGAACGAGTAGCTTCAGACTTAAATCGTTTGGAATTTTTTTCCAAATATTTTTGAATTTCTTCTTTTGATACCTTAGCTGCATTATCGTCAATTGTTGCATATGGAACATAAACAAATTGTGCATCAATTTTAGTATTTTGGTATAAGTAATCACGTTCACCTTCTTTTAACGAAGCACCTAAACCAGCAGACACCAAAGAAGTATAAGCCTGACGTTCTAAATTTTGCTTAATACTTTTTTCAGTTTCTAACCAATTTAACCAAGCCTGACTGTTTCCTGCTTCAGCATCGGCTTTCATATTGGCAATATATTCTTTTAATTTTTCTTCATTAAAAAGTCCGGCTTCATTTTTAAAAAGCGGCGAATTTTGAATTTCCGGCAATGCCACCATAGCATCCCAAATATCCTTTTCACCCACTACAATTCCGGCTCCTTCCAATTGAGATTGGAATATTTTTTCACCAACCAAATTATTCCAAACAGCATTCACGGCCTGCATTTGTGAAACTCTTCCTCCACTTTGTGATTTATAATTTTCAACTAGTTTCGCAAACTCCTCTCTGTCAATGTTTTCTCCGTTCACCTCACCTATTGAATTCGCTTTGGTAGCACTGAAAAATTGCTGAATTGAACTCGGATCAAGTACAAATGCAAAAAGCGCTAAACCTACAATTAGGATTAGGAACATTGAACGATCTCTAATTTTTGATAAAATTGCCATTTCTATAGTTATTTTCTTTTATTACAGTGTGCGAAAATACGATTTAGTTATTAATTATGAAAGTGAAATAATTATTATTAATTACAAAAAAAGGTAATTTCAGGAAGTTGTAAACCATTAATCGACTTTATCTAAAAGTTTTAGATAAACTTCCATAATTTTCGAAGAATCTACCTTCAACATTTTAAAATGTAAATTGTTAATTTCAATGATTTCATCTTCTTTTGGAATGTCTTCATTATGATAAACAATAAATCCCCCCAGGGTTTCATAGGCTTCACTTTCTTCAATATTTAAATTGTAGGTTTCATTTAAATAATCCACTTCCAACCGTGCCGAAAATTCAAATTCTCCATCATTAATTTTATTTTCCAACAAATCTACGGTATCATGTTCATCAATAATTTCACCGAATAATTCTTCAACAATATCTTCTATGGAAATGATTCCAGATGTTCCGCCAAATTCATCGAGCACAACGGATATGCTTCTTTTCTTTTTAATTAAAATGTTTAGCACATTGTTTATCAGCATACTTTCAGGAACAAATTCCACCGGCATTAAAATGGATTTAATGTCTTTTGGCTTTTTAAACAATTCAAATGCAATGGCATAACCCAAAACATTATCTAAAGAACCATCATAAACCAAAATTTTCGAATATCCAGTTTGTATAAATAATTCTTTCAAATTGGCAATATCCTCATTAATGTCAACGGCAACAATTTCGGTTCTTGGAATCATGATTTCACGGGACTTTACCGTATCAAACTCAAGTGCATTTTGAAAAATTTGAATTTCAGAATCCACTTCTTCAAAATCATCACTGTTTTCCAATTGTTTCGTGATGTAATTCCCAAGCTCTTCTTTACTGAATTCAGTTTGTTTCTCATCATTAGCAGTATTAAAAAAAGTTTTCAATAAATAATCGGAAATTGCTGTAATAAAATCGGAAATGAAATGAAATATAATGTAAAAAAAGTAAGCTAAAGGCGCAAAAAACCAAAACATTTCGTTGGCATAAATTCTAAATATTGCTTTTGGCAAAAATTCAGCGGTAACCAAAATTATTATTGTTGAAATTAAGGTTTGGATTATTAATGTTGAGAAATCATTTAATTGTGGACTCAATAATTTTTCGGTAATAATTTCACCCATAAAAAAACTGTAAATTACCAAAGAAATGTTATTGCCAACCAACATGGTCGTAATAAATTTTGATGATTTAGCAGTTAATTTGCCAACAATTTTTGAAGTAAATCCCTCTTTCCTCTTTTGAAGTTCTATTTGAAATTTATTGGCTGTTATATAGGCGATTTCCATTCCCGAAAAGAAAGCGGAAAGCAGTATTGAAATTAATATGACGGGAATTTGTATTTCCAATTAATTATTTTTTGGTGTTTCTCTTTTTTTTCTGAAACGTCTCCTGAAAAAATACATAAAAACTGCCAATATTGAAAATCCGGCCAACAAATAGGCACGTTCTCTATCAGTATTCCAATTCAGTATTGTTTCTACACTAAATACAACGGCTATTACTAAATACCCATACTCAAATATTTTCCAAAGGTTTTGCATCTTATATTTTATTCTTTAATGTTAATTACGCCACTCTGATTTTTCACCCACCACGTTTTTAAATCTTCTGTAGATTCAAAGCCGGTTCCATATATAGTATCAGTTGCAGTGTAAAATGCGAATTTTTTCTCGGTAAAAAAATAATGTGTCTTTTGATCCCAATAAATTTGTTCGGTTACCAGTTTATTTTTTTGGGCATAATTTTTTACGACTACATTATTTTTTATTTCAGAAACTTCTGTTTTCCTATAACTCTTAGCGTAATCTCCCTCTACTGTAACAGAATCCCCATTCTTTTCAATGGAGGTAATTTTTATTCCCTTTGGAAATTCATTGTAGGGATGATTTTCTCTGTTACTGAAATCAAGCATCACAGGAGCTCTCATTTTAATGTCAACGCGTCCGGAATCCGTATGTTTATGGTTAATTTTATAAGCTTCTCCAATCGGTAAATTTTTATCGGCCAAAAAATCCCTCACCTCTTTTACATCATTTGTACATGAAAAAAACATTGCTGTGATTAAAACCATAGCAATGCTTTTTATTTTATTAACAACTGATTTTGTCATTCAACAAATATATCAATTATAATATTTTAAATCTAATTTACGGAACTATTACTGTTTCATTAATCCAACAACCTATTTTATGTCTGGATCCTGATTGTACTCCAGCTACAAATAAATCTTTTTTACTTGGTACATTCTCTGAATAGTTTGAAATAAATCTATTCGCCAATGAACTAATACTTGGGTCAACTGATTTTGCTTTTAATGCTTTATTTAAAGCAGCAACATAAACCATTCTTTTAGAAACCACATCGGTTCCGCAAGAGTTGGCACTTGATGCGTACATACTTGCGATCAATAAATAGGCTTTACCCATTGTTGGCTGATACTCTATAGTTTTATATGCATAGCTTCTAGCTTCTTCCAATCTTCCTTTTTTCCTTAATATTTCAGCAACTCTTAATGCATATCTAGCTCTGCTGTAAGAATCTGTTTCCTGTTCGATTGCTTTTTTAAAATATTCCATTGCTTTGTTGGTTTCTCCATTTTTCATTAAGATACCGGCATAAAATACAGAAGCTTGAGGGGAAGGATCTGCCTTTACGTAGGCTTCAACCAATACATCATAAAATGGATCGTCTGTACATTCTTTATTGTACATTCTGGAAACAGCTCTTTTTAACCATACCGCATCATTTTTATTCTCTTCAAAATACTTTTTATTCAAAGGGATTAAGTTCTCGCAAGTAGAAATTGCTGACAGTTTTGCATCTAATCCAGTCTCAACAAGCTCTAAATTGCTTAAAGTTTGATCAATGGCAATTTTGCTTCTTTTATCTCTATCACTTAAATTTAGAGAATCTTTAGCATTAATAAGATCTAATTGTTTTGAATATTCTTCTCTTTTTAATTCGATGCCTTCACCTACTTCATCATAGGTATCAAATACTATTTGTGGATTTGTATCTTTATATTTATTTAATATAATGTCAAAATATCTGTAAATATTAGTTGGAGAGATTTCCGTAGGATCTGATTTAAAGGATTTTTCCAATAAAGCAAATACTTCATCTTCTGAAGCGCCATGAGCATCTTTAAATGTTGCAAAGTCACTATAAATTCTAGCTAAATCTTGAGGAAAATTCTCCAATCTCTGATTATAAACTCTTTCAACAAGTTTTATTGCAGCAGCTTTATCAGCTTCAGATGTTGCAGTTTCTAAACGATTTTCGGCAATTTTAATGCCCAATTTGTAAATATTCACAGTAAGTGTTGGGCAATGATCCATTGTCCAAAGCCAATTTTCATAAGCCATATCATATTTACCTGCGCTGTAATCGCCTTTGAACAGGTTGTATTTTACAATACATTCTTGATCTGCCTGTGAAAAAACAGCAGGGGCTGAAACTATAAATAATAATACAGCTAAAATTTGTCTCATTTGTTTCATCGTCTTAATTTTTAATTAAAATATTTCTAATTTTTTAAACCATTTGTCGTTTAATGAAAGGCCTAATCTGAAATTAACATAATTTTCTTGTACTAAGCCGTTCGTTGTTTGTCCTCTTTTTCCAATCTCAAATCCGATATTCAAATTGGACAGTTGCTTACTCATTGGTAACCCTACTCCAAAAGATATGCCAAAATCATTAATTGCAGTAAAATCGGTGCCATTACCCGATGCGTCAACCAACAATCCGGTGTTTTCAAATTTCACTCCAGCTCTGTAGGTAATTCTATCCCAATAACTGTTGATTGAATTAAATTTTGGGGTATAAAAACCTCCTACTGCTAATTTACTGTATTTATCGTAATCAATTTTTGAATAATTATTAAAAACACCACCATTTAGTTCCAATGCATTTTGAAAACTGTAATCAACACCTGCATACCATTTGTTATCTTTACCCAAGCCAAGACCTATGGTGGATTTTAAAGGGGATTTTAGGATTCCTTTAACTTCTTCTTCATAATTAATATCTTTTTGAACACCTGAAGCCAAATCAATTGTATATAAATATTCATTTCCATTCGCTTCAAGTTCATTATTAAAATTAAAATTTCCTCCGAAAAGGAAATCTAATTTAGTATTTAATTTTCTTTTATACTGAAATCCTCCGTTTAAAGTTAATCCTTTTATATTTGAAACGGTTTGATATTTTGTCGCTAAAGAGGCATCTTT
>JAENXD010000167.1 GCA_016649745.1 Flavobacteriaceae bacterium | reverse complement strand
AATTATTTTTTGTTGTAACAGCATATATATTAACCTTTTAAAGCTGTTTAAAGATACAAAAAAAGGAGTAGATAAACTTGCGTTTATACTCCTTTTTATTAAAATTTAAGTCTTAAAATGACTTTTTCAGTGACCTCCAAATTTTGCAGGACTTTTTATACAACATTTGAATGTTTAATTGGTATTAAGATATTGTGAAGCCTTATTTAGTCAATTATTTTACCTTCATTATCGGTAAAATCAAATCTTAAATATTGATAGGTAATTCTAGGTAAAATTTTGATCCACTTTTTATATTTCAGAAACCATCGCATTTGAATTGATGGAAATCCCTTTTTTAAGTATGCTACAATAAAAGGATGTGTATTTAAAGTAATATTTACATGCGCTTTTGAACTTACAAGTCTTTCAAGTTCAGATTCAATTTTATCCAATAAAATAATTGGCGATTCAACTTCTCCAATCCCGCTAGGGTTAGGTTCTTGAGTTTTTATAACCAATTCCGGCCGCACGCGTTGTCTGGTAATTTGTACCAAACCAAACTTGCTTGGCGGTAATATTTTATGTTTAGTCTTGTCAAATTCCATTTCGGCCTTTAAATGGTCGAAAAGTTTTTGCCTGTGTTCAGGGGAATTCATATCAATAAAATCAACAACAATAATGCCTCCCATATCTCGCAATTGTAATTGTCTTGCGATCTCTGAAGCCGCAATTAAATTAACCTCAAGTGCGGTGTCGGCTTGTGTGTTGGCTTTGTTTGAACGATTGCCACTGTTTACGTCAATTACATGAAGCGCTTCGGTATGTTCAATAACCAAATAAGCTCCTTTACTCATAGATACTGTTCGTCCAAACGATGTTTTTATCTGGCGTTCAATTCCATGTTTTTCAAAAATGGGAACTTGCGACTTATATAATTGCACAATAGACTCTTTTTTTGGTGCGATTTCTTGTAAATACTCTTTAATTTCTAAAAACAAAATTTCGTCATTAGTTACAATGCTTGTAAACGAATCATTAAACAAATCTCTTAAAATTGAAGAAGCTCTGTTTAATTCACTTAAAACTTTAATGGGTGTTTGTTGTGTTTTAACAGTAACAATTTGTTTACACATGGCAACCCATCGTTCTAAAGAATTTTGTAAATCTTTATCCAATTCTGCGACTTTTTTATTTTCAGCCACAGTTCTGATAATGACACCAAAACCTTTAGGTTTAATGCTTTTGATCAGTCTTTTTAATCGGTCTTTTTCTTCCGGATCATTAATTTTTTGAGAAACTGAAACTCTGTCAGAAAAAGGAACCAATACCAAATATCTACCCGCAATGGATATTTCTGAACTCATCCGCGGACCTTTGGTAGATATGGGCTCTTTTACAATTTGTACTAATAGATTTTGACCTGTTTTTAGAACATCAACGATACTTCCGTTTTTGTCAATATCCTTTTCTAGTTGAAAATTCTTTAATGTGAAATCTTTAATTTTACCTGTAGTTATACCTTTTATAAATTTATTTAAGGATAGTAATTGTGCTCCTAAATCATGATAATGTAAAAAACCATCTTTTTCATATCCTACATCAACAAACGATGCATTTAAACCAGATAGAACTTTGCCAATTTTAGCTAAAAAAATATCTCCGACGGAGAATTTATTGCTAGTCGATTCATTATTCAGTGCTGTTAATCTACCATCTTTTAATAAGGCAAAATCAATATCAGAGAAGTTTGATCTAATTATTAATTCTGTTTTCACTCTGAATTGTTTTGTGTTCAAATAAATAAATACTTGAACGATTTATACTAAGTTTTACAGGGTAATATACCCAACAATATTTGCATTAACTGCAAATATTTATTTCAATGAACTTTAAAATTGAAAAGAAAAAAGTAAGCTTGGCTTACTTTTTCTTTTTATGTCTGTTTGCTCTTGCTCTTTTTTTGCGTTTATGAGTCGAAATTTTCGCTCGCTTTCTTTTTTTACCACTTGGCATAATTAAAAGTTGTTTTTTATATTAATAATATTTTTAACCTACTTAAGTGGGTTATACTGTTACTTTACTTTTTACTGCTTCCACAAATACTTTTGCGGGCTTAAAAGAGGGGATGTTGTGTGCCGGAATTTTAATAGTGGTGTTTTTTGAAATGTTTCTTCCAGTTTTTTCAGCTCTTGTTTTAATGATAAAACTACCAAAACCTCTTAAATAAACATTGTCTCCTTTTTCAAGAGAATTCTTTACCTCTTCCATGAACGCTTCAACAGTTGCCAAAACATCTGCTTTTTCTATTCCAGATTTGTCTGCAATATTTGATACGATTTCTGCTTTCGTCATTTTTAATTTGGGTTATATGTTATTATAAAATTAAGACGGCAAATATATGATATAATAATGAATTTCAAAAAGTTAATTCACTAAAATTTAATTAATTAAAAGATGTATCATTGTATTTTATAAAAAAAGGAATGATTTTCTCTAAACAATTAATAGACTGGTATTTACAAAACAAAAGAAATCTGCCTTGGCGCGATACCAAAAATCCTTACGCCGTATGGCTTTCGGAAATTATTTTGCAACAAACGCGAGTTGACCAAGGAATGTCTTATTATTTGGGGTTTATTAAAAATTTTCCGACGGTTTTTGATTTGGCAGCCGCAACCGAAGAGCAAGTGCTAAAACTATGGCAAGGGTTGGGTTATTATTCCCGTGCCAGAAACTTGCATTTATCCGCAAAACATATTGTTGATGAATTAAACGGTGAATTCCCGGCAACCTACAAAGAACTATTAAAGCTTAAAGGCATTGGCGATTATACCGCTTCGGCAATTGCCTCAATTTGTTTTAACGAACCAACTGCGGTTGTTGATGGCAATGTATATCGTGTTTTGGCGCGTTACTTCGGAATTGACACAGCTATAAACGCTTCCGCAGGCATCAAAATATTTAAGCAATTGGCCCAAGAATTGCTTGATGTAAAAAATCCCGGCACGCACAACCAGGCCATTATGGAATTTGGTGCGATGATGTGCAAACCCAACAATCCGGATTGTGGAATTTGCCCGTTAAACAATAGCTGTTTTGCCTTGTCGAAAAACAGTGTGAAAGATTTTCCTGTAAAGGAAAACAAAGTAAAAATTAAAACAAGGCACTTTAATTATTTGGTGGTTCACTCAAGCGACCAAAAAACCAAAATCGTGAAGCGTGATGCTGGAATATGGCAAAATCTTTATGAATTTCCATTAATTGAAACAGATGAAATTATTAATTTTGAAGCACTTTCCGAACATAAAATATTTAAGGAATTGTTCTTAAATTTAGAGGTAAAGGTTTCTCTTTTTGACAAAGAAGTGCTTGTGCACAAATTAACCCATCAACATATTTATGCAAAATTTTGGGTGGTAACCACCACTGTTTCAGATCGTTTTTCAATTCCTTGGAAAACCATCAAAAAATATCCGGTGCCCGTATTGATCGATAATTTTTTGAATCGGTATAAATCAGACTAAATTTTTTGTACTTTTGTTACCTAATTGACAGTAATAAAATGGCTGGAACAATAAATAAAGTAATACTGATAGGACATTTAGGCGATGAAGTAAAAATGCATTATTTTGAAGGCGGAAACGCTATTGGGCGGTTTCCCATCGCAACAAATGAAACCTATACAAACAAACAAACCGGAGAAAAAGTAACCACTACGGAATGGCACAATATTGTTGTTAGAAACAAATTGGCCGAAATTTGCGAAAAATATTTATCAAAAGGCGATAAAGTATATGTTGAAGGCCGCATAAAAACAAGGCAATGGGAAGGTGAAGACAAATCGAAAAGATACACCACGGAAATTCACGTGGTGGATATGACTTTTTTAACCACAAAAAAGGAATTGAATGCGCCCGTGCAAAAGGAAAGTTCAAAACCAAATCCTTCCACGCCGCCAAACCAAGAAAGTGTCAGTAAGGAAGAAGTAGCCGATGATTTGCCGTTCTAAGGATGATGTAATTTTTTTAAAAGAATAACCAAGGTTACCTAATTTATTTAATAAGAATTTGGTTTATCATAATTTAAATTTGTAATAAATACTAAATACTCAAAACTAAAATATATTCAAGTTGGATCCCGAACCCTCGTTTTTATCAATTCTTTTATCTGTTGCTTTTTTATCGAAAGCATTGAGTATTGTAACACTTTTATTATTGCTTATACTTTCCGCATTAATTTCTGGAGCCGAAGTCGCTTTTTTCTCACTTTCTAAAATTGATATAGACCGAGCGTCAGAATCAAAATCAAGCAAAGAAAAAGCAGTTGTTGCCTTATTGGAAAGACCAAAAAGATTGTTGGCAACCGTTTTAGTGTCAAACAATTTCATCAATATTTTAATTGTATTGATTTTTGCTTATATCGGTGATTTTTTATTTGCTGAAATAGCGTCGGGCTTATTGAAATTTTTATTGGAAGTTATTTTAGTCACCTTTTTAATTTTGCTTTTTGGAGAAGTTTTACCCAAATTGTACGCCTCAAGAAATTCATTAAAGTTTGCGGTAATTATGGCCCATCCTCTAAAAATATTGGTAGCATTGCTTTCATTCATTAGCTATCCGTTATTGGGGCTGACCAATATTATTGAAAATAATTTGGGAAAACAGAAATCGAGTTTGTCGGTTGAAAAACTTTCACAGGCCTTGGGACTTACTTCCAACGAATCCAAAAACAATGAGGATCAAAAAATATTGCAGGGAATCGTAAGTTTTGGAAATACCGAAACTGGCCAAATTATGACGCCGCGAATTGATATTTTTGCAATTTCCAAAGAGGAATCGTATGAAAATGTGGTGGCGAAAATTGTAAATGAAGGATTTTCAAGAAATCCCGTTTACGATGAGAATATTGATGAAATAATAGGAGTTTTATATGCCAAGGATTTATTGCCATATATAGACGAGAAAAATTTTGAGTGGCAAAAACTGATTAGGGAGCCTTATTTTGTTCCCGAAAACAAAAAACTGGATGACTTGTTGAAAGAATTTCAGGAAAAGAAAAATCATTTGGCCATAGTTGTTGATGAATACGGCGGAACAAGCGGAATTGTTACGCTGGAAGATGTTATTGAAGAAATTGTTGGCGATATTAGTGATGAGTACGATGACGATAATGCGCTTTATTCAAAGATTGATGAAAATAATTATTTGTTTGACGGAAAAATCAACTTGAAAGATTTTTATAAGATTTTGGATATAGAAGACACTTATTTATTTGAAGAAAATAAAGGAGAGTCGGAAACACTGGCAGGGTTTATTTTGGAAATTCACGGAAGATTTCCCAGAAAGCAAGAAATTATTGCCTTTTTTGAGTATTCATTTAAAGTTGAACTTATGGATAAAAAAAGAATAAAACAGGTAGAGGTGACCATCAACCGAGCGTTTGTAAAGGATTAAGATGAGAAATTTTATAGCCATTTTTTTTTTAGTCTTTACGTTGTTTTCTTGCGGAAATGAAACCTTGCCAAAACCTGCGCCCTATTTAAAACTTCAGTATCCGGAAGCAGCTTATCAAAAAATTGAATCAAATGCGCTTTATAGTTTTGAGATTTCTAATTTGGCCAAAATCAAATTTAACGATAATTATTCGGCAAGTGTGGAATATCCTCAGTTAAAAGCAACCATTTTTCTCACCTATAGAATTGTAAACAATAATTTGGAGGAAATTTTAAAGGAAGTTGAAAAATTAACTTTTGAACATACACTAAAAGCCGATGCCATTAATGCCGTTCCTTATGAAAACTTAGAAAAAAGAGTTTTCGGGAAACTATATCATATTGAAGGAAACGTTGCCACAAATATTCAATTTAGGGCAACAGACAGCGTGAACCACGTGCTTGCCGGAGCCTTATATTTTTATGTGCGACCAAACTACGATTCAATTGTGCCGGCAATAAAATATGTTGAAAAAGACATCATTCATTTAATTGAAACCTTGGAATGGAAACAAAGAAAACAAACACCTTTAAATATACAAAAACAATAAGAATTTGGTTGATTCTTGGTCTAATTATGTTAATTGGCCAAGTTGTGATAGGCGGCATCACCCGATTGACGGGATCCGGACTTTCAATAACTAAGTGGGACATAATTACCGGTGTTATTCCTCCTTTAAATGATGCTGATTGGGTAAATGAATTTGAACTTTACAAAGAAACGCCACAGTACCATAAAATCAATTCTGCATTTACCATTCAAGAGTTTAAGTTTATTTATTTCTGGGAATATTTTCACCGCCTTTGGGTGCGTTCGCTCGGTTTTGTTTTTTTAATTCCTTTTGTAATATTTGCCCTTAAAAAGCAACTCGATTTTTATTTGATTAAGCGGTTGGGCATTGTTATTTTGTTAACCATATTAACTGCTTCTGCAGGCTGGATTATGGTTCAGAGCGGCTTGGTGAACAGGCCTTGGGTAAATGCCTATAAATTGGCGATTCATTTTACGCTGGCTGTTTTGGTGATATGGGCGATGGTAAAAACGGTGTCGGATGTTTATTTATTAGGAAGCAAATCCGCTATTCCTTCAAAAAAAATAGTTCCTTTTGTTATAAGCGTTGCTTTTGTGCAAATGATTATTGCAGGAATTATGGCCGGAATGAAAGCCGGATTGTATTATCCTACCTGGCCCGATATGAACGGGGAATTTGTTCCCGTTGTGCTGCTAAACCCATCAAATTGGGATTGGCACAATATGATTAATTACGACTCTTATTTATTT
>JAENXD010000034.1 GCA_016649745.1 Flavobacteriaceae bacterium | reverse complement strand
TGAATTATTTTTTGTTGTAACAGCATATATATTAACCTTTTAAAGCTGTTTAAAGATACAAAAAAAGGAGTAGATAAACTTGCGTTTATACTCCTTTTTATTAAAATTTAAGTCTTAAAATGACTTTTTCAGTGACCTCGAGAAAGCCCGACCGCTTTTTCAGCGGAATGCCAAAATAGTATTTATGCTTGTTGATTTAAGAAATTTATTGCTTTTTATAAATAAATAAAAACAAAATTATATTTCTAAAAATTATTAGTATTTTTGCCGCTTAATACTGCTAAATTTTACAAAAGTTCTTTCAAATGATAAACAGAAGACATATTAGAATTAAAGTAATGCAATCGGTTTACGCGTTGCTACAGTCTAAAAGTGATAACCTGAAAAATGAAGAATATTTTTTATACACAAGTATAGAAAAAATGTACGATTTGTACGTATTAATGCTTCGTTTGCTTGTGGAAGTTAAAAATATGGAAAAAAAACATATTGAAATTTCAAGAAAAAAGTATTTAGCCACTTCTCAGGATTTAAATCCGAATTTTAAATTCATAAATAACGAAATTTTTAAATTATTGGATGAAAGTGTTTCATTGAATAATTATTTGGATGACAATAAGTTAAATTATTGGAGCTTGGACAATGAATATGTTCACGAAATCTTGAAGCTGATAAAGGAAAGCAACAGTTATGCTTCTTATATGAAATCAGACAAACATTCATTTGATGAAGACAGGAATTTTGTGGTTGCAATGTTTAAAGATGTGGTGGCTCCGAATGAAAAGTTGGCCGAGTATTTTGAAGATAAAACCATTAGTTGGGTTGATGACATTCCTTTTGTAAATACATGGATTGTAAAAACGTTAAATCAATTGAAACCCAAACAGGCTTTTCAACTGGGGAATTTATATAAAGATGACGACGACAAAAAATTTGTGGTGGACTTATTCAGAAAAGTGGTGTTAAACCATAAAGAATTTGAAAAGGAAATTGAAAATAAAACGCCCAATTGGGATACCGACCGTATTGCTGAAATTGATATGATTTTAATAAAGATGGCCATAAGCGAGTTTTTGAAATTTCCTTCAATTCCAACGAGCGTTACCATCAACGAATATATTGAAATTGCAAAAGATTATTCTTCGGAAAAAAGCAGTTTTTTTATCAATGGCGTTATTGATAAAATTTTAAAAGATTTTACAGCATCAAAAAGATTGAATAAAATAGGACGAGGATTGATGTAATTTCATATTTTTACAAAAAAAACCAAGAACCATGATTAAAAATAGTATTGTAGGGTTTCTTTTATTGAGTTTGGCATTTGTTTCGTGTAAAGAAAATGCCTCTTCAAAAATAGATTCAACAAATTTAGAAACTGCAAAAGAAAGAGATGCCAAAATGAGTTTAGGCAGCGCAATCATTGAATTTGATAAAAATGAGTTTGATTTTGGCACTATTAACGAAGGGGATGTTGTGGAAGGCGCATTCAAAGTAGCCAACAAAGGAAAAACCGATTTAATAATCACTGATGCATCGGCATCTTGCGGTTGTACGGTTCCTGAATGGCCGAAAGATGCGATTAAACCCGGAGATTCTGCCATTATAAAATTTTCGTTTAATTCAAGAGGAAAAAGAGGGAAACAAAGCAAAACGATTACTTTGAAGACAAATACAGCAAATGTTACAGAAACCTTGCGTATTGCAGGAACTGTAACGCCAAAAAGCTAACCTAATCAATTAAATTAAAAAATAAATAATAATGTACGCAACTATAGCTTTACAAAGTTTCGGAGGAAGTTCACTAACAAGCATGCTTCCTTTCTTATTAATGTTTGTGGTGATTTATCTTTTTATGATAAGACCCCAAATAAAACGTCAAAAAAACGAAAAGAAGTTTCAGACTTCTATTGCAAAAGGCAATAAAATTGTTACCAGTAGCGGTATTCATGGTAAAATTGTTGACATTGTGGACAGTGACAATACCGTAATCGTTGAAACAGGGGCAGGAAAAATTAAATTTGAGCGCTCTGCAATTTCTATGGAACTCAGTAAAAAATATCTATCTGCGGAAGAAATTAAATAAGAAGGAACACATTCTTAAAAAAGTGAGCTTTTTAGCTCACTTTTTTTGTATCTTTAATAGTTATAATTCCATAAATGAAAACAACTACAGCATCAAGCATTAAATCTCTAAAAAAAAATAAAAAAATTAGAGTGTTTTTATTTTTTTTGATTTTGTCTTCCATAATTTGGTTGCTGATAGAATTGTCCAAAAGCTATATCACTCCAGTTGTTTTTAATGTAGAATATACAGATTTGCCATCGGGTAAGCTGGTTCAAAAAAAACCGATCTCAGAAATTAAAGTAGCCATAAAAGCACCGGGCTTTACACTGATAAAATATAAAATTAAAAAGCATAAAATACTTTTAAATTTAAAAAATATTTCGAAAACTAAATCGATCTATTATATATTGCCAAACAAACAAATTTCATTGTTAAATTCCCAATTTTCAAATGGAGTTGAAATTGTAAGTGTGTTAAAGGACACTATATTTATTGAGTTGGGAGCTTCCGTTTCTAAAAAAGTACCGATTAACCCAAATATTGAAATTCAATATAAAGCGGGATATAATTTGGTTGAGGAGTTAAAAATTTTACCTGACAGCGTTATCATTTCGGGTTCAAAAAAATATATTGATTCGGTCACCGAATTAAGAACCAAACCTATAAGATTGGATCATGTTTTTAACGATATTGAGTTAACGGTGGATTTAAAATCGCCATATAAGATGAGCCAGATTAAAATGTCAGCGAGTAAGGTTAAAATCAGCGGAAAAGTTGACAAATTTACGGAAGGTACCTTTAAAATTCCCGTAAACATAATCAATGTTCCTGAAGGGGTGAAAGTAACCACTTTTCCAAAAGAAATTGAAGTGATTTATCAGACCGGACTATCATATTTCAGCAAAATTACCAAAAATGACATTTCAATTGTTTTTGATTATAAGGAATATGAAAAGGATACACTCATCACTTTCCTAACGCCAATAATAGTTAAAAAAATCGATTATATTTATGCGTTAAAAATCAATCCGCCACAATTGGAATTTTTAATTGAAAAATGAAACGGGCATAACAAATTTTGATACACAAAGCAATGGTTAATGGCGAACCTGCCTGCGGCAGGCAGGCCTATCTGCCGGCAGGCAGGCTGCATCTGTTACCGCTAAAAAATAAAATTTAAACAGATGAAACGAGCATTACAAATTTTGACACACAAAGAAATGATTAATGGCGAACAGCATCTGTTACCGCTAAAAAATAAAATTTAAACAGATGAAAATAATTGGACTGACAGGGGGGATTGGAAGTGGGAAAAGCACTGTTTTAGCGCTTTTTGAGGCGCTTGGCGCAGTTATATATGTAGCAGATATTGAGGCGAAAAAGTTAATGAATGCCGATGAGAAACTAAAGAATCAAATCGTAAAATTATTTGGAGAAAGGGCATATGATGATGGTGAATTAAACAGAACCTACATCGCTGCACTTGTTTTTAACAATGAAGAAAAATTAAATGCTTTAAATGCTTTGGTTCATCCAAAAGTCAGGGAAGATTTTCAAAATTTTATTAAAAAAATAAATACTGATTTCGTAATTTATGAGGCCGCCATATTATTTGAGAGCCACAGTGATAAATTGTGTGATTATATCATCACCGTTTTCTCATCTTTTGAAAATAAAATAGATCGGATTATGAAGCGGGACGGGGTTTCCAGAGCACAAGTTTTGGAACGGATGAAAAACCAATCTACCGATGATTTCAAAATAAAAAAATCGGATTTTGTGATAAGAAATAACAATTTGGAGGATACAAGATTTCAAGTTTTAACTATTTTTGAGTTGCTTAAAAAATTAAAAAATAGGTAAAAGTTTTCTTAAAATATTGTTAAGAAAATAATTAATATGTTAATCTACGTTAAATAACAATGAATATACTGTTAAACGTGTAAATTTGAATGATGAGGAAAAGGATATTTGTGCTCATCGTTATTTTAATGAGTATTGCCTTAATAGGCATTATCACTGTACAGGTATTTTGGATAAAAAACACGGTACAGATAACGGAAGAGCAATTTACGTCAAATGTGAAATTTGCTTTGGCAAAAGTTTCCGAGGATATTAAGCAGCGAGAGTTTAATGATTTTTATTTTAAAATAGCGGAACTATATAAAGATGGTGAAAAGTTAAAAGAATCTGATGTCAGAAAATTTATTTATGAAAAAATTGACACCACCAACAATGAAAAGTTCACCTATTCTCAAAGCATTATTGAGTCAAATTATAAAGTGCCCACCGAGTTCTTTGAAAATGATACCGTAAATTTTAGAGAAATTTTCAGTAAAGAAGAAATTGTGATTGTAAAAGATCAGGTATTGGACAATCGCGCCGGTACAATGTCCCCGCCTGAAGAGCGTTATGTAAAAGTAGGAAGGTTTGAAGGTGCGGAAAGATCGTATTTAGAGCGTCAATTTGATATTTTCACCAGTAAACTACCTGTTCACAGAAGAGTAACCAACAGAGAAATTTCCTTAAGGTTATCCAATGAACTCAAATCGAAAGGAATTAGTACCAATTTTAAATATGGCATTTACAGCAATGGCTTAGCAACTCAGGTAAAATCGGGTTATTTCAGAAAAGAAATAGGTAAAAGTTATACGGTACCTATGTTTGCAGATGCCGAAGGAAACAGTAATTATCAATTATATGTGACATTTCCTGAAGAAAAAAATTACATTTTAGCCTCAATTTCTAAAATATTGGCGTTGTCTGTTTTTTTTATTCTGATTATCATTTTGTCATTTGTAAGTGCTTTGTATCAATTGGTCAAACAAAAACAAATTTCTGAAATTAAAACAGATTTTATCAATAATATGACGCATGAATTTAAAACACCCATAGCAACCATAAATTTAGCCTTGGATGCCATTAAAAATCCGAAAGTTATTGGTGACCAGGAAAAAGTGATGCGTTATGTAAAAATGATTCGTGAAGAAAATAAACGGATGAATGCCCAGGTTGAAAATGTTTTAAGAATTTCTAAACTTGAAAAAAATCAGTTAGATGTAAGTAAGGAAAAAGTGGATGTTCACGACTTAATTAAAGAAGCCGTAACGCATGTAGAGCTGTTGGTTAAAGACAAAGGCGGTTATATAAATATGAAATTAAATGCGGCATCAACCGAAATTTTAGGCGACCATTTTCATTTTACCAACGTCATTGTGAATATCTTGGACAATGCCATAAAATATTCCGAAGGGGCGCCAAAAATTGACATAACAACCAAGAATACGCCTAAAGCGGTTATTATTAAAGTAAAAGACCACGGCATCGGTATGGTAAAAAACGTTCAAAAAAATGTTTTTAAGAAGTTTTACAGAGAAGAAAGAGGAAATATTCACAATGTAAAAGGTCATGGATTAGGACTTGCATACGTGAAAAAAATTGTTGAAATTCATCAAGGTGAAGTTTATGTGGAAAGTGAAAAAGGTATTGGAAGCACTTTCACCATTAAACTCCCTTTAATTTAATATAAAAAGTATGGAAAATAATAGAATTTTATTGGTGGAAGACGATCCCAATTTTGGAACCGTTTTGAAAGATTATTTGTCATTAAATGACTATAAAGTGACTTTGGCCAAAGATGGGTTAGAGGGTTTGATTATGTTTAAAAATGACGATTTCGATCTTTGCATTTTAGATGTTATGATGCCTAGAAAGGATGGTTTTTCATTGGCAAAAGACATTAGGGCAACAAATTCTGAAGTGCCAATTATATTTTTGACTGCCAGAACAATGAAAGAGGATGTGCTGAAAGGATATCAGTCCGGAGCAGATGATTATTTAAACAAACCTTTTGATTCTGAAGTTTTGTTATATAAAATTAAAGCTATTTTACAACGTAAAGAGACGGAACAAAATATTGAAGAGGATACTTTTGAATTTAAAATCGGCAAATTTGATTTTAATTCAAAACTGCGCCATTTATCCTATGATGGAGGCGAAATTCAAAAACTTTCACCTAAAGAAAGCAAATTGCTGAAACTGCTTGCAACCTATAAAAATGATTTAATGCCGCGTGAATTGGCACTGACTAAAATTTGGAGAGACGACAATTACTTTACCTCCAGAAGCATGGATGTGTATATTGCGAAACTTCGAAAATATTTGAAACCCGAACCTAATGTTGAAATTTTAAACATTCACGGAGAAGGATTCAGGTTATTAGAAAAATCATAATAAATTGTTACATTTGTTTAATCATTGCATAAACAAATGGCACAGTTAATTAAAATATTTAATGAAAATCCCAATGAGCGTGAAATAGACAAAGTTGTCAAGGTTTTGCAAAAAGGCGGATTAATTATTTACCCGACAGATACCGTTTACGGGTTAGGCTGCGACATTACCAACGCTAAAGCGATGGAGAAGGTGGCGCAGCTCAAGGGTTTAAAATTGGATAAGGCCAATTTTTCATTTATTTGTTACGATTTAAGTAATCTTTCCGATTATGTTAAACAAATTGATACGCCAGTCTATAAAATATTGAAAAAAGCTTTCCCTGGACCATATACCTTTGTTTTGCCTTCCAGCACCAACTTACCTAAAGCGTTTAAAAATAAAAAAACGGTTGGTATTCGTATTCCCGATAATAATATTATTAGAGAACTCGTAAAAAAATTGGGAAATCCTATTGCTTCAACTTCTATTTATGATGAAGATGATTTGTTGGAATATACCACAGATCCTGAATTAATTTTTGAAAAATGGGAAAATAAGGTCGATATAGTCATTGACGGCGGTTATGGAAGCAATATCCCGTCCACAGTTATTGATTTATCTGAAGGGGAAGTCACTATTTTACGGGAAGGATTGGGAAGCGTTGATGCCCTATTTTAGCAAATCTTCATACTTCTTTTTTCCTAAAATAAAATACTGCCAAACAATACTTTTTGCCATATAATAATCTGCTTTTTTAGTAAATTTATTTCTCTTTTTTAGCATTTTGGAAAAATGATTGTAAAAACTAAAGTGTGCCTTTAAAATGGCCACAACATGCATAGGCTTCAATTCAATTAAAAATTTCAATCCTGCGAATCCATCCAAAATAAGTCTGGTAAAAATGACAGGAATAAGTCTATTTACAGGTAAATTTTTTGTCAAACTAAACAAACTGTTTCTGAAATTTAAAAATGTTTTTTTTGGATTTGCTTCTTTCAACGTTGCACCGCCAACGTGATAAACCGTTGAAGTTCCCACATATTTAATGGTTTTATTTGTGTTTTTCGCCCTCCAGCACAAATCTATTTCTTCCTGATGCGCAAAATAATCTTCGTCAAAGCCATTTAGTTCGTGAAAAACTGAGGAACGAATGAAAAAACAGGCTCCTGATGCCCAAAAAATTTCAGTTTCATCGTTGTATTGTTGTGTATCTGTTTCTACCTCCGCAAAAATACGTCCCCTGCAATAAGGATAGCCAAATTTATCAATAAATCCGCCCGCTGCACCTGCATACTCAAACTTACTTTTATTTTTATAATCCAGTATTTTTGGTTGAATAATAGCGGTATTAGGCTCTTTTTCAAAAACTGAAATAACAGGGTTCAGCCAGCCATCAGTCACTTCAATATCAGAATTCACCAACGCATAAATATCAGCATCTACATTTTTTAAAGCATCATTATAGCCTTTGGCAAACCCGCCATTTATATTATTTTGAATAATTTTAATTTTTGGAAATGTTTGTTTTACAAAAGCAACGGAGCCATCAGTAGAAGCATTGTCCGCCACATAAATTTCAGCATTATGGAAATTGCTGTATTTCACCATAGAAGGAAGAAATTTTTCCAGCAATTGTTTTCCGTTCCAGTTTAAGATGACGATGGCTATTTTCACGTATGCAAACTTACTTTAAAAAGATGAAATTCAAATGAGGATGTTATAAATATTACTCATATTTCGGAATTTCTTTCAAGAAAACATAACATTCTTTTTCTAGATCCATAATAGCGTAAAAGTGGGTTAGTCCATTGGTGACGATAAGATAATTGGCCTCCAATTTTAAATTATACCGGGCAATTTGATCGAAAGCGTCCTGTGATATTTTTATAGAAGGTGCCTTGCATTCAACAATGATATGTGGATTTCCCTTGGTGTTAAAAACCAAGATGTCTGTGCGTTTGGTTAATTTGTTGACAGTAACCTTTTTTTCAACGGCAATAAGCGAAATCGGATAGTTTTTTTCTTCAATTAAATAATGAATAATATGTTGGCGCACCCATTCTTCGGGAGTCAGTATTACATATTTTTTTCGTACAATATCGAAAATAAAATACTTATTTTCGCTACTTTTGATTTTGAATGGATAGGTAGGTAAATTCAATGCCTGCATACAACAAAAATGCTAATTTTTTTTTTATAAATGAGTGATGTAACCAAAATAGTTTCAGATATAGAAAATGGAAATATAAAACCCGTTTATTTTTTAATGGGTGATGAGCCATATTATATTGATAAAATAGCTGAGTATATTGAAAAAAATGTGCTTTCTGAAGAAGAAAAGGGGTTTAATCAGATGGTTTTATACGGACGCGATGTTGTTGTGGAAGATTTAATTGACAATGCCAAACGCTATCCAATGATGGCCGATAGGCAAGTTGTTGTGGTTAAAGAAGCACAGGATTTGTCCCGAACCATTGAAAAATTGGCTTCCTACGCCGAAAATCCGCAGCCTTCCACAGTATTGGTAATTTGTTATAAGTATAAAACCATTGACAAGCGTAAAAAACTGTACAAAGCCATTCAAAAATGCGGATTGGTTTATGAAAGTAAAAAGCTATATGAAAATCAGGTTGCAGATTGGATTCGGAGGGTTTTGGCCGGTAAAAATTATAAAATTGATACCAAAGCAACTTTAATGCTGGTAGAATTTTTGGGCAACGATTTAAGTAAAATAAGCAATGAGCTTGATAAATTAATGATAGTTCTGCCGCAAAATTCAACCATAACGCCAAAGGCAATTGAAGAAAACATAGGGATTAGCAAAGACTACAATAATTTTGAATTGCGAAAGGCAGTAGGTGAAAAAAATGTGCTTAGCGCAAACAGAATTATCAATCATTTTGCACAAAACCAGAAAGCAAATCCTTTGGTTGTTACCATTTCATTATTGAACAGCTTTTTTACCCAACTGCTTATTTACCATGGTTTAAATGACAAATCGAGCAATAGTGTAGCTAGGGCTTTAGGTGTAAATCCGTTTTTTGTTTCAGATTATACCTTGGCCGCAAAAAACTACCCGATGCGAAAAGTTTCACAAGTAATTGGATTGTTGCGGGATGCCGACCTAAAAAGTAAGGGTGTTGGTGCAAATGCTTTACAGGCAGGAGATATTTTAAAAGAGTTGCTATTTAAAATTATTCATTAGCCCCCTAACCCCCGAAGGGGGAATTGATAATTTTAATGACTAAAATTTAGCCTATTACAAACTCCCTTTCCTTTTGAAAGGACTGTAAAAGTTGGAAAAGAAAAGAGAATATAGAGAAAAGACCAATAATTCAAAATCCAACATTAAAATCTTATAACCTTTAACCAACAACCAGCTATTTATCAACCGCAATTCGGTTTTCCCTGTTCGCGATTTCCCAGGCAGTATAAAAAACCAATTGGGCTCGTTTTGCGAGTAATTCATAATTAATTTTATCTGGTGTATCGCTAGTACGGTGATAATTTTCATGGGTTCCGTTAAAATAGAAGATGACAGGAATGTTGTTTTTTGCAAAACTGTAATGGTCAGAACGGTAATAAAAGCGATTAGGATCGCTTTCTTCGTTGTATTTATAGTCCAAATTTAATTTGGTGAATTTGTCATTCATTTCTTCAGATAAATTGTGCAATTCAGTGCTTAATTTATCAGAACCAATTAAATAAATGTAGTTTGGATTACTTTCATGAGCTTCATCTGTGCGACCAATCATATCAATATTCAAATCGGCGACTGTATTTTCTAAGGGGAATATAGGAAAGTTTGCATAATATTTAGAACCAAGCAATCCTTTTTCCTCACCGGTAACATGTAAAAACAAGATGGAACGTTTTGGTCCGTTTCCTTCTTCAACAGCTTTTTGAAAAGCTTCAGCAATAGCCATTACAGCAACGGTTCCTGATCCGTCATCATCGGCGCCATTATAAATTTCACCATCTTTATCAATTCCCAGATGGTCATAATGAGCCGAAATAACCACAATTTCATTAGGTTTTTCTGAACCTTTGATAAAAGCAACCACATTTTCAGAAGGTTTTAAATTGGCTTTTAAATATTCAGTGGGAATTTCTTGAAAATAATTGCCTTCACCCAATGGAGAGGCAATATTTTTGTCAGAATAGAAGTTTTTCAGGTACTCCGCTGCCAATTTTTGTCCGGGTTCACCTGTATTTCTACCTTCAAACTCATCCGAAGCAATAATATAAAGACGTGTTTTCAAATCGGCTTCGGTTATTCCTTCAGCAAATTTTTGCGCTAATTTTCCTGTAATTTCAGCAGATTCGGCTGCTTGAGCAATAAGCCTATTGTTAAATCCAACACTTAAAAAGCTTATTAATATTCCAATAAAAAGAATTTTTTTCATCTGTTTAAATTTTATTTTTTAGCGGTAACAGCTGCTGCCTGCCTGCCGGCAGGTTCACCATTAACCATTGCTTTGTGTATCAAAATTTGTTATGCTCGTTTCATTTTTATGATTTTATAACCTCCCCAAAGATATGAATATTAGTAAGAATTTGAAACGGTAAACTGCTTTAAAGTTTTGTTAAAGCGAATCAGATTAGATTCAAACAGTTGCTCCAGCGCATTATTTTCTATTAAATTTTCAGTAGTATCCGCCATAAAGCTTGTTGGAGTCATCAACCACAAAATGTCAGCAAGCTGCAAAGCTAAATTGATTTCATGGGTTGAAACGATAATTGTCTTATGGAACTCTTTGGCTAATTTTTTTAACAATGCCAAGGTCTCAATGGTATGATGCATGTCTAAATGGGCTGTTGGCTCATCCAGGATAATAATGTCTGTATTTTGTGCCAATGCTCTGGCAATTAGCACTTTTTGAAGCTGTCCGTCGCTTAACTCATAGTATTTAGCGTTGATCAAATGTTTGGTATTGGTTTGTACAAAGGCGTTATCGATAAATTTTAAATCTGTTTCGGATAAATTGCCAACCCAGTTGGTGTAAGGCTGCCGGCCTAGGGTCACTAATTCATAAACAGACAAGTTACTTTCGGGCAAATGCTCAGTTAAAACCAAACTGAGCGATTTTGCCAAATCAATGCTGTTTAAAGTATTTAAGCGGTTGTTATTGACGAAAATTTCACCGCTTAAAGCAGGCTGAACTTTTGTCAGGGTTCTTAATAAAGTCGATTTTCCAATGCCGTTTTTCCCTAATAAACACACCAAATTTCCTTTATTGAGCGCAATGTTTAAATCAGAAGCAATAGTGTTCACTTTCTTTTTAGAAGTGTATCCAATACTTAAATTGACAGTTTTTATAATATGTTGGTCTTTCAATTTCACTAATAATTTATTTTACGTTTTCTAACCAGTAACCAAATAATTATAGGGGCACCAAATAGGGAGGTTATTGCGTTAATTGGCAAGGTATATTCACTGGTTGGAAGTTGGGCAATACTATCACAAATGAGCATAATGATGGCACCGCTTATGGCAACTGCGGGAACCAATATTTTATGGTTTGAAGTGCTGAAAAGTAATTTTGTCAAATGAGGAACAGCCAAACCAATAAAGGCAATAGGACCGGAAAATGCCGTAATTACCCCTGTTAGCAAACTAGTTGAAATTAAAGTTAAATTTCGGGTTCGTTTTACGTTAACGCCCATGCTTTTTGCATAATTTTCTCCCAAAAGCAAACTGTTTAAAGGTTTTATGATGAAAATTACAAAGGTGATTCCAATTAAAAAGACCACTAAAAGTGCTAAAATTTCATTCCAGCTTAAATTTCCCAAGCTACCAAAACTCCAAAATAAATATTGTTGCAATTGATTGGCACTGCTGAAATAGGCAAGCACACTAATTACGGAGGCCGTTAAACTTCCAAACATGAGTCCGATAATTAAAATAGACATCGTGTTCCTGACTTTTAGGGCAGCCAGCATTACGGCCGAAAGCACTAAAAAAGCGCCAATACTTGCGGCTATTGCATGTCCCCAACTGCTAAATGCAAATCCTGAAACGGTTGCCCCCAAAAAAGAAGCACCCAATATTAAAATGGCGACACCCAAACTTGCTCCTGAACTAATTCCCAATACAAACGGTCCGGCTAATGGATTCCTGAACAAGGTTTGCATCAGCAATCCGCTAATCGATAATCCCGAGCCAACAATAATCGCCGTAATTGCCTTTGGCAACCTGTAATTAAACAAAATAGATCTCCACGATTCTTTTTCAATTTTACCATCAATAAAAGCAAGAAACAATTGTTTTAAAGGAATATATACTGAGCCTAAACTTATATTTATGATAAAAATAAGTAGGAGCACAGCCATTAAAATAATAAACGTGTTTCTATATGATTTTGTCGGGTTTACCAAGGATGCTCGTTTAAAAATGTAACTAATTTTTCTATTGCTTTTCCGCGATGGCTAATGCTTCCCTTTTCATTCATAGCCATTTCTGCAAACGAAGTTTTATAACCGTCCGGCATAAAAATGGGGTCGTAGCCAAAACCACTTTCTCCCCGTTTTTCTGCTAAAATAGTGCCTTTGCAAAGGCCTTCAAATATAACCTGTTTTCCTTGAATATTCAGGGCTATTGCTGTCTTAAATTGCGCATTCCGGTTAAGACTGTTTTTGAGGTTATTCAATAATTTATTCATGTTTGCTGCCGCATTGTTGTCTTCCCCTGCATAACGAGCTGAATAAACGCCCGGTTCGTTATTTAAAGCTTCAACTTCCAGTCCCGTATCATCAGCAAAACAATCCAACCCATATTTTTCAGTGATAAAATTGGCTTTTAAAATGGCGTTTCCTTCCAAAGTATTCGCAGTTTCAGGAATATCTTCAAAACAATTGAGATCAGCCAGACTAATAATGTCAAAATTGGTGAGCATTGCCTGAACTTCCTTAATTTTATGTTGGTTATTTGTGGCAAAAACCAGCTTTAATTTATTCATGATGATATGGTTCGTTTTTTAAAATAGTGTAAGCCCTATACAATTGTTCCACAACAAACAAACGAATCATCTGATGTGAAAAAGTCATTTTTGACAAGGATATTTTCCCTTGAGCTTTTTTGTAAACGGCTTCTGAAAATCCGTAGGGACCGCCAATAACCAAAACCAACTGCTTTACGCCCGAATTCATTTTTTTTTGAAGGTATTCAGAAAAAGTGACAGAATTGAATGAGGTTCCTTTTTCATCCAATAAAATTAAAACGTCTGTTGCCGTTAATTTTTTTAAAATGAGTTCGCCTTCTTTTTCCTTTTGCTGCACCTCAGTCAGGTTTTTAACATTCTTGATATCAGGAATGAGTTCAATGTCAAAATTAATGTAATGCTTCAGTCTATTTTGATACGCCTCAATTAACGTATGTAAATTTTTATCATCGGTTTTACCGATAGCGACCAGTTTAATTTTCATTCGGTAAATATAAAAAGAATTAAAGATGAATTTTTTGAAAATAAAAAAGTTATTTTTGTTTGATATAAGATAAATCCAATGATTTCACAACAGCAATTTGAAAAAGAACTTGATATGATCATTTCCAATGCCATTAGAGAAGATGTGGGTGATGGCGATCATAGCTCATTAGCGTGTATCCCCAAAGAGGCAAAAGGCAAAGCAAAATTACTGGTTAAAGAAGCCGGAATTATCGCAGGCGTGGAGATGGCAAAAAGAATTTTTAAGTACGTGGATGCTGATTTAAAGCTTGAAATATTGGTAAATGATGGGGAAACCGTAAAATATGGTGATGTGGTTTTTTATGTTGAAGGAAGCTCACAATCCATTTTAAAATCGGAACGCATAGTCCTGAACGTGATGCAGCGAATGAGTGCCATAGCCACAAAAACAAAAGAATTTGCAAAATTGTTGGAAGGTACAAAAACCAAAATTTTAGACACGAGAAAAACCACTCCGGGAATTAGGGCTATAGAAAAATGGGCAGTTAAAATTGGCGGCGGCGAAAATCACCGATTTGCGCTCTACGATATGATTATGCTGAAAGACAATCATATCGATTTTGCCGGAGGTGTTTCAAAAGCAATTGAAAAAACAAAGAAATATTTAAAAGTAAATAAGCTCGATTTAAAAATTATTGTTGAAGCGAGAAGCCTTGCTGAAATTAAGGAAATATTGGAACATGAAGGCATTTACAGAATTTTAATTGATAATTTTGATTTCGAGGAAACCAAAAAAGCAGTTCGGTTAATTGGTGACAAATGTCAAACAGAATCTTCTGGCGGTATTAATTTGGAAACCGCCAGAAAGTATGCCAAATGTGGTGTAGATTACATCTCCTCAGGCGCTTTAACACATTCTGTTTACAATATGGATTTAAGTTTGAAAGCGGTTTAATTGACAATTAAAAAGTTAAAAACAATAATCAAAATAGAATTTAGAAGTTCATCAATCAAAAATTGTAATTTGCGAATCCAAAATACCAATAATCTAAAATACTAAAATACCAATATTACCTTTGGAACTTTGAACCTATTAAAAAAATGAAGAAATATATTGGGGAAATCTTAAATAAAATTAAAAAACTTGGCTGGATTGTCAGACTTGGAAAAAATGTTAAAGTTCCGGGTTTAAGGGGAATGTCAGTTTATGAGGTTCTTAAATTATATTTTCTTGGAATACTAAAAGGCGCTTTAACATCACGTGCCGGTGGAATTTCATTTAGCTTTTTTATGGCTTTATTTCCATTTTTACTTTTTATACTTACCTTAATTCCATACGTGCCTATTGAAGGATTTCAACAAGATTTTTTGTTCATGATTGAGCGTCTGTTACCTCCAAATACAGCCAGTTCTTTTGAAGGTGTCATTAGAGATATTGTAAATAACAGATATAGCGGATTGCTTTCATTCGGGTTTTTAGCCTCAATTTTTTTAATGGCCAATGGTGTAAGCGCAATTTTTATGGGATTTGAATATTCTTACCATGTGGTAGAAATGCGGAGCATTTTACGCCAATATTTTATTTCAATGCTCATGGCGATTGTTTTGTCGCTAATATTGGTTATTGTGGTTGCCGTTACTGTTTTTTTTGAAATAGGAATAAATGATTTAAAAGCACGTGGATGGCTGGAAGATGATGTGTATTGGATTGGAAAAGGCAGGTATTTTTTGTTGGTGGTATTAATATTTTTTTCAGTTTCAGTATTGTATAAATATGGTGCAAAAGAGGTAAAACATAAAACTTTTTTTACGCCTGGTTCCATTTTAACAACCTTGCTAACCTTATTAATGTTCAGATTATTCTCTATTTATGTATTGAAATTTGCAACTTACAACCAACTTTATGGCTCTATTGGTACCTTGTTGGTATTGATGCTTTTTGTATGGTTAAACGCCATTATATTGTTGTTGGGTTTTGAGTTAAATGCCAGCATAAATCGACTTAAAAGAAATAAATTGAAAGAAAATGAATTGAAAGAAATAGAGTTAAAAGAAGTGGAAATAATAGGAAAAGAAAAAGAATTAAAGGAGTTAAAAGAAAAAAGAGGACTAGAATGAAAATAATAGCAATGATTCCTGCACGTTTTGAAGCGAGTCGATTTCCGGGGAAATTAATGAAAGATTTGGCGGGAAAAACCGTTATTTTAAGAACCTATGAAGCAACAAGAAACGCAGATTTATTTGATGAAGTGTACGTAGTAACGGACAGTGAAATTATTTTTGACGAAATTATTTCCAACGGAGGGAAAGCCATTAAAAGTAAAATGGAACATGAATCGGGGAGCGACAGAATTGCGGAAGCCATTGAAAATATGGAAGTTGATATTGTGGTAAATGTACAGGGAGACGAACCTTTTACAAAAAAAGAACCGCTTATAAAATTGTTGGAAGTTTTTAAAGAAGATTCAAAAAATGAAATAGATATCGCTTCCTTAATGCTGAAAATGGAGGATAAGGCTGAAATTAACAACCCGAATAATGTAAAAGTGGTGACCGATGAACGAAATTTTGCCATGTATTTTTCACGTGCGGCAATTCCATATCCAAGGGAGGAGTCACAAGCTGTTTATTTTAAACATATCGGGATTTATGCCTTCAGAAAAGAAGCCTTGCTAAAATTCACTAAATTGCCGATGAATAGGCTGGAAGCCACGGAAAAGTTAGAAAATATTCGATTTCTGGCGAATGGATTAAAGGTGAAAATGGTTAAAACCGATCAAATGGCAATTGGTATAGACACGCCAGAAGATTTGGAAAAAGCAAATATTCTGTTTAAAAACGGGGCAGACATCTAAAACAAATAATCAACAACAAACATCTAATATAAAAACTATGAGTGCTATCAACAAACAGTCAAGAGATTTCATGAAATCTTTACAATTAATCCACTTTGGCTTATTATTTATAATTGTCGCTTTTGGAGCGTATGTCGCTTTAAATGCCGGAGATCAATTGTTTTTTTCTTATCAGGAAGATAAAATGTTTTTATATATGGCAATCCTAATTTCATTTGTAGGCAATTTATCAAGTAAATACCTATACGCAAAGCTGTTGAAACAGATACCTTCGGATGCAAATTTGCCACAAAAAGCAGTTAAATACAGTACTGCACATATTTTTAGAGTTGCCATGTTGGAATTTCCGGCATTGATGTGCATTATTTTTGTGATGGAATCCAACAATAGTTTTTACTTTATTTTGGTTGGCATATTAATACTGATGATCCTTTCAATTTATCCTACCAAATATAAATTTGTAAATGAAGTTCCGCTAACAACAAAGGAAAAATCAATCTTAGAAAACCTTTAAATAGTTTTTTTATTTTTAGATATTTGCAACCTAATTTTTCAATATGGCACAAAAACCAAGCATCCCAAAAGGAACACGCGATTTTTCACCTTCCGAAGTGGCAAAAAGAAACTATATATTTTCAACAATAAGGCAAGTTTTTGAAACCTACGGATTTCAACCCATAGAAACACCAAGTTTTGAAAATTCTGATACCTTAATGGGAAAATATGGAGAAGAAGGCGATCGGCTTATTTTTAAAATATTGAATTCAGGAGATTATTTAAGCAAGGTAGAAGATGCATTACTTCTATCTAAAGAAAGCTTAAAAGTGACTACAAAAATTTCAGAAAAAGCTTTGCGCTATGACTTAACCGTTCCTTTTGCACGTTATGTGGTACAACACCAAAATGAAATAGAATTTCCTTTTAAACGCTACCAAATGCAACCGGTTTGGCGCGCCGACCGACCACAAAAAGGACGCTTTAGAGAATTTTTTCAATGTGATGCCGATGTGGTTGGGAGTAAAAGTTTGTGGCAGGAAATTGAATTTGTGCAATTATATGATGCCGTTTTCAGCAAGTTAAAGCTAACGGGCACCACCATCAAATTGAATAATCGTAAAATATTGGCAGGTATTGCTGAAATTATTGGCGCCCAAGACAAATTAATTGATTTTACGGTAGCGCTTGATAAATTGGATAAAATTGGGGCTGTGGGTGTTGCCAAAGAAATGATGGAAAAAGGCATTTCAGAAGAAGCCATTGAAAAAGTAAAACCTTTATTCAACTTTAACGGAAGCAATCAGGATAAATTAAACCAGTTGCAGGCTTTATTGACAACATCAAAAGATGGAACAAGTGGTGTGGAAGATTTGCGTTTTGTGGTTGATAACATTGAAAAATTCGGACTGGAGTCAGCCAAATTGGTGATAGATGTAACCTTGGCCCGTGGATTGAATTATTATACAGGTGCCATTTATGAAGTTTCGGCTCCTGAAGGCGTAAATATGGGATCAATTGGCGGTGGCGGAAGATATGATGATTTAACCGGGATTTTCGGTTTAAATGATATGAGCGGCGTTGGTATTTCTTTTGGACTGGATCGTATTTATTTGGTGCTTGAAGAATTAAATTTATTTAAATCTCTGGAACTCCCTAAACCAAAAGTCCTGTTTATTAATTTTGGTGATGCGGAAGCTGCTTTTTGCATGAAAGCCTTGGTGGAGCTTAGAAAAAACAATATAAAATCGGAATTGTATCCTGATAACGCCAAATTGAAGAAGCAAATGAATTACGCCAATAAAAGAGAAATTCCTTATGTTGTAATGGTTGGATCTCTGGAAATTCAAAACAATACCTACACTTTAAAAAATATGCAAAGCGGAGAACAGGAAGTATGCAGTTTAAAAGAATTAGTTAGAATCACCTCCCAACTTTAAAACAAAGTTGTAAATTTGCATGCTAATCGACAGAAAATGTTTGAAGGTAAAAAAATAATGACAAATAGAATAGATGAAAGGGGAGACGATCACGTAGGATCTTCTGCCAAAACGCCTTTAAGGGCTGATGCTTTTGATATTTCAGACCAGGAAAAGATTAAGCGCATTCAGGAAAGCGTAAAAGATATTTTGACCACTTTAGGGATGGATTTGGAAGATGACAGTTTAAAAGGAACTCCGAAAAGAGTGGCAAAAGCATTTGTAAATGAACTTTTTGGCGGTTTAAATCCGGCCAATAAACCAAAATTATCAACATTCGATAATAATTATAAATATGGTGAAATGTTGGTTGAAAAAAACATCGTGGTTTATTCCACTTGTGAACATCATTTATTGCCGATTGTGGGAAGAGCCCACGTAGCCTACATTTCTAACGGAAATGTCATAGGATTGTCTAAGATGAATCGCATTGTGGATTATTTCGCAAAACGGCCTCAGGTGCAGGAACGTTTGACCATGCAAGTGGTGCAATCGTTGCAGGAAGCATTGGGAACCGAAGACGTGGCCTGTGTGATTGACGCCAAACATTTGTGCGTAAATTCACGTGGCGTACGTGATATTGACAGCAGCACCGTAACATCGGAGTTTGGCGGAAAATTCAAAGATGAAAATGTTCGTCGTGAGTTTTTAGATTATATTAAAATGGATACGGATTTTGAAGCCATAAAATAAATATATTAAATCTATAAAAAAAAGCACCCAATCGGGTGCTTTTTTTATGCGGGATATTATAAACACTATTCTTTTTCCATTAATTTTTTAGATAATGTAAATCCAATAAACAGACTAATTCCAGCCATTAAAAAGATAGAGCCGGTATAGCCAACTTCCTCTTGAATTACAGTATAAGCTTTTAATATGGCACCGATAAAAACCCCAGCGCCGATGCCCATAAGCAATACGGACATATTAAGAATTAAAATTTTCCAAATAGGTACGGATGAATTCTTTTGAGCTGCTTTGGCGCTAAAAAAAATACTTGCATCTGCCCCTTTTTCAATTAAAGCCAATCTTTCTTTGTTCCTAGTTGAATAGTGTAAATAAAAAATTCCAAAAACCACGATAAATAGTGATATAAATACGAGTGCTGCTTGCATAATATAAAATTTTAGTTTTTAATTTGTTTAACAGTATGACGCCTATTATTTTAGCAAGGTTACAAAAAAAGACAATTAATATTATGTATATTAATTTGTAACCACTTTAGGCATAAAGACGTCATATAATCAAAATGAGGACCAAACCAGACGAGTACTATATAAAACAAACGTTAAACGGAAACGTAAATGATTATGCTTTTTTAGTTGAAAAGTATAAGCATATGGTGTTTACCCTAACGATAAGAATTGTTAAAAATAGGGAAGAAGCAGAGGAAGTGTCACAAGATGTATTTGTAAAGGCTTATAAAAATTTAAAAAATTTTAAAGGAGAATCTAAATTTTCAACTTGGCTTTATAAAATTGCTTATTATGCCAGTTTAGATGTATTGAAACGAAATAAAAGACAAATTTCCGTCGAAAATATTGATACAGTGAGAGAACGAGATTTCAGAAATACGGATGATTCGCTCAATTTTTTACATGATATAGAACGAAAAAAAATTATTAATGAGGCACTTTTAAAATTAAGTGAAGATGAGCGCGTTATCATTACCTTATATTATTATGAAGAATTACCCATTAAGGAAATCTCGAAAGTTATAGATTTATCGGAAGATAATATCAAAATTAAATTATTTAGATCACGAAAAAAACTAGCTGAATTATTGAAAAATGTTATTGAACCAACTACAATCGATTTGAAATGAAGACCGAAAAAAACATGGACGAGTTTACAAAATATATCATGATGGAAGCAGATGTTGAAGCGCCATCTGCTGATTTTTTAAATAAAGTAATGGATTCTGTAAAATTGGAAAGTAAACTTTCTTTATCAGAAGTTTATAAACCATTGATATCAAAATCAGTTTGGGCAATAATTACAGCCGCAATTATTGCTTTGAGTATTTTTATTGTCACAGGAACTTCACAAAATCCAACTATGTTTTCTACAATTGACCTTGACATTTTCAACAAAATAAATTCAGTTAATTTATTAGGAAGAATTCATTTTTCGGATACTTTCACACTCAGTTTTGTATTATTTTCAATATTTGTAATTTTACAATTGGTGGTAATTAAGAATTATTTTAACAAACAGAATATCGTATAAGAGAATGATAATAAACAGCTAATAACAAGACAGTTCATTATTATTTAATAAGGAGCCAGCAAATTAAACGGGTAATAAGGAATATTTCGAAGTATCCAAAAAATGATTATAAATCCTAAAATTACCAAAGGCGTTTTAGGATGATAGATATAATTATAAATTTGCTTTTTGAAAATTGCATTGATACCCGTTACAATAAGGTGATAAATTATAATCAGTACACTTATTAGATACAATACATTCTGTCGTAAAACGCCAAAAAGATTAAAATTCAGAAGTTGGTTTGTGGCGCGTTGGCTTCCGCATCCCGGACAGTAAATACCGGTTATAGTGTATAAAGGACATTCAGGAAGAAAATTAACTTCTTTTGGATTGATAAAAAAATAAAATATTCCTAAACCTATCACACCAGCAACAATTGCGACCCATTTAATTTTCATAATAAATAATATCTGAGGGTAAGCCAAATTATAAAAAATAAAATTAGCATTAAGGATTGCGTTAAAAATATAATGAATTTCATCGGCAATTTGCTTACTGCTAAAAATTTTTTAGATTTTTAAGTTGCCCAGCAATAATGACAACAGTTTATGGCCTAAAAATAATTCTGAACAACTTTATTGTTATAACTTTGTTTGGTTATTTGCATAAAATTAATAAAAAGGAATTTACATGGATTTTAAAGTTGGTGATAAGATTGCTGTTCTTGATGATGTGATCCGAGGAAAAGTAACCGAGGTGCATCCCACTAAAATTGTAATTGAAGATAAGGACGGATTTTCTTATGAATATGAGCCCAGAGAATTGGTTATCATAAAAGAAAGTCAGAAAGAACTTTCTAAATTCAGCGACATTGACAATGAATTTTTATCACAAAAAATTAATGAAACTTCTTCGAAGAAAAATACTGTAAAATTTAAGACAAACGTTAAGCCGGATAAATTACCGCCTATGGAAGTTGATTTACATATCAATCAGCTTACAGCATCAACAAAGGGAATGGACAATTACGATATGTTGACACTTCAGTTGGAAACCGCCAAACATAAATTGGAATTTGCCATTAAAAATAAGATTCCGAAAATTGTTTTTATTCACGGAATGGGCGCAGGAGTTTTAAAAACAGAATTGGAATATTTATTTAAAAAATACAATGTTTATTGGAATGATGCCTCATTTCAAAAGTACGGCTTGGGCGCAACAGAAGTTAAAATTTATCAAAATCCTAAAAATTAGTTTTCGAGAGTTAATTTTCCAAAATAAAAATTATCAAAGTAAACCCGCTCTTTACCATCAATAAATGACAATTTTGAAATGGTAATTTCATGAGAATAGCCAGTTGCAACACTGTCTGTCAAAACTTCAGTAGTTGTGATGTTTATAGTTCCTCCATCGGCTTTCAGTTCTTTTAAAATTTTAGGTTCGGATGGTGGAATTGCCTGACAAAAATAAGTAGTTCCAATACCTTTGTCAAAAATTCGATAGGTTGCAGTAACTGTTGCTGAAATTGGAATTGGTTGCACTTTTGGTATGGTGTCAATTGCGGTTTTGGGAAGCGTTAAAACCAAAACTTCAGTTTTCTCTGTGCTTGTTATGTATAAAACATATTCTCCGCATATATTTACTGTTTCGGTAAATTCAAAAGCAGGAACATCAAAATCCCCATCATTGCAAGCATTCAGGGTGAATGCTAAAAAGAGTATCAATAGTTTTTTCATAGGTAGATTCTTATTGTATTTTATTGGTCATATGTAATTGCTTCGCCTGTTCGCTATCGCTCGGGTCGCAAATCTTCATAGGTGTTAGTA
>JAENXD010000016.1 GCA_016649745.1 Flavobacteriaceae bacterium | reverse complement strand
CACAGTTTGTGGAGCGACGGCCGTTGGAACAAACTTACTATGGCGCACGGCTGTTACTGGGGAAAATGCACTTTTTGCGATATTTCGCTCGATTATATTAAAATTTATGAACCCATTGCCGCAAAATTATTGGTGGACCGCATTGAAGAAATGATTTCACAAACTGGGGAAAAAGGTTTTCATTTTGTGGATGAAGCAGCGCCTCCTGCACTTATGCGAGCACTTGCAATAGAGATTATAAAACGAAAAATTACGGTGACTTGGTGGACGAATATTCGGTTCGAGAAAAGTTTCACCAAAGATCTTTGTGTTTTATTAAAGGAATCTGGTTGTATTGCAGTATCTGGCGGATTGGAAGTGGCTTCCGACCGATTGCTGGAACTGATTAAAAAAGGCGTAACCTTAGAACAAGTGGCGCAGGTGACCAACAATTTCACCAATGCCGGCATTATGGTTCACGCCTATTTAATGTACGGTTTTCCAACACAAACGGTGCAGGAAACGGTGGACAGTTTGGAAATGGTGCGGCAATTGTTTGAACTGGGCACTATTAAATCGGGATTTTGGCATCAGTTTGCGTTGACAACACACAGTCCGATTGGTTTAAATCCGACAGAATACGGCATTTTTCCCGATTATAAGGAAATCTCTTTTGCCAATAATGACATTCAATTTAAAGATAAAACAGGGATTAATCACGATAAATTCAGCTTCGGATTAAAGAAATCTATTTTCAATTTTATGCACGGCGTTGGTTTTGAGCTTCCGCTGCAAGAATGGTTCGATTTTAAAATTCCGAGAACCACCATTAAACAAGATTTTATGAGAATATGCGTGGAATCTGAGCCCTATTTTATAGTTAAAGCTTCCGCAAAAATAATTTGGCTAGGTAAAACGCCCTTGGTTTCTGAGCATACAAAATCAAAAAAGGGAAAATCAAAACAAATGCTTCAACTCACTTTTCATGATAAGAATGACAGCATTCAAGTGGTCTTGGAAAAAGAAACCGGAGAATGGTTTTTGAATATTTTGGCACGATTGTCCATTTACAATAACGAATCACTCACTTTTTCAGTCTTAAAAACCGATTATGAAACTCATTTTGGCGATTTTGAATTGTTTTGGTATTCCAAACCCATGAACAGTTTAAGAGCCCATGGATTGTTGGCGTTGTAAGAAATGTAAGCCGGAAGTCCGAAGACAGAAGTTGGAAGTTCAGTCGAAAAAAAACTAAGAAAAGCGAGTAGTGAAATACTTGTATTCATGAGTTCCTTATTCATAAAATAAAAATAACGAATAAAGCCCGACCGCTTTTTCAGCGGGAACGCCTACCGAAAAGACGGGCAGGCCCAAAATATTTATTGAATTTGATTGCTGTTATTTTCTTTCTTCAGCCAATAATTTCAACGAAGATTTTATTGGGGAATGGCAATGCTGTCTTTTGGAATGATAAGATTTTCAATATTTAAAGAATCTATAACCACATCAGCAATAGAATCTTTTATTGGTCTTGGCACATTTTTTCGAGAATCACAATCGAAAAGTTTTAAAACAGCTTTTGAAGGTTTTTTAAAATCTGTTTTTAAATAATATTGAAAGGAAGCATCGTTATTCAACATTCTTAAAAACTCTCCGTTAATGGGAAGGGCAGTATGCGATGCCTGACCTAATTCCATGGTTTTAAAATGAATTGCAGGATTTTCTGCACCAACCCAAGCGCCGGTAACTAAATTGGAAGTAAATCCAATAAACCAACCATCCGCCTGAGATTGAGAAGTTCCGGTTTTGCCCGCAATATCCCCAGACAATTGAAAATCGTATCTTATTGCAGCGGCAATTCCATTGAATACTACTCGTTTTAGCATTTCAACCATGATTTCCCCCGTTTTTTCTGAATACACTTGTTTGGTTTCTTTTACGGGTAAAATATTTAAAGAAATTCCGTCTCTATTTACAATTTTAATCATGACAACTTCATGCATTGGTTTTCCATAATTAGGAAATGAGGTGTAGGCCCTAACCATTTCTAATAATGAAAGTTCAGCGCTACCTAAAGCCAAAGAAGGAACCACTGGGAGTTCCGTTTCAATTCCCATTTTTTTGGATAAATCAATAATTTTAGGCAAACCAACTTTTTCCATAAGCTGTACGGTAACGGTATTTATGGAAGCCGCTAACGCTCCCCAAACACTAAATTCGCCCCCATAAATATAATCTGAATTTTTAGGTTCCCAGTCATCGTATTGAGGATATTTTTTCAATTCATTCGGGTACATATCACAAGGTGAAACCCCACTTTCAATAGCCGCGGCATATACAAATGGTTTAAATGAACTCCCAACTTGTCTTTTGGTGGTTGCATGGTCATATTGAAAATAATTTTCATCAATACCCCCTACATAAGCCTTAATCTGCCCTGTTTGTGGCTCCATGGCAATAAAACTTGCGTGCAGGAATTTTAATGAATTTTTTATGGAATCTAACGGAGACATGGTTACATTTCTATCACCATCATGAGAGAATATTTTCATTTTCACCGGTTTGTTTAGACTGTCCAGAATCATTGATTCAGACAATCCTGCATTTTTAAGTGATTTATATCTATCCGAGTTTTTGATTGCGTTTGTTAAAACGATTGGAATAGCTGCCCAAGGATCTTCATTACCCCATTGGCGATCAAATTCATATTGTAAAATTTTTAACCTTTTTTCAACAGCCTTTTCGGCATATTGTTGCATTACATAATTTAAAGAAGTGTAAATTTTAAGTCCGTCTTTATACAAATCATACTTTTTTCCGCTGGGTTTTCGATTATTTTCTAACCAATCTTTCATAATTAAACGCACATGCTCTGTAAAATACATTGCTTTCCCTTGGTGGTGGGTCAATCTCTTTTGTTTTGTAAGTAAAGGAATAGCGATAACAGAATCTCTAAATTCTTTTGAAATATATTCTTGCTCACCCATTAAATTTAAAACAATATCTCTTCTTTTTTTGGAAGCCGCAGGGAATTTTAGGGGGTTATAGGTATAAGTTGCTTTTAACATACCAATCAAAACAGCCCCTTGTTCAATAGTTAATTTAGAAGTTGATGTGCTAAAAAATCGCTGTGAGGCACTTTCAATACCAAAAGCAGTATCACCAAAAGGAACAGTATTAAAATAAAATTCAATAATTTGTTCTTTTGTAAAATGGCTTTCTAATTTATAGGCGGCAACCATTTCTTCGAACTTGTTAATTGGCGTTGAAAAAACCCAATGCGAATTTCGGGGAAAATAGTTTTTTACCAATTGCTGTGTAATAGTGCTCCCGCCTCCAGAACTTTTGTCTCTTAGGATAACCGTTTTTATAAGGACTCTCAACAAACTTTTTAAATCGACTCCCGAATGCTCATAAAAACGGGAATCTTCAGAAGATATAAGGGCTTCAACAACATGTTTTGGAATAGAGTCGAAAGGAATATTTAAGCGGTTTTCTTTATCAAAGCGATACAGCAATACCTTGTCTGAGGAATAAACTTCCGAAGCTTCCATATTTCTAAAAAGTTTTATTTCTGAACTAGTGGGAACTCTTCCAAATAAACCAAAATAAACGGAAATTATAAAGATTACAAACAACCCGACAAAAACTAAAATGCCTTTTTTAAAAAAGTTAATCCAGTTTTTTTTAGTGTAATTTTTAAAACTGTAATTAAGCTTTAAATACTGTTTTATTTTTTTAAGGATATTCAATTGATTAACGTTGTTTGTTTTTAAATATGTTTTTAAAAAATAAAGACAAAATTACCATAAATAATTACACGCTTGGTTTGTTAAATATACTAATTAATATATTGGTCTTTAATTTCTGAATTGGACAATCTAATAAATTGATAGCTTCTACTTGATGAAAAATAATACGATTCCACCAAGTGCTATAAAAGCACCAATAATTTCTTTTACAGTTACTTTTTCTTTGTAAAGTAATATGGCAGGCGGAATAATTAAAACGGGTATAATGGCCATAATGGTTGAAGCAATTCCAACTGTTGTGTATTTTACGGCCAATAAGGATGCATAAACCCCTAAAAACGGACCAAATACAGAACCAATTAATATAAATTTCATTGAAACAGAATCAGTTGCAGCTTGCTTAACTTTAGGCCATCTTTTAATCATTGAAATTAGAAAGACAAAGCCAATAGCTCCTGCAATAACCCTAATTTGAGTTGCTGCAAAAACGTTGTAATCACCCATTCCATACTTACTCAAGACCAATCCTAATGCTTGTCCAATAGCTCCAAAAAAGGCAAATAACATTCCTTTAGGAGAAAATGAAAATTGAATTTTTTTGCTTTTTATCCCTAATTTTTTATCATCTAATTTCTTTTTTTCTGTAATTACCATCATAATTCCAAAAATGGTTATAGACATAGCGACCAAAGAAAGGAGACTCATTGTTTCCCCTAAAATAAACCATCCTAAATAAGCAGCAATTGGCGCACTTAATGACATGATTAACATGGATACTCTTGCGCTGATTAATTCATACGATTTAAATAAAAAATAATCTCCAAAAACAAACCCTACCAATCCTGAAATTGACAGCCAAATCCATTGATGGACAGAAGCATCAAAAGGTAAAAATTGCCCTCTTAAGAAATAGGAAATTATGGCATAAATGGAAAAAGCAATTATTAGACGCAATACATTGACAGACAATGATCCAGCTCTTCTGGTTGCTTGTTGAAAAGATAAACTGGTAGTGGTCCAAAAAACTGCTGTCAATAAAGCAAATAATTCACCTAAATGGGACGATAACATAATTAACTTTTAAGTCGCTAAAGTACTTAAAACTAAATACTAAAATGGAGAAAATATCCAAATATTATTTAACTTTTGTCAGGGAAATAAATTGGTTTTTAAACAAAACTAATTTCTCACTTTTTCGACACTAAAAATGGGTATTCAAAATCATTTTGAAAATTTTGAGTTATGCTGATGCTCAAAATTCAATAACAATTTAAGAGCGCATGGATTGTTGGTTTTGTTATAGGCTAAAAACAAAATATATTTTATAAATTTATGCAAATTTAATTTATACAGAAAATGATAAAAGCACCATGGAAATAATACGCGATTTTTTAGAATTGGAGCTGTTCAGTATTGGAAAATATACCTTAAGGACTTATACATTAGTGACCATTGTAATTGTTTTTGCCGTTACTAAAGTTATTATATGGCTAATTAAAAAGACGTTATTTCGCAAACATAAGATGAATAGTCTAGATTTAGGAAATACCTATGCGCTTTTTCAAATTATTAAATATGTTATTTGGGTAATTGCATTTGGACTTCTCTTGGAAACCATTGGCATTAAGCTCACCGTATTAATTGCGGGGTCTGCTGCATTACTTGTAGGCGTAGGCTTGGGATTGCAGCAAACATTTAATGATATTATTTCCGGTATCATTTTACTTTCTGAAAGATCTATAAAAATTGGAGACATTTTGGAAATTGACAATGATGTTGTAAGAATTCAAGAAATTGGCTTAAGAACATCTACTGGTACAAATCGTGATGAAATAACCATCATCATTCCAAATTCACTAATCACTACCAATAAAGTTATCAATTGGAGCCATCAATCCAGAAAAACGCGTTTTAAAATAAATGTGGGCGTTGCTTATGGTAGCGATGTTGAATTGGTGATGAAACTTTTAAAGGAAAGTACCGTCGAACATCAAGATATCAATGATGAGAACTTGGTTGATGTTCGTTTTTTGAATTTTGGAAATTCATCACTAGACTTTCGAATTTTGTTTTTCAGCGAAAATATTTTCAGAATAGAAAAGGTCAAAAGTGATATTAGAAAAATTATTAACAGAAAATTTACAGAAAATAACATCAGTATTCCGTTTCCCCAAATGGATGTGCACATAAAAACCGGTCAACAGTAACCAGGAAAGTTTATTTTAAACAAATAAACAGTTTCACGACTGAACAATTTTTGTGCGCTTCGGGCTTTTTTCGCTCCCTGTTGTTATGTTTTTACAATAACGCATTTGGAATAATCAAAAGGGAATAGATTTTATGACTTTCCAACTTTCAACATAAATAAATGAACTATACTAAAATATTTTCAAAAATAAACAGGCAGCTAAATAAAACGGAAGATTTGGGGAAAGTTGCTACTTATATTCCTGAGTTGGGCAATGTAGATCCAACAAAATTTGGTATTCACTTAACTACCATAAATCATCAGCATTACTATTTTGGCGATTCTGAGGAAAAGTTTTCCATTCAAAGCATTGCCAAAGTTTTATCATTGGTATTAGCCTATAAACAGGAAGGTGAAAAATTATGGGAAAGGGTTGGGGTGGAACCTTCAGGAACTTCCTTTAATTCTCTTTTTCAGTTGGAATTTAATTTGGGAATACCACGTAATCCGCTTATAAATTCAGGAGCTTTGGTAATTTCAGATATTTTAGTGAGTCATCTCAACAACCCCAAAAAAGATTTTATTGAGTTTGTTAGAAATATTTCCGGAAATCCAGATATCAATTATTGTCCACGAATTGCTGAATCTGAGAAATTAACGGGACATAGAAATGCGGCTTTAATTAATTTGATGAAATCCTTTGGAAACATTAAAAATGATATTGAGGTGGTGCTGGATTTTTATTTCTATTTATGCTCTATAGAAATGACCTGCAAAGAACTTTCACAAACCTATCTTTTTTTGGCGGCTTACGGCGTTAATCCCTTTACAAATGAAAGGGTTATAAGCATTAGCAAATCGAAACGTGTAAACGCCATCATGCAAACATGTGGATTTTATGATGAGGCAGGTGAATTTTCATTTAAGGTTGGTTTGCCGGGAAAAAGCGGTGTTGGCGGTGGTATTGTGGCCATACTTCCTAAAAAATACAGTATCGCCGTTTGGAGTCCAAGATTGAATGAGAAGGGAAATTCAAGTAAGGGAATAAAATTTTTGGAATTGTTTACCACGGAAACGGAAGCTTCAATATTTTAAAAATGTAAATTTCAAGGGACAGCTCGTGAGCTGTCCTCACAGACGAGCGGTTTACATTTCCACAAGGAAGTGTGAAGAATAATAAACAGATTACCACGGCTTTTTTTAAAAGGCAAAGACGAATTATACAATTTAACCAAATACATTTATGGAAATTCAACAACTCAACAACATCTTTTACCTCTTGCTTGAATGATCCTCAATCGATTGAAACAATAATTTTCGGTCTAAAGGTTTCGTTAAATAGGCATCAAAACCAAGTTTTAATGCCTTCGTTTTATCCGATTCCATGGCAAAAGCGGAAAGCGCTATGATTGGCAAGCTTGGTCTCAATTTTTTTATTTCTTGCATGGCTTCATTCCCATCCATGACCGGCATTTTTATATCCATTAATACCAACTGAATTTCGGGATGGTTTTGTGCCAATTCTAATGCTTTCTTACCATTATTGGCTTCTATAATTTTGAAATTCGTTGTGGAGAATAACTCAGTGATATACATCATGTTGTATTCTTCATCTTCCGCAACTAAAATGGTTATCTCTTTATTTTTCACGTTTGTTTTTGGTTTTTGTTCTTCAATTACTGAAGATATTAAAGGTATTTTTGATTTGATATAAGGTATTGTAAAATAAATAGTTGTTCCGGTATTGCTTGAATTTAACCAAATTTCTCCTTTGAACAATTCGATAATTTTTTTGGTAATCGCCAAACCAAGCCCAGTTCCTTTATGTTGTTTGCTTAAATCAAGGTTCCCCTGTGAAAATCGATCGAAAATTTTATTTTGTAAATTTTCTTCAACTCCAATACCGGTATCTTTTACGTAAAATTGCAGGTTGTCTTCAATCAAATCATATCCAAAGGTAATGCTTCCTGCTTCTGTAAATTTAAATGCATTTGACAAAAGGTTTGTAAGCACCTGAATTAATTTAGTTTTATTGGTTTCAACAGAACTCTTATAATTTTCCAGCCCTTTTTCGCAGCTTAATATTAAATTATTTTCCTTAGCTATCGGTTTAAAAAAGTACGCTAATTCATCAAGCAATTTATTCAAATTAACACTTTCTAAGCTTAATTTTTCAACACCAGATTCAATTTTTGAGATGTCTAAAATATCATTCACAATTGAAAGTAACCGCTTACTGCTTTTAATTACAATGTTGGCATATTCTCTTTGTTTGTCTTTTGTAATATTTGGATCTAAACACAATTCCGAAAAACCAATAATTCCGTTCATTGGCGTTCTTATTTCGTGGCTCATATTCGCCAAAAAGGCCGATTTTAATCTGTCTGATTCTTGTGCTTTGAGTAGGGCTTGGTTTAATTCATTTTCAACCTTTTTACGTTGAATGGTGGTGCTAATTTGATCGGCAACAAACTCTAACAACTGCACGTCATTTTCAGTATAAGCATTTTCATCTATATAGCTTTGCACCACAATTGCACCAATACACGCCTCTTGAATAAATAAAGGCACACCTATCCATATTTTTGAAAGTTCTCCAATTAAATCCACTTCCTTGGTTTTTACAAGGTCTAAGAGAGCTCTCTCATCCAAGATTAATGGTTTCTTTGTTTTTATGACATAGCCCGTTAATGATTTTTTAGCGGAAAACGCTTCTATTTCCTCTCTGTCATCTACAAAAACAGGTGTTGTAATCATATCTGTTTCCGCATTATAGATGGCAATGTAAAAGTTACTGGTGTCAATTATTTTACGCAATTCATTCCTGACAAATAAACTAAATACTTTAAAATCACCAATTGTTAATGCGGCTTTAGAGATATTGTAAAGCACATCTTCCAAGGCCTCTTTTTTAACATTTTCAGTAATATCTTTTACGACTGAATGTATTGTTGGAATATTATCAGAATCATCAATTCTCGTGAGAGAAACTTCGGTCTCAAAAACTTGCCCATTTTTTTGTTGGTGATTCCACCTAAACCTGTTGCAGCCTTTTTCCAGCGCTATTTTCATCATTTCTTCTGCTTTTATGAAAGAACTGCTTCCATCAGGTTGCAGTTCTGGCGAAAGTTGTGACGGATGAGTGTTAAAAAGTGTTTTCCTGTCTAGACCAAACATTTTTAAGGCAGCTTCATTACAGTCCACAAAATGACCATCTTTTAAAATGAATACCGCATCTATTGATTTTTCAAAAATGTCTCGGTATTTGCTTTCAGATTTTTCAAGTAATTTTTTTGAATTAATCCTTTCAGTTACATCATCAACCAAAGAAGCAACGCCCGTTACGTTGCCGGCAGCATCTTTTAAAATCACATTGTACCAATCACAAGATATTATTTTACCGCTTTTAGTTACATTTTCGTTCGTATTTCTATACCCGCCTTTTTTAGCTAATAAATTTTCATTAACTTTTTTCATTTCGAGAACTAAGTATGGTGGTGTTATTAAATCTTTTATAGGTTTTTCTTTTGCTTCCTCAGCAGTATAGCCAAATATTCTTTCGGCAGAGTTATTCCATTCAATTACTTTAAAATCTAAATCCCAAATTATCGATGCCAGCGGTGTGTTATTAAACTGATCTTTCAGCCGTTGACTGCTCTCAATAAATAAATCTTCTGATTTTTTTTGTTCTGTAATATCTTCTGAAATTCCCTGAATATGTGTTATTTCATCAGCACTGTTTCTAACAACATCTATATTTCCCCGAACCCATTTTATATCTCCATTTTTGGTAAAAATTCGAAGGGGAGGTAGCTTCAATTCATTCGATTTTTTGCTTTTTAAAAATTTTATGAATGCTTCACTCACCCACGCTCTATCGTCCCGAAAAATTAATTCATTCAATTTAACCTTTCCGTCTAAAAGTTCTGTGTATTCGTACCCAAATAAATTAACTGTGTTCTTGGAAGCAAACACGATTGGAAAATCCCATTTATTTTCACATAAGATTGCTACAGAAGAGCTTTTATTGACAATGTTATAGGCTTCTTTGTGTTCTTTTTTACTGTTTATTAATGCATTTCTTAATTTTACCTGATTCGTGATATCTTCAACTGAAACAATTACATTTTTAAGGGAGTCTTCACTTCCTGCGGCAACCTTAAATTTAACAAGCGTGTTAATTATATCTCCTTCAAGTGTTATGTTTTCTGATTCTATTTCAGCTTCAGTTTTGCCAAATAATAAATCTGCGAATAATTTTTCAAAACCCTCATTAGAACTTGGCGTAAATACTTTTCCTAAATTTTTAAGTAAATATTTTTTACTTTTAGCCTTATACATAGTAACCGCTGCTTTATTCACATTTTTAACAGTAACTAATAATGCTAATTCTGGAATTATATCTGGGTTGGTTTCTATGTAGTTTTTTATATCCGTATTATTATTGGCGACTAATTTATCAATATGTTTTTTTGCTTTGGAAAAATCTTCTATCCATAGAGATATAGGAGTATATTCAAAAAACGTAAAATACAAGTCATTATTTAGGGTAGATTTTTCTTCTGGAGTCATAGATTTTGGGGTTTCTTTGGAAACATCTTCATTCATAGACTTTGTGGGTTCTATAGGTTTCATTCTTCTACTGTTTGGGGTTTAGCGGCGCAAAATACGAATTATTTTTAATATTTATTTTTATTCTAATAATTTAAATTTTAGGTACTTATCTTGTTTTTGAAATTAAATTTAACTTTTTGGAAGACTAATTTTAAAACTGGAACCTCTTTCTAAGATACTTTTTGCTGAAATTTTTCCTTTATGATATTCTACAATTTTCTTCGCAATTGTCAAACCCAAACCAATGCATTTTTGTTTATCAGTTGAATAGGTATTCACCACATAAAATTCTTCAAAAATATTTGGTAAATCTGTTTCAGAGATTCCAATTCCCTGATCGGTAATTTCTGTTTCCACAGTATTTTTATGTTCTGTAACCGTTACGGCAATCGTAGAATTTTCTTTTGAATAACGCAACGCATTGTTTAAAATATTGCGTGTCGCTTCTGTAATTTCAACCTCATCAAGCGTTAAAAACAATTCATCTGTAGGGAATTTCACTACTAAATCAATGTTTTTTTCAGAAACTTGGGTCTTAAACTCATTTAAAATTGCTGATAACAATTCAATATAATTAATATTTTGACTTTTTAAGACAAAATTTGGTGCTTGAACCCTTGAATATTTTGAAATAGTATCAAGAAGGGTCAATGAAAATGTTGCGGAATTTTTTATAATTTGTAAATGTTTTTCTAATTTTTCAGTTGAATAATCTTCAAGATCTTCCAACATCATTTCAGAAAAAGAAAAGGTGACTCCAACGGGGTTTTTTAAATTATGGATTAATTTACCAAGAATTTTGGAAGTTGCTTCTTCGGCAACTTTAATTTCTTTCGTTTTGCCTTTTAGCTTAAAACTAAGATCAATTATTTTCTCTTCTAATTCCTGAATATATCTCTCTGAATTTTTTTCTGATTTCGCCAAACTGATGTTATTTTACGTAAATATAATTTTAAATTAATTACTGTCAAATATTTATTTCGAATTTCATTGTTATAAACAATACAATTGGCATTTTAAATGATTAATTCAAGCGACAATAAGTGTAAAACGGTATATATTTATAAACAATTCAGTTTTTTCATTACTTTTACCCTTATAAGATTAAAACATCAAAGAAATGTCCACAGCAAAAAAAGACTATAAAAGAATTACCACTAAAAGTGTGGTGGAAATGAAAAAAAATGGTGAAAAAATTGCCATGCTTACCGCATATGATTACACGATGGCAAAAATTATTGACAATGCAGGGATCGATATTATTTTAGTGGGTGACTCTGCTTCTAACGTAATGGCTGGCCATGAAACAACTTTGCCCATTACACTGGATCAAATGATTTATCATGCAAGTTCTGTGGTTAGGGGTATTCATAGAAGTCTGGTGGTAGTTGATTTGCCCTTTGGAAGTTACCAAGGAAACTCCAGAAATGCTTTGGATTCTTCCATCCGAATTATGAAAGAATCTGGCGGCCATGCAGTGAAATTAGAAGGAGGAAGTGAAATTAGCGAATCTATAATCAGAATTTTAACAGCGGGAATTCCAGTGATGGGACATTTAGGACTTACCCCGCAATCTATTTATAAATTTGGTACTTACACCGTTAGGGCGAAGGAAGAAGAAGAAGCTGAAAAATTAAAAGAAGATGCCTTATTGTTGGAGAAATTGGGCTGTTTTGCCTTGGTTTTAGAAAAAGTTCCCGCAAAACTCGCGCAGGAAATTGCTGAAAGTATTTCTATTCCGGTTATTGGCATTGGCGCAGGAAATGGTGTAGACGGACAGGTATTGGTTACGCATGATATGTTGGGAATGACCCACGAATTTAATCCTCGATTTTTGCGTCGCTATATGGATTTATATACCGAAATGACCACAGCATTTGAATGCTATATTGCCGATGTAAAGAGCCAAAATTTCCCTAATGATGAAGAACAGTATTAAGCCCCCTAACCCCCAAAGGGCGAAATTAAAAAGAAAAAAAGAAAAGAGAATATAGAACAGAAATTTTAAAAATACTCGAAATTTTCACTAACAACCAACAACTCAACATACCAATAAATGAAAGTCCTTCTAATAGACCGCAATCATTCAATACTTCAATCTGGTTTGGAAAAAATTGGCTGTGTTTGTGAGGAAGATTATACTTCAACCAAGCAACAGATTGAAGAAAAAATAAGCGATTATCAAGGAATTGTTATCAGAAGCAGGTTTAATATCGACCAGCAATTTTTAGACAAAGCTTCAAACTTAAAGTTTATTGCCCGCGTTGGAGCCGGATTGGAAAGTATTGATGTTGACTATGCCGAAAAAAGGGGAATTCATTTAATTTCAGCTCCCGAAGGGAACAGAAATGCCGTTGGGGAACATGCATTGGGAATGATTTTGGCTTTATTCAACAATCTAAAAAAAGCCGATCTCGAAATCAGACAGGGAAAATGGCTGCGTGAAGCGAATAGAGGAATTGAATTGGAAGGAAAAACGGTGGGGATTATCGGCTACGGAAATATGGGAAAAGCCTTTGCGAAAAAATTAAAGGGTTTTGAGGTTGAAGTGATTTGTTACGACATAAAAGAAGGTGTTGGCGACGAAAATTGCAAACAAGTGACTTTGGAGGAATTACAGGAAAAAATCGATGTATTGAGCTTGCATACGCCTTTTAATGAATTGTCTTATCAAATGATAAATTCCCCAGTTATCAACGCATTTAAAAAGCCATTTTACCTCATAAATACTGCTCGCGGTTCTGCAGTGGTTACTGATGATTTGGTGGAAGCGCTTATCAGCAAAAAAATATTGGGCGCTTGTTTGGATGTATTGGAATATGAGAAATTGTCCTTCGAAAACTTATTTGAAAACGATTCTTTCCCAGAAGCCTTTGATTATTTAATCCATGCAGAAAATGTGTTGCTTTCACCACATATTGCTGGATGGACCGTGGAATCTAAAGTGAAATTGGCACAAACCATTGTTGATAAGATTGATGCGTTATTTTTTTCGAGAGAAACAACTAAAACTAAAAGTGAATTTAAAAAAGTTACCGGTATTGGCGGACTTTTTTTTAAATCGGACGACCCCGCCAAACTGAAAGAATGGTATAAAAAATACCTGGATTTTAATGTTGATGATTGGGGTTCCACATTTTGGTGGAAAGACAATAACGGAAAATCCGCATGCACACAATGGAGTCCGTTTAAAAGGGACACCGTTTATTTTTCTCCTTCAACAAAAGATTTTATGTTCAATTACAGGGTTGAAAATTTAAGCGCACTTTTAAACAAATTAAAAGTAGAAGGTATTCCCATTATTGGAGAAATTGAAGAATTTGACTACGGAAAATTTGGATGGATATTAGATCTGGAAGGAAATAAAATTGAACTTTGGGAACCGAAAGATGTTGCCTTTTTATCCTAAAAATTTTGTATTTTTATAGTTATATTAAAATAAATCCATGGAGGTATTAGATGATAATGGGAATGTAATCCCAAAAAGCAGTCAAGAAAGCAAAAGAGTTTTGGCAGGTGTTTTAGGCATTCTGTTAGGCGTCTTTGGCGTCCATAAATTTGTATTGGGCTACACAAATGAAGGTATCATTTTGCTCGCAATTACTTTGGTTACTTGTGGCATTGGCGGAGCGGTAACAAGTATTATTGGACTTGTTGAAGGTATTGTTTATCTCACGAAATCTGATGAAGAATTTATTTATATGTATCAAACCAATAAAAAGGCTTGGTTTTAAAATTACTGGGAATCCAAAGAAGCTTCATTTTCTTTATTTTCATTTTCAAGGGTTTTTTCCAGTTCGGCCTGAAGTTCTTCCATGACAGGTTTTACGGTGCTTTCCGGAATATCAGCTATCCTGATATACATTAAACCATCAATAGCATTATTAAATTTTGGGTCTACATTAAATGCAACCAATCTTGCATTTTGCTTCACATATTTTTTAATCAAAACAGGAATACGCAAAGAACCCGGCTCAATTTCATCAATTATTTTGTCAAATTTGTTCATGTCAGCTTGTGTGGCATCAAAAACAAAATCTTTATCAGCATCTTTTAATTTTACTTTATATTCTTTTTTAGGATGAATATATTGCGCAACATAAGGATCATAATAATGTGATTTCATAAACTCAATCATCAGAGATTTTGAGAAATTTGAAAATTTATTGCTTATACTTACGCCACCAATTAAATATTTATATTCAGGATACCTCAAGGTAATATGAACAATTCCTTTCCAAAGTAGAAATAAAGGCATTGGTTTTTGCTGATATTCTTTAATCACAAAAGCGCGCCCCATTTCAATTGAATTCTCCATCATGGAGTATAGTTCAGGTTCAAATTTGAACAAAGTATGCACATAAAAACCTTCAATCCCATGTTTTTTAAAAATATTTTTTCCCAACCCCATTCTGTAAGCGCCGGCAACTTTGTTGGCTTCATTATCCCATAAAAATAAATGGTGGTAATAACTGTCAAAAGAATCTAAATCTAACGATTCATTGGTGCCTTCACCCACTTCTCTAAAAGTAATTTCACGCAAACGTCCTATTTCAAAAGTGATATTTGGAATTTGTTTGCTCAAAGCAAAAAACACTTCATAATTTTTACTTTTAAGCAAACGGCCATCACTATTTCGCAAGGCTTCAACTTCTAAAATCATTTTGTCAATATTTCTTTGACTCACAATTTTTTTTGGAGGCTTTGATATTTTTAAAGAAGGAGCTGTTAATTTTATAGACTTTTTTTCAAAAGAATTTGCCAGCATATATGTTTTTTTACGAATAAAATCGCAAAAATCTTGAGGATTGGTATATTCCTCTAAGTCTTTTACCGGTATTGGGTTTCCAATTCTGACTTTAATAACCCGACCTTTTTGTGACAATACTTCAGAAGGTAATTTCGCGGTGCGCAACTTAGAATTTAGTTTGGATAAGAAATAAAATAACCTACTGTTCTTGGCATGAAAATAAATAGGAATAACAGGAACTTGTGCTTTTTGAATTAATTTAATGGCACCTTCTTCCCAAGGCTTGTCCACGATTACTCTGTCATCTTTATAGGTTGAAACTTCACCAGCAGGAAATATACCAAGAGGATTCCCTTCTTTTAAATGTGACAACGCATTTTTTAAACCTTTGAGACTCGATTTTGAATCTTTTCTGTCTTCAAAAGGATTTACAGGCATAATAAACGGCTTCATGGGCTCAATTCTTTGCAGTAAAAAATTCGCTATTATTTTATAATCAGGTCTTTTTTCAATCAATAATTTCAATAATAAAACACCATCTATTCCTCCGAGTGGATGGTTAGATACCGTAATAAAAGCGCCTGTTTTTGGGATTCTTTTTAAATCTTCTTCGGGAATTTCAAACTTAATTTGTAAATCTTCCAACAGCGCAGTGAAAAATTCCAGATCTTTTAAATGTTTATGTTTGTTGTAAATTTTGTTAATGGAGGAGATTCGAAGAACTTTCATTAATGACCAACCAAAAAAGGTACCTATAAATCCATATTTATCGAGGTTTATTACTTTCGCAACTTCTTTAGCGGTTACTAAACTCATTTAGGTATTTTTAAGGGAAGTACAAAAATACGTAAAAAATTTCATCAAATGGTTTATATTATGAGGGATTGGTGAGGTTGTCTTATCTCATTGGTATTGAAGTTTTCAACTTAATTCATAACCAACTGAACCGTTCCTTTAGTTGCTTGTTTTAAAAACACTTCTCCTTTTTGTTCAATCTCATCAATTGCTTTTTCGGTTGTATGCCTAATGGTATATAACGAAACATTTTTAACATAAGTTACTTTATATTTCGATTTTAATTCTGTTAAAAAATAATCAAAATTATTGAATTTATCTTCAATGCATACTGAAAAACTGATAGCAGAATTCTGAATTAAATTTACTTTCAGTCTATTGTCGTGTAAAATTTTAAAGATATCGCTGAGGTTGTATTCAACCATAAAAGAAAAATCTAAGGCCGATATTGACACTAAAATTTGATCTTGTTTTAAAATGAAACAAGGTACTTCAGGAATTAAATCATGACCTTTTCCAACGGTTGTGCCACTTAATCCCAAGTTATAAAATGAGCGTACATAGAGCGGAATAGTCTTGTTCTCGAGCGGTTTTAACGTTTTTGGATGAATGACCGAAGCGCCGTAAAATGACATTTCGATCGCTTCGCTATAGGAAATTTGATGCAGCAATTGCGCGTTTTCAAAGTAACGCGGATCGGCATTTAACACGCCGTCAACGTCTTTCCAAATGGTTAAACTTTTGGCATTTAAACAATGCGCAAATATGGCAGCCGTATAATCTGAGCCTTCTCTACCCAATGTTGTGGTATTACCTTGCGCATCTTCTCCCAAAAACCCTTGAGTAATGTATAATTTATTGGGGTTTAATTTTGAAATATTTTTGTTTGTTTCTATCCAATTTACATATGCGTCTCTATAACTATCATCCGTTTTTAGGTAATTTCGTACATCAATCCACTGATTTTCAACACCGGTTTCATTTAAATAAGCACTCACAATTTTGGTTGAAAGCAATTCGCCATAGCCAACAATTTGGTCGTAAATAAAATTGTAATCGGTTGATTTGTCGGTAGCTAAAAAATGATTTAATTCTCCCATCAAGTCCTCCACTTCAGTAAAAACAGCATGTGTTTTGTTGTTGAATAATTCCTCAAGTATTGTTAAATGATAATTCCTGATAAATAAGATATTTTCCTGTAAATCTTCGGTTTTAAAATGAAAGGAATTTATTATTTTTTCAAAAGCATTGGTCATTTTGCCCATGGCCGAAATTACAATAAGCGTATGTTCAAACCCTTCGTTTCTTAAAACACGAACTACATTTTTTATACTTTCGGCATCTTTTACAGAAGCTCCTCCAAATTTGTAAATTTTCATGATTTATAAAATTTCCAAATAGTTTTTTATGGCCAGTTCATCCATTTGAACGGTTTGCCAATCCTTTAAAACTTGCGCTCCTGTTTTTTTATAAAATTCAATGGCTGGTGTATTCCAATCCAGCACCACCCATTCCATTCTTTTTACGCCCAGATTATTGCCGTATTCTATCACGTTTTTATATAAAGCACTTCCAATATTTAAACCTCTTTTACTTTTTTTGACGATTAAATCTTCCAAATGAATGGTTGGCCCTTTCCATGTTGAATATCTTGGGTAAAACAACGCCATTCCAACAATCTCACCATCAGTTTCAGCAACAAATGTTTTAAACAATGGGTTATTTCCAAAACCGTCTTTTTCTAAATCTCCCACGGAAATTTCAACAGCTTCGGCCTCTGTTTCAAAATGGGCCAATTCTTTTATTAATTCTAATACCGATGGCATATCTGTTATTTTACCTTCCCTAATGCTAAAGTTCATTTTAAATTTTTATTTTAAATTGGTATTTGCTAAAGTAAAAAATCTTTATTCAAACTATCTCAAAACAAAAGTCTTTTTAAAAATAATTTTCTCGATATTTGTGCAAACAAACAACTACATACAATAATGAAAAACAACAATCTTACCTTAGGAGAGTTTATTATTGAAAATCAAAAACATTACAAATCAACATCAGGAGAATTTACACGCTTGTTAAGTTCTATTAAATTAGCCGCAAAAGTTGTAAACTATAAAGTAAATAAAGCTGGGTTGGTTGATATTTTGGGTGATGCCGGCGATATGAATATTCAAGGAGAGAACCAACAAAAATTAGATGTTTTTGCCAATGAAGTGTTTATGCAAACACTCATCAACCGAGAAATTGTTTGTGGAATTGCCAGTGAAGAAGAAGATGATTATGTTACGGTTAAAGGAAAACACGAAACCAATGAAAATAAGTATATTGTATTGATGGATCCGTTGGACGGTTCTTCCAATATTGACGTAAATGTTTCTGTGGGAACTATTTTTTCAATCTACCGTCGTGTCACCCCAGTTGGAACTCCTGTTGAAAAAATAGATTTTTTGCAACGAGGAAATCAGCAGGTTGCTTCGGGTTATGTGGTTTACGGAACCTCAACAATGCTGGTTTATACTTCGGGACATGGTGTTAACGGATTTACTTTAAACCCAGCTATTGGTTCCTTTTATTTGTCACATCCAAATATGAGATTTCCAGATATTGGGAAAATTTATTCCATCAATGAAGGAAATTACGTACACTTTCCACAGGGCGTAAAAGATTATTTAAAATATTGTCAGGAAGAAAAGGAAAACAGACCGTATACCTCTCGTTATATCGGCTCCTTGGTTTCCGATTTTCACAGAAATATGATTAAAGGTGGGATATATATTTATCCAACAAGCTCCATTGGACCAAAAGGAAAATTGCGATTGTTGTACGAATGCAACCCTATGGCATTTTTGGCTGAGCAAGCCAATGGAAAAGCCAGTGATGGTTACAGGAGAATTTTGGACATTAAACCAACTGAATTGCACCAACGCGTTCCCTTTTTCTGCGGAAGTATAAAAATGGTTGAAAAAGCAGAAGAATTTATGGCGAAATATCCTAAAGACGCGAAATATTAAGCCCCCCTAACCCCCAAAGGGGGAATAAAAAAGTTAAAAACAGGATGTCCCTGATAAATTACCTCAAAAGTTAACCTTGAGACTTTCTAACTTTTGATTTTAATCGTTTTTAGGGTTCAATTCCCCGACGCTCTGCGTCGAAATAAAAAGGGGATTCCTATTTGATACCTCGTACCCTTGGGTCGAGGTAGTTCATTGCTAATTATCAATTCCCCCTTCGAGGGCTAGGGGGCTTCATAACATTTACCAATACAACTATAAATTCATTCGATTTCTAAGATTTTTTAAAATGAAATAGGTTTGTTATCTTTGAGTCTATTAAGTTTAACTAAAACTCATGATTATGGCATTTGAATTACCGAAATTACCGTACGCTTTTGACGCGTTAGAACCGCATATTGATGCAAAAACCATGGAAATTCACCACGGAAAACATCATGCTGGATATACAAATAATTTAAACACAGCAATTACAGGAACAGCTCTGGAAGGAAAATCTATTGAAGCAATTTTATCTGGGTTAGATATGGCCAATACTGCAGTTAGAAATAATGGTGGTGGCTTTTACAATCACAGTCTTTTTTGGAAAGTAATGTCTCCAGACGGAGGCGGAAAACCAAAGGGAGAATTGGCTGCTGCTATTGAGAGTGCTTTTGGTTCATTTGAAGCTTTTAAAGATGCTTTTTCTAAAGCTGCCGCTACCCGTTTTGGGTCGGGTTGGGCTTGGTTATGCGTTCACAAAGGCGGAAAAGTCGAAGTTTGCTCAACTGGAAATCAGGACAATACTTTAATGCCGGGAATAGGTTGCGGCGGTTTTCCTGTTTTAGGATTGGATGTTTGGGAACATGCCTACTACTTGCATTACCAAAACAGACGACCAGATTATATTGAGCATTTTTACAATGTGATTAACTGGGATTATGTTGCTAAACTTTATGCAGAAAATAAATAATTTTTATTGCAGATTAACAACAAAAAAGCGCGTCGAATGGCGCGCTTTTTTTATGATGGCTGAAAGGTTAATCAAAAGTTAGCGGGCCGTAATAATTCATTTGTCTTAAAATCCAGTTTTTTCGTCTTTCAATATAACCCGAAGAGCTATTGGCTCTATATTTTCTGGGATTTGGTAAAATGGCCGCCAAGGAAGCCGCTTCATAGCCGGATAGTTTTGCCGCCGGTTTTCTAAACCAATGTTGTGCCGCAGCTTCTGCGCCGTAAATGCCTTTACCCATTTCAATGCTGTTTAAATACACTTCTAAAATGCGTTCCTTACTCCAAAAAACTTCAATTAAAAAAGTAAAATAGACTTCGAAACCTTTGCGGACATAACTTCTTTGTGGCCATAGAAAAACATTTTTTGCAGTTTGCTGGGAGATCGTACTTCCACCTTTTATTCGTTTTCTGTTTTTATTTTTTTTATAAGCTTTTTCCATTGCTTCTATATCAAAGCCAAAATGTTCCATAAATTTTTGGTCTTCACTAACAATAACTGCTTTGCCCAAATTTGGAGAAATTTTATCAATAGAAACCCAATCATGCTCAAATGGCGCTTTTTCACCTTTACTCCACTGCTCCACATTACGAATGAGCATTAAAGGCGTAAATGGAACCGGAACCCAGCGAAAAACAATCACCGAAAAAACAGAAAGTACCACAAAAGCAATGGCAGCTTTAAAAATCCATTTAAAAAGTTTTTTAAAAAATCGCTTCATTTATTATTAATCTTCTAATTGATACTCAATGGTTGAAACGACTCTCACGATTTTAATATAAGATGTATTTGGATCTAAATCAGTTATAGAAAACTGCCCTTGATTAGCGCTTTTAATTTTACTGACTTTGGAATTGGAATCCAAGGCAAATTTTTCAGCGACTTCTCTGGCGTTTTTTGTTGCCTCTTCAATCATCGCGGGTTTTAGTTCGTTTAGTCCAGAAAAACTATACTGAATCGGTTGCCAGGTATTTTTTGAACTGATTAAAATCCCTTTTGAAATAAGATTCAAAGAATTTGTGAGTGCTACTTGAAGCTTTTCAATATTACTTGTTCTTACGGTGAAATCTGAATTAGCAATGTACCTAAATTCCCTGTTTTGGTTTTCTGAACCATATAAAACAGCTTTTGAGTCATTAATATTGGTAGTTCCTCTATTTAATTCTTTCTCTGTAAATCCTTGATTTAAAAAAAAGCTCATGATTTCATTATTTTGATTTTCTAAATCATTTTTTAATAAATTCAGGTCATTTCCGGCAACAGTAATGCTTATTGGCCAAACCGCCAAATCCGCATTAACCTGTTTTTCAGAAAGCCCTTTAACCTGAACAGAACGTTCAAATGCCTTTCCGTTTTTGTAGGTATTGCTCACAAAATAGCCGGCAATTACAACGGCAATGGAAATTAAAATAGGGCTAAACCAATCTGTATTTTTCACCTTTTTATATTTTAATTGAGAATTTATTTATTTTAATTTTAACCTACTTTCTGAATTTATTGTTATTATAAACAAGTTGTGTTTACCTTTTCCGAATTTTTATAGATTGGGCGTGTTAAGGTTAAAATTGAGAATGTAATTATCAAAAGTAAAGTATTTTTTTACAAATATCAAAATGGCGGTGTTTCAATATTAGTTCTCCTTTGGAGAATGGTTTTCTGATCTCCCTTTTTGAAAATACTTTCATACTCATTTTAATTTAATTTTGTTATTGAACTGGTTTAAACTTTTTTCAATTGGCTACAAAATGTTATTTTTCATTCATTTTTTGTCTTTTTTGAACTCCGTAGCGATGCGATGCAGTTAAAAAAAAGCCTTCAATTGAGCAAAAAATTCCTATTTTTCGCTTCAATCAAAAAAGTTTAAACCAGTTCATTGTCCTTTTATAAATTCTCTTAAGACAATTGCATTATTATGCGCTGTATCTTTTGCCGAATATAAGAGTGTTATGGTTTTCTCCTCTTTTTCAATTTGTTTAATCTTTTTTGCCAATTCCAGGTTATCTTTTAACTCAAGGTTGTATTTCTTCTTAAAGTCATTCCATTTTTCAGGATCGTGAGAAAACCATTTTCTTAATTCATCGCTTGGTGCAATTTCTTTTAACAATAGATCTATTTTTGCCTTCTCTTTTGATAAACCTCTTGGCCATAATCTATCAATAAGAATCCTGAAACCATCATCTTCCTGTGGTTTTTCAAAGATTCGTTTGATTGTTATCATAATAATTGGCTTAAGTTATACTGATTTATTAATCGTCCTTTTCCGATGTTTGTTAATTAGTTTTAAATTTAGTTTAATTTTTTTTCTTTAGAATGGAACAATTTTTTTAGCTATTGTTGTGCTTTCGTATTTTTATAAATTTGTCAAATAGTTTCGTTTTTTTAACTTTTATCAATTCACCACCTTTATCTTTTTCAGATTCAATAAATCCAAAATATTCAAGAAATCGTTCAAATGTTCGTATAGGATATGACCTATTTGAATTGTCAATAAAATCAAAGTTAGATTTAATATCAAAGTTAAATGCTTTTAAATATTTATTTGAGTAGAAATCAACGCTTTTAAAATTTTCTCCATATTTTTCTAATAAAATTAGGCTGAAACCAAAACCAATTTGTCCAATTTCTTCGTTGTCGAAACCGTCAAAATAAGCCCAATTAAATTTGGTTGTGAAAGTTGTAAATAAGTTTTGAAAAAGTAGGTGGTCATTATTAATAATTCCAACTCCTTTTTTGGTTAAACTCAATTTATTGTTTCGTTTTTTCACTAAAGTAGAGAGCTCTACTAAAATTCTTGCCAAATTAATAGTTGGAACATCTGATTCTTTATATAATTTAGAAATTCCTTTTTCAATAAAATAATCTTTCAAATAACCTTTTTCATACAAATCAGCTACAATTTTTGTAGGTAAAAATCCGTTTTTAGTCAGTTTTAATTCACCTTGTTTTTCAATTAAGTTGAAAAGGAATTTTATTTGATTTAGAATTGGGATTTTTAGATATTCACGCTCTTTTGCTTTTATAATTTGAATAGGGCTTATCGGAATGAAAGTGTCATATAAAATCACTTGCATTTCAGCAGGTGAATAGCCTTCAAAATCGGAAACTGGCTCTTGATTTCTTTTTTCTATCGTTTCTTGTATATATTTTTCTATTTCATCCATGGTTATTTTTGAGGTCTGAAGTTATATATCTTTAGTTTACAAAGTTTTAAATTTAGACAATTATTCGGAAACAACAAAAGAAAGAAATGAAGTTAATATGCGCGTTGAAACAGCGATTTCATCAACATTGATAATCCCCCTCTTTTTTAATGTTAGGCATTTGTAATTTATTCCAAAAGCCATTTAATTAAAGTCAATTTTTTCTTTGAGTAAGGTGCGTATTTAAGATTGGCTTCAAACCAAAAGGGCTTATCTAAGATACTTTTGTAATGAGAAAATGTATCAAAGCCTGCTTTCCCGTGATAATTTCCAATTCCACTTAATCCAACTCCTCCAAATGGAAGTTTGCTATTGGATAAGTGCATTACACTATCATTTATTGCACCTCCTCCAAAAGAGAGTTCATTTAGCAATTTGTCAATTTTTTTTCTATTTTTTGAATATATATAGCAGGACAAAGGCTTTGGTCTTTCTTTTACTCTTTTTATTGCTTCATCAAGGTTGTTGAATGCTATAACTGGAAGAATTGGCCCAAAAATTTCATCTTTCATTATTTCATCTTCAAATGAAACATTTTGCAGGATTGTTGGGCTAATAAATATTTTGTCTCTATTTAAATATGCTCCAAAATATACGTTATCATGATCAATCAGTTTACTAAGTCGGTCAAAATTACTCGTATTTATTATTCTTAAATAGTTTTCACCAATATCTTCTTTAATTTTATAAGACGCTTCAATTTCAGTTTTTAATGCTGTAAGAAACTTCTCCTCAATGGATTGGTCGACTAAAATATAGTCTGGGGCAATACAAGTTTGGCCTGCGTTTAAAAACTTTGCCCAAACAATTCGTTTAGCAGTCATTTTAATATCTGTATCGGCAAGCACAAAGGTTGGACTTTTTCCGCCAAGTTCAAGTGTTACAGGTGTTAGGTGTTTTGCGGCAGCTTGATAAATTATTCTACCAACCGGAATACTGCCTGTGAAAAATATTTTATCAAATCGGTGTTCTAAAAGCTCTGTAGTTTCTTTGGCGCCACCTTCAACAACATAAAAAAAATTGCTTGGAAAATTCTCATTGATAATTTTAGCCATAACTTCCGATGTCTTTGCAGGAAGTTCACTTGGTTTTACAATTACCGTATTTCCTGCCGCAATTGATGTTATGGCAGGAACTAATGAAAGTTGATATGGATAATTCCAAGCTCCGATAACTAATGTAACTCCCAAAGGCTCTGGAATAATGTAACTTCTTGCGGGAAAGTTGACCAAGCCGGTTGATACCTTTTTTCGTTTACTCCACTTCTTTATGTTTTTTATAAAATTATTGATTTCGTGATATAGCAATGATAGTTCAGATACATAAGTTTCAAATTCAGATTTTCCAAAGTCCTCATAAATTGCTTTATAAAGCAAACTTTCATTTTCTTTCAGAATACTTTTAAACTTTTTTAATTGTGTTATTCTAAAACTTACATCTTTTGTTTTATTTGAATTGAAAAAGTCTTGTTGTTGTTTAAGGATGTCTCTTATTTCCATTTTTAATTATTTTATTCTCCAGTCACCCTCTTTTATAATGTCTAAAGATTTAGGGTGATTTTTGCGACTTAAAAATTGGAGATTTTTTGGTTGTGGCAAATCGCTTGTTGAATGTTTGTTGGGTTGTACCAATTCAAATTTAATCATAAATTATATACCGTATTCACCTTTTGTGCATTTTAATCTTGTTCCCGGATAGATTTAAATTGTACACTTAAACCAATTAAACATTCAAATATCGCATAAAACTCGTTTCTTTTTAGCTCATTTGTCGTCATAAAATAGAACCGTAGCTTAGGTTATGCTTAGACCAGCCTGCCGACCGGCAGGTTTTATTTCTAAGCTGAACTAAAAATAATTCAAATTTTTAATACAACATTTAAAAATTCAATGGGTATTATAAAATCCTTGGCTTATTCATCTGTTGCGCTTTCGTCAAGTTTTTTATTCGGTAGTCCAATCAAACCTCTTAGGATTCCATGAACCATTGCAATTGGTAAAAGAACAATACCTCCCAATAGCATTCCTAATTCATAAAACAATGAACTGTCTTTATATGCTTGTCCTTTGAGTCTTGCTTGAAATGCACTGTATGGAATACCATACATGTTTCCCGCAATCATGATTTGAACAGCTGAAAAAATAATACCTGCTTGCTTTTCACCATATTCTTTTACAATGGAATTATAGGCATATTTCTTAGGGAATCCTTTTGAATCGGCAAAATGTTGTGCAAACATGATGGCTTTTGCTTCATTGGGATTAATGAACTCATTTCCTCCACTTAAGAAGCTACTTATTTCTTCATTACTCATACCTAAACGCAAAGCCATTTTAGTATGCTGATAAGAACAAGCCGGACATCCGTTTACTTCGGTTACTGCCAATTGCAAATGCTCTACAAATTCTGGCGCGACTAATTTGCTTTTATGATTCTCAATCAGTTTCGCCATTGTCCTTGGAATATAAACTAACGAACCATAAAGTTCCCAAAAACTGAACTTGCGTTTAAATTCTCTTCTCAAACTTATTGTGTTTGGTAATTTTATGTCCTTTTTCATTTCAAAATATTAATTTTGCTCTTTGTTTATCCTGAACGCTAACGGTTTATAGCATAAAAAGTTGCGAGTTTGGAAGCGCAATTTTCGGATGTTTAAATTTAATATATTTTTGTTTTAGAAACATTCTATTTTACTTAATTAAGTAATTTTTATGAGCATTGTTGGTGAAGTGATTTTGTTCTGTCTTTCTTGCATCAGTTATAATTTCAGCAGGATACTTATATAACTCTAAAATTTTAATTGCATTTCGAGTTTTTAATTTTCCTGCTTTTAATTTATGGTCAAAATACAATTCATCATTTTCAATATTCTCACTGAAATGATGTAATTCATAACTTTCTTTTTCAAGTAATTCAGTCAATTCTATATCGTGAGTTGAAACTAATACAATATGATTTTCTTTGTTCAAATAAGATAAAATTGCTTTTCCTCCCGATACTCGTTCAATAGTATTTGTCCCTTTAAAAATTTCATCAAGCACAAATAAACAGGGATTTTTATCTTTTGAGGCTTCGATGAGTTCTTTAATTGTTAAAACTTCTTTTAAGTAATAACTTGTATCCTCAAGTAAGTCATCAGTTATTCTAATAGAAGAATAAACTTTTAAAAAAGGAGCAGAATATTCTTTTGCAAAACAAATATTTAAAGTCTGAGCTAAAATAGAATTTATAGCAATTGTTCTAATAAATGTAGTTTTTCCAGACATATTAGAACCTGTTAATAGGAGACTATTGTTGATTAGATTTAAATTATTTGGAATGCAGTTATCAATTAGTGGATGATAAATATCTTTTGAAATAATTTGTTTATTTTTAGTGAATTTCGGTGTGCATATTTGATTTTTCCCAGATTTTAATGATGCTGTTGATATTGCTGAATCAATTTCTCCAATAAACTGAAATAGTTTATCAATGTTATCTTTTTCTTTTGTTATAGAATCAATGAAACTAAAAAAGATAATATATTCAACCATAAATTGAATTTTTATCAGTTCAATTAAAAACCAAAATGGCAAAGCATATTCATTTATTAGAACATTTTCAAATCCTACAAATTCAGTTTTTATTTGTAGTGTACTTACATTTTTAATAAAGGATAAATTAGAAAAATGTAATTTAATCTCTTCAAATTGCGAAAGTTCTTTACCTGCTTTTAAAGCTTTAGATAATTGATTTACAGCGCTGATGTAATAAGTTACATTTTCTTTATTCTTATAATGAAAAATAGTATTTATAAAAAAAATGGGAAGCAAAAAAAGGGAAAAAACAGGATTGAAAAAAGTTAGAATTAATAATAAAACAGAAGTTAAAGACGAAACGTAAATAAATTTTAAATACTTAGGTTTCTCAATTGGTTTATCATTTATCAATTTTTCTAAATCATAAGAATCATTAGAATTTAGATTTGATAAAATTAATTGACTTTTAAACCTTAATGTTTCATTGTTTAAAAACAGGTTACTTAATACATCAAACTTTCTTAATTTTTCACTCGTTTCGATTGTTCTTATTTTGAAATAAAGATATTGTTGTCCAATTTTAGAAGAAGTTCTGTCAATAAATTTGAAT
>JAENXD010000058.1 GCA_016649745.1 Flavobacteriaceae bacterium | reverse complement strand
GTATCTGTAAGTGTAAGTTTTAGATTTGTGTTGTGTGCAGAAGTATAAACAATTGCTGTTTTATTTTTTATAACTGCAGGTTCATCAGTTTCATTTTTTACGTCACTTTTTTTCTGGGAGCACCCAAAAAATGTGATTGCCAAAAGCAAGAGTATTGTTATTTTTTTCATTTTATAAAATTTATATAATTAACATTTTTACCAAACATAGGTTCCTACCGACCCACTATCTAATGATGTTGTGATCCATTTATTATTGTATTTTATATTAAATAGGGTAGCGGCGCTTCCATCATTTACAACAATTAAAACCTTTTTTCCGGCTGGAGTTTTGAAAGCGACATTGTATAAATTATCGGTAATGTTGCTTGCAATTCTTACGGAACCTGTTGGGACAAATTTAGAAGCGTGTCCAATAATATAATAGCCGACATTTTGCACATAATTTGTGCTGCTATTTACTGTTAGAGCACCTTTACAAGTTGTGCAGCCGCCAGGCGTATGTGGTCCAAAAGAAGCATCGTTGGCTAAATTCCATTCAAGTGCTGTTTTACTGTAATTACGCATAGACCCAATAATTACATTTTTTACATGCCATTTTAAATCACCGCTGAAATCACCGGTGCTGGGCGTATATTGCTCGGTAAAATATAAATCTTTGTCGGGATATGCGTTGTGAACCGTTGATAAGGCGCTGATGTCGCCAGCATATAAATGAAAGGCTGAGCCAGTTATATATTGTTTGGCTGCAGCATCATTTAAAATTGAAATTGGATAGTCAGGCTTGTCGCAATTGTGGTCATAAATTATAATTTTTGTGTCAATAGTTGCCGATTGAAAAGCTGGTCCAAGGTGATTTTTGATAAAATCAGCTTGTTGTGGCGCGAGCATTAACAAGCTTGGGTTGTTTCCCGGATGCAAAGGTTCATTTTGCACTGTAATGGCATCAATATTAATGCCTTCAGCTTTCATTTTTTGGATATATTTGACAAAATATTGCGCATAAACGCCGTAGTATTTTGGCTGTAAACTACCGCCAACACTGCTGTTGTTGTCTTTCATCCAAACGGGAGGAGACCAAGGACTTCCCATTATTTTGATTGCCGGATTGATACTTAAAATTTCTTTCAAAAGCGGAATTAAATGAACCAAATCGGGAGCCAAACTAAATTGGGCTAGATTAACATCAGTTTGTCCTTCCGGCAAATCGTCATAAGAAAAAACCGATGCATCTAAATCTGAAGCGCCAATACTAATTCTTAAATAGTTAATTGAAATGGAATTTTCATGTGTACCAAACAATTCTTGTAGCAAGGTTTGTTTTTTATCTGCATTCAACGAATTGATGACTTGGGCGCTTCCACCGGTAAGCGAAAATCCAAATCCGTCAACAGTTTGAAAAATTTGTGATTCGTCAACTTCAATAGTTGGATAAATGTTATAGGCACTTCCAAAAGCCAAAATGCCGGATTGTTTTTGAAGTTTTATGGATTGGTCGGCTTTCGTAAGCCAAAAATTCACCTCATTATTAACCACTGGAACTACGGGTATGGGATTGTTTTCCTCATTATTTTGCTTGGTGCAATTGTTTAAAGCAATAAAAACAAACATTAAAATTAGCGATTTCATCATATTAAATATTTTATTTTTCATTTAGTATAATTCAATTTTTCCATCACTATCTCTTCCCATACCAACTTGATTGTATTTTGGAAGCGCAACTGAAATATCAATTACTTGATTTGGCTTTGCTTCCTGAATCCCAAAAATATCGGGTTCGTAAAATTGAATTTGTGAAGTAAGGAATTCTTTGCGAAGCGGCCAGGCATTTTCGCCGTCAACCGCAACATCCAACCGAATATTATAGGTCATAACTTTTAATGACTGGGAATTTGAATGAATACCCAACAGCAAAAAAATTAGTAAAACAATGTTTTTTTTCATCTTATTTTTTTTGATTGTTTCTTTTCAAATTAAAAGAAACAGGTAATCAGGAACTAAAAAATATTATTGATAAACCCTTACATAATCAATTTCCATACTCGATTGTGTAAAAGCAGGGTCAATGGTACCTCCAAAAGTTCCTCCCATAGCCACATTTAAAATTAAGAATTGTTTGGCGTCAAAAGGCCAGGTACTACTATTTTTTGTTGCTGGATTGTAGGTGTAGTGAACAACGCCGTCAACGGAGAAAGTCATTTTTTCACTCGTCCATTCAACAGCATATACATGAAATGCGGTTGAAACATCAGCTAAAGTTTGCGACCCTAAATTTGAGGTGTTGCCATAACTGGAAGGAGTGTGCATGGCACTTTGAACAATACCTTGTCTATTCCCGGCATGTTCCATAATATCCACTTCACCACAAGCTGGCCAACCTACAGTTGAAATATTTGAGCCAAGCATCCAAATTGCAGGCCAGGTTCCTCCGCCTAGAGGAAGTTTTGCCCTAACTTCAACTTTGCCATATTTAAAATCAAATTTTCCTTGTGTTTTCATACGGGTTGAAGTGTATTCAGCACCTTCATAACTTTCTTTTTTTGTTGTAATTTTTAAAATGCCGTTAGCAATCACGACATTGTCTGTTCTGTTTGTGTAATACTGTGATTCACTATTTCCCCAACCTCCTGCACCTGTATCATAGGTCCATTTACGGGTATTTGGGCTACCTGGAGCGTCAAATTCATCTGAAAATATTAAACCAGTATTAACCTTTATGGTAATTGTTATGTTTTTTGTAACAAATTTATCAGCCTTATAAGCCGAAACATAGACGTTATAATTTGTTATTCCTCCACCTGTATAAGTGTAAGAAATAGAATTGGATGAAGTTTCTGAAGTCTCCCCATTTCCAAAATTGATTTTATAAGAAGTGGCATTATCGGCTGAGAAGTTAAAGATAACTGTGCCACTGCCATCTCCATTAGGATTGTTAGTGTTTGCCCCAGCAAGATTTGCTGTGAGCGTAAGGTTAGAAGGGGTACTTGTGTCAATAGGATCACTATCATCACTTCCACCTCCACAACTTATTATTAGGATTAGCGCTAAAAATAAGACACTAAATTTGTAATTTAAACCTGAGTATTTCAAAATAATAAATATTTTTTTATAATGATTAGTATTACCAAATAAATTATTTAAAATATACTCGGACTAAATTGGTCCGAGTATATTTTTTTGCTTAATTCAAATTATTGAGCAGGTTTAAGTTTCAAATACCAGGCATTTCCCGTTTCAGTTCCTTGCACTCTTAAATACATATAATCTGCGTTGATTTCAAGAATTTCATATTCCTGCTGAGTTGCACCATATCCTATAAAAGTGTCAAACCCGTCTAATTGAATAGAAGTTTCTGTTGATGAATCTGCTGCAACTCCTGAACTTGAAGGAACAAAATTAAAAGCAGAAGTACCACCTGAATAAGTATAACATCCTTCGTCTCCAGAAGCTGGAATACCAGGAAGACCGTTTGATAAATCTCCTGTTTTTGTAAATGCACCATCTGGTGATACAACCTGTAAAGTATATGTATCTGATACAATCACTCTAGTAAATGTAAATGTAGATGTGTAAAAACAATTTGCAGTAGCTACTTTTTCATCTATTCCGGCTGCCCACCATTCAGGAGTTACAGAATTAGAAGCCCATGGACCTACACCTAAATGTCCGGGTACACTTTTATCAACAACCCATGTTTTAGAGTCATCGTTAGTTAATGCAGTTATAATTTCAGGATTTGCCTCATAATCAATTCGAACAGTAATATCTTTTGTTAGATTTGAAGATATTCCTCCCTTACCATAAGCTATTACAGAAATTCTATAGGTATTTACACCAGGATCTGAAAACTTTTTAGAAATAGTACCTGATGGTAGTACAGTATAACTCACATTACCATAATCAACTAGCTTATTAAATCCAATACCGTAGGTAATTGCATTTTGTGCATTTACTGTAATAATTACTTCACCTGAGCCATCTCCATTAGGATTTTCAGCAGATAAACCAACGATATCGGCATTTATTACAAGATTTGATGGAGCAACTAAATCTCCAAACTCGTAGGTTTCTTCTTGACAACCAGCAATAATCGTTAGCATTAAAAGAATGATTCCAATTGTATATTTTATGTTTTTCATTTCTTATATTTTTAATTAATTACTTGCATTACATTATCAAAATAATAGGTTCCTGTAATATCATATACACCCCCATCAATGAATAAAACAATGGTATCATAACTTCCACCTGAGATAAAATCAAAGGTCAATTCAGACCATCCTGTATTTGAAACAACAACTTTAACTTCTTCCATTACTGTTGGATTATTATTTCCATCTAATGGCGACGTAGAATCTTCCAACTTCATTAAAACCTCATGGCTTACACCATCATTATAAAAGTCTAATTTAATTGTTGTATTCGTACTGGTGTCAACCCAAGTATCAAGTTTCAATTTAACACCTTCCCAGCCCCAGCCTTGACCGTGATTTGTAATCATTCCAACCGGGTTTGTAGCATCTTCTGGATCAGCAGCAATCACAAATTCAGCATCTAAAAATGCCTCAAATGTATCTAAAATCGTATCAAAAATAATTGGTAAATCAGCAAACTCAGTTGGTGCTCTATAGAAATAAATATTATCTACAAAAAAGGTTCCTGAACCTTCAAATTTGAATTGGTGAATGTTATCTAAAGCTAATCCCTGATCCGAAAAATAAGATAAAGGAATATCAAAACTGTTCCATTGGTCACCCACCAAATCTAAAGTGAAAAACTTTTCATTTTCAGCAGCTATTCCAACAGGAAGAGGGAAAAATTTAATAGCGATAGCCGTTGCAGACCAAACATCAATATGCAAAGTTTCCATGAAAGTTACATCTTGTGCTGTACCAATTTGAATTCCTTGGTAATTTAAATTAGCATATTGTAACATTGCATCACCATTTAAATCAAAGGCAGCATAAATAGTTGTCTGTCCCCAATTCGGGTTAAAATCACTTCCATCAATATCAGTATAAGAATCACTAAAAATAGAGATATAGTCTGTTGCAACTCTTCCTGGTTGCGTAGGAGCGGAGGCAATAGGTTGCAAAATTTCAATTACTTGAAAATCAGTGACAGAAAAAAACGTAGTTTGAATTGCGCCACCTTTAAGTTCCACTTTAATATCAACCAAACCTGGATTTGCGTAAATAAAAGATACTGTTTCCCCTACATTTGCCGAAATTACTGTTTCAACTCCGTTTTCAACAAAATACACATCAAAAAACATCGCAAATTTAGTGTCATTTGGAACTGTTACATTCACTTGTTTTGACTTCGCTGCATCGTTTGAAATAATTGGTTCTGTTCCAAATTCCGGTGCTTGGAAAGAAACTACGATCTCTTTTGAAAATTCAGTATTTAGCCCTGTAATTCCTTTAGCAACGATATTAACATTATAAGTGCCTTCACCATAAGTATGTGTCGCAACTTTACCAGCCTTAATTGAAGCAGGTGTTGCAGTTTCGTCTCCATAAGTGACGTCAAATGAAACTGCACCATCGGCAGTTGGCATAATGGAAACTAATCCAGTATTATCTTGTGTAATTTTAATTAAAGCAGCAACGTTTGCTGGAGCAGTGCCTGTTCCAATAAAATCGATATTATCGAATTCTTCATTTGAACAGCTCCATACTACTGCAATTAGCAATACTGTGCTTAAAATATATTTTAATGCTTTCATATTTTTAATTTTAATAATTAGGGTTTTGAACCATTTTAGTATTTTCTAATTCTTGAAAAGGAATTGGAAAAATTTCGTGAGTGCCAGTAACAAAACCTCGATCACCAAGTTTAGCCTGTAAAAGTCCATTTCTTCTTAAATCGAACCAACGATGACCTTCACCTGCAAGTTCAAGTCTTCTTTCATTTAATACTACTCCCAGATTAACTGGAATAGGGGATAAACCAACACGAGCTCTAACAGCATCTAGTAAAGCTTGTGCTCTTGCACCTGTACCTCCTAATGCTTCAGCTTCTAATAAATAGGTATCTGCTAATCTAATAACGTACGTGTTTTGTCTGAAATTTAGCTCCACATTTCCTAATAAATCTGATTTTTCAGCAGCCGTAGGAATAAATTTTTTGAGGAAATAACCCGTATCCTGATAACCTGGAAAATATGAAACTTTACCTTGTTCTGATAAGGTTTTTAAATCTAAAATAGTCGCTCCAAAACGTGGATCATTTTTTAATAAATCATATAATTCAGGAAGAATTGGATTAAAACTCCATCCTGAAAAATACTCTGGAATGTTATCATTTTTATCAAGATCAACAAAAGTTCTTGGGGAAACCATAGTATTTACCAAATTTCCTTCATCCCTATCACTATAAGGGGTATATCCATCCCACCCTGTTTGATTTAAATTGGTGTGTGCAACTTCTAAAATAGATTCTGTATTGTACTTATCGTCAACTTTCCACAGATCATTAAAGTTAGAAAGTAAGTGATAACCGTATTGGCTAGTTCCACCAGGAGTACCGTTAACAGCAGCAAATTGTTCTGCAGCCAGCGTTTTTTTACCTTCTTCTAAATATACTTTACCTAAGATAGCTCTTGCAGCTCCCTGTGTTAACCTACCCAATTCATTATCATTTGTTATATTAATTGGTAAATCAGGTATTGCATCCAACAAGTCATTTTCAATTTGAGTGTAAACTTCTTCCGGAGTGGCCTGAACAATATTATACCACTCTGAAGGTGGGATTGGTTCAGTAATAAGTGGTACATTTTTAAATAGCCTAACTAAATTGAAATGATAATACCCTCTTAGTGCTTTTGCTTCAGCCATAAACCTTGCTTTCAAATTTTCATCCATTGGTACTTCCGGTAATTTCTGAATCAATATATTAGATCTTGATATGCCTCTGTAAAAATCGTCCCAAAAAGATTTAGGCATTTCAAATTGATTTAGCGTGTAATTTGAAAAAGACTGTATTCCAGCTCCATCAGTTGGAGAGCCTCCTCCGGCATAATGATCATCAGAACCAGCGTTCATCATAGTCACCATATTTTCGAAACCACCTGAATTTTTTCTTATTAAATCATAGGAGGCAACAAGACCAGTATAGGCTTGATCCTCATTTAGATAATAACTTTCTGACAGGAATACTCCTTCCGGTTTTACTTCTAAGTATTCTTCAGAACATGATAAGATTGTAACCAAAATAACAATTGCTATTAATGGAAACTTATATATTTTAAATTTCATAATATTTTTCATTTTTTAAAATTGTAAATTAAGTCCAAACATAAATGATCTGGCTTGAGGATAATATCCTTTATCTATTCCCATTACATCACCACCAATTTCAGGATCAAATCCTGTGTAATCAGTTAATGTCAGTAAGTTTTCGCCTGTTACATAGAGTCTCAGTTTTGAAGCTCCAATTTTATTTATTGCACTTGTAGGCAATGTAAATCCAATTTGCACCGTTTTAAATCGTAAATAATCTCCTTTTTCTAAATAAAAATCTGAGAATTTCCCGAAGTTTCCATTTGGATCATTATTTGTTAATCTTGGATAATCATTTGAAGTTCCTTCACCAGTCCATCTGCTTAATACCGATGTTTGATGATTTGCATTTGCTACATCTAATCTTCGTAAACCTTGGAATATTTTATTCCCGGCAACTCCTTGTGTAAACAGCAAAAAGTCAAATCCTTTATAATCTAAATTTAGTGTTAAACCAAAAGTATATTTTGGAATTGGTGTACCTATAAATGTTCTATCATCATCTGTAATAGTTCCATCTCCATTAAAATCTGTCCATTTAAAATCACCAGGAACAGCGTCTGGTTGAATTGGAGTTCCAGAAGCATTTACATAGGAAGTAACATCATTTGCATTTTGAAAAATTCCATTAGTTTGGTAACCATAGAATGCATTAAAAGATTGGCCTGGTTGGGTTCTGGTTACATTACCCATTGATTGAAAAGCGGCTGCTTTATCACTAATAAATTCTTTATTTTCACCTACATAAGTTACTTCATTTTTAAGGTAAGAAACGTTACCATTAACTCTAAAATTAAATTCTCCAAATGATTTTCTATACCCTAATTCTAACTCAAGACCAGTATTTTTCATATCAGCAACATTTCCTGCAGGATCCCCTTGAGCACCAACATATCCTGGAATAACAACATCTTGTAAAATTCCTGTTGTTTCTTTTATGTAATAATCAAATGTAATGTCGAAATTATTAAATAACTTAGCTTCAAATCCAATATTTGATTGTGTTGTTTCTTCCCATTTTAAATCTGGATTATCCGGAGCATCTGGGCTGTATCCAATATTAATTGTTTCAGGATTTCCAAAAGTATAATTTCTTCCTCCACTTATTAAAGCTAAATATTTAAAATTACCTATAGCATCACTACCTGTAACACCATATCCACCTCTTAATTTAAATTGAGTTACCATATTGTTTTCTGGCCAAAAATTTTCTTTTGAAGGAACCCAACCAGCTGAAAATGATGGAAAAATACCAAACTTATTATTTGCCCCAAATCTTGATGATCCATCACGTCTAACAATTCCGGTAAATAAATATTTTTCTCCATAATTATAGGTCAATCTGGAAAATAAAGACGTAACTCTATGTTCATCTGCATTCCAGGTACTTCCATCGATATCCTCAGGTTTTAAATCGAAATTAAATGAAGCTTCCTCTCTTGTATTTACAGGTAAATTTTGATGCACTACATTAACACCACTTGAAATATCATCAACATACACACCTTGCCCAAGCAATACTGAAAAATTATGTTCATTTATTTCTTTTGAATAAATTGCAGTATTTTCTAAACTCCAGCCAAAGCCTTTACTTCTGCTTCTTGTTAAATTATTTATTTCATTGAGACTGGTTGCTGATAAATAGTATACAGGTGTAAAACCTTCATCTCCCCAATAAGATAATTTTCCACTAACAGAAGATTTAAATATAAGATTTTCAATTGGCGCAATTTCAATAAAAGCGTTACCAACCAAATCATCAGACCAGCCATAGTTTCCTATTTGTCTTTGTATATCAGCTAAGGGGTTTGTCATTTCTTGTCCTACAAGAGTAGAAATGCCATAAGGATTTCCATTAGCATCTCTAAAAACTGGTTTTGTACTGTATGGTGAAGCGTTCGCAACAACAGGATCAGTAACAACCACAGGCGTAATTGGATCTAAATTTATTGCAGAACTTAAAGGTCCTCCAAATTCAGAATTTGTTCCAATTCCCATAGATGTTTTATGGGCGTATCCTAAGGTTTGACCAACTTTAAATATATCAGATATTTTATGAGTTGAATTTAAACGAAGGTTCTTTCTATTGAATTTAGAAACATCAGACATCACAATCCCTTCTTGATCGCTAAGACCAAAGGAAGCAAAAAATGTTGAAACGTCATTTCCTCCGGATAAACTTACTTCATGGGAATATCGCATTGCAGATTCATTAAAAATAACGTCTTGCCAATCAGTTCCTGTACCTAAAACAGCTAAATTTGGGAAAACAATTTGTCCTCCATCTGCAATAGATTTCTCATTCATTATAGCACCATATTCGGATGCATTTAAAAGTGATATTTTTTTTGCCGGACCAGAAATACCCACAAAACCAGTATAATTGACACTTAATTGTCCTGCTTTTCCTTTTTTAGTTGTAATTAAAATTACACCTGCTGCTGCTCTGGCACCATATATTGCTAGAGAGGCCGCATCTTTAAGAACCTCAATTGATGCAATATCTGATTGGTTCAAAAATCCAATACCAGCTGACTCTACAATAACGCCATCAATAACCCAAAGCGGATTATTATTTCCAAATGTAGTAATACCCCTAACTCTTACTGTAGATGAGGATCCTGGTTGTCCGGCGTCAGCTGCAATAACAACACCTGAAACCCTACCTTGTAGCGCTTGTTCAACTCTTTCAACAGGAAGACTCTCTATATCAGCTGCTTTTACACTTGAAATAGCTCCTGTTACAACACTCTTTTTTTGAGTACCATAACCTATAACTACAACTTCATCTAAACTTTGTAAGTCCTCAGCGAGAATCACTTTTAATGGATTGGCATTGTTGATTACAATTTCTTTAGTTGAAAATCCAACATAAGAGAAAATAAGTATTTCTCCTTTTTGAATGTTAGGAATACTAAAATTCCCATCAAAATCTGTAGACCCGCCCTTAGTTGTGTTTTTTACAACTATGGAAACACTAGGTAATGGTCCTCCATTTGAATCGACTACTGTTCCTTTTACTTCATAGTTTTGAGCGGAAGCGATAATTCCTGCTAAACTTAGAAAAAATGTTAGTACAAATGATTTCATATATTATTGATTAATTAAATTTTCATAAAGGTATAAGGATAACCTAATGATAGCTCAAAATGAACCTATACAAAAAACATACAATTCGCCATTTAGTAAAATTAATTTTAAAAAAGAGGAAGGAAATAACAGCCTTTTATAGTGAGTTTATTAACAATATAAGAGGTTTTATAAGCTGTAATTTAGAGATAAAAATATTGAATTTTAATAAACTATAACCTTGTAGTTATTGTAATGTTAAGTTAATGTTGTGGTAATTTTAACAAATGTAGCAGTAATCTAAATTTTTAAAATATACTCAACAAGGCTGCTTTCGTGAGTTAAGTCCATTTTTTTTCGCAAACGGTATCTTTTTATTTCCACGCTGCGTGCAGAAATGTTCAATAAAGGGGCAATTTCTTTGGAAGACAGGTTTAAACGCAAGTAAGCGCATAAACGTAAATCGTTGGGGCTTAAAGCAGGATGTAAAGATTTTACTTTCTTTAAAAAATCACTGTCTGCATTGTTAAAGGCTTCCTGAAACAATTCCCAATCACTGGTATTGGCAAGATTTTTATTAATGATTTTAATTACAGGCTTTATATTTGTTTCATCTTTAACCAATGACAACTCGTCTTTAATCGTTTTTAAAAGTTCATTCTTATTAATGATGTTCATGGTGGAAACAGAAAGTTCTCTAGTTTTGCTGAAAATTTCACCTTGTAATTTTTCGTTTTTCAATCTCATAATCACTTTTTCATTTTCCAGTTGAGACAATGCAAAATCGCGCTGTTTTCTGTCCAATAACTTTTGCTTTTGTTTGGCGTAATAGTGCTTGTAAAGGTTATGGATAAAAAACAAGAGTGTAATTAATAATACTAAATATATAAACAGCATAGGTACTGAAAGTAGCCAGGGTCTCTCTATTTTAAAAGAATAAGTGGCAATATTGTTTGAAAGCGTATTGCCTATTTTTGCATTAACATTAAAGGTGTAATTTCCATAAGGCAAATTTTTAAATGAAACTTCTGAATTTGTGGTCCAACTGCTCCATTCATCATACATGCCTTCTAACTGGTATTGGTAATTTACTTCGGTATATTTATCAAATTGTGGAACACTGAAAGTAAAAAACAAATTATTGTCTCTAAACTTAAAAGAATTGTTATTTTTTAAAGAAACCGGCGTTTGTTTAGCGTTAAGAATGCTTTTGGCTATTGAATTTATGGAGATTTTAAAAGATTTATCATTATTTACCTTGTCTAAATTTAAAATAATATAACCTCTGGAGGTTCCATATAAATACTGCTTACCTGTTAAGTTAATCATACTTTCAAATCCGGCTATATCTTTTCTTTGTGATGCCGGCAGGTAAATTTTAGTGATTTTCGGAATGGTATTTAATTTACCGGGCGTAAAATAAACGACATTTTTTTCTGTAAATCCCCAAAGTGTATTTGTTTTGGAATCAACAACTAGATTTCCTGAAAAATAAGTATCATCTTCTAAAAAAATATTAGACATTAAAGAGTCTCTAATAAATTTTTCTTGTTTGTTGTTATATCTGTAGATGCCATTTTTAACTGTGTAAATTAAATCATTATTGTATTTTATTAAACTGGATTTTAGTCCTTTTGGAGCACTTAAATCTGTGGAATATTCCTCAACTTTTGTAAAATCATTGTTTATTTTTAATTTATAGACACCTTTGTATTCATGACTGACAAATAGTATATTGTTGTTAATCATTTCAAAATGTCTGCTTGAAATGTTGAATCCTTCAATTTTATTTTTTATTTCCCACCTGTTATTTACTTTCTCTAAAACAAAAAGCCCATCGTAATTTCCTTGTAATAAGAGATTATCTTTACCTTTTATCGTTTTTATGTCCCAGGTTCCCATCTTATCTGAAATTAGGGTGGCAGTATTATCATTGATAATAAATGTGCCATTATTATGTCCGCAAAAAAACGTATCATCAATCACTTTTAAACACCAAACTTGTCCGTTTGTACCCTTAATAAAATTAAAATCGTCTTTCGAATTGACATTTTTATAAAACAATCCCTGATTGGTGCCAAGATAGAGGTTGTTGTTGAAGATTACCGAAGTGTAAACAGTTCCTAATTTTCCATAAATATCATTGTAAATACTAAAAGGTGAATTGATATTGATTACACTGATGCCATTATCCAGACCAAGCCAAACATTGTGGTTACGGTCTTCAAACATCGATAAAACGGTGTTATTGTTTAAACCATTTTTTTGATTGATTTTATTTAAAAGATTTCCTTGAATGTCAATATGGTAAATTCCATTTGAAATAGTCCCTATAATAAAACTTCCATCAGCAAGTTGTAAGCTGCTATAAACACTCATGGATGAAATTTCGTCATTAGAAGGAAAATCCCATTTTGAAAGATTTTCACCTTCAAAAAAATAAAATCCTTTTTCTTGTGTCTGCAACAGTATTTTTTTATCAACAGAAAAAATATTGACCAAAATATTATTTTGCAATATTGGATGGTTTGAAATTAAAACCGGACTTCCATTTTCTATTTTGTAAAGCCCATCATTCATTTTTTGAAAATAAATACTTTCGGCCACTTTATGCACCTTAGGAAGGTTGGTTTTAGAATTTATGCTACTAAATGATTCATCAACCGTGTTGTAAATATATATTCTATGCAAAGATTGAAACAATACCCAATTGTCAAATTTCACAATATTCCAAAATTCTTCTTCAAGTAAAGGTTCTTTCAATTTTTTGCTTAAGGAAAAGTAAATCAAATTTCCAAAGTCATTTTCTTCCCAATATCCAAATTCCATATAGCAACCCGTATAAATTCTGTCGCCAATAACATTTACAGAACGCAAACTCGATTCGTTGGGTGAGGGATACAATTTCCAGTTAGCTCCATTAAATTCTAACAATCCGCTGCTGTTTGCAACATAAATATAATTGTCTGCCGATTGTGAAATTGCCCAGTTCTGATTTTCGGCACCATAAATTTCAGGAGCATAATTTTCAACAGGGGGCAGTTCCTGGGCATCCATAAAAAAAGTGGCCAAGAACAGAAATAACAATAATATTAATTTTTTTGAAAATTTCAATGGGTAAAAAATTAGAAACTGTTTAGCTACAATATTACAATTTTTTTTGTAACTGTTTTTTTGGGGGGTGTGTTTTATTAGAAAGTAAATTTCTTTTGAGAATATAATTATTTTGTAACTTGCCATCTGCATTCATGTTGCCGTTTAGAAGATTTTGGAAGAGTTTAAATATTAATTAACAAAAAAATGGGGCAATTATTTTTTGAACATAAAAACAATAAAGTATTACCCTTTCATAAATTTTTATTAAGAGTCTTTCACTATTTCTTATTTTCCTTGCTTTTAATAATTTTTTCATTAGGAATTGGAACTTTTGGATACCATTATTTCACTGAAATATCATGGATAGATTCTTTTTATAATGCATCTATGATTTTAACAGGAATAGGTCCCGTAAATGAAATGACAACAGTAGTGGTGAAATTATTTTCCTCATTTTATGCACTTTTCAGCGGGATTGCATTTTTAAGTACTGTTGCAGTAATTTTTGCACCGATAGCACATAGATTGTTACATATTTTACACGTTAAAGAAAATGAAAATGATTGAACTTCTTTTGTTTGAAAAGATATAAAATGATCTATCTTTCAACAAAAAATTCATCCTATTAAATATGAGAAAAGTTGCTTTTATTGGAATTATTGCAGCAGCTTTTTTTATAGCACAATTATTTTCTTAATAATATATTTAAAACTATGAAATCATTCATTAGTAGTATTTCACAGCATGAATTTCCGGAAAGCGAAAAAGTACATGCCAAAATTATCAGAAAATCCATTTTTGATCTCATCCAAAAAGACTATAGTGAATTTACTCGCAACAGTTTAATGTCGGTATCGGAATTAAATGTGTACCGACAAAAGTACATCGCTGAATATTTAATGAGTGAGGTTGGAGAATTAACAGCCATGGAAGATGATGTCCTAAAAACATTGCAGAATCATGAAATTATTTCTTCAAAATTGGGTATAGATTCGGATGCCGCCAATTTCACTTTCGGTCAGCGATTGGCCGATAAAATTGCTTCGTTTGGGGGTAGTTGGAAATTTATAATAATATTTGGTGTATTTATTTTGATATGGATATTTAGTAATATTATTTTTTTACTAAATAAAGGTTTTGATCCGTATCCGTTTATTTTACTCAATTTAATTTTATCTTGTTTGGCTGCGCTACAGGCACCAGTAATAATGATGAGCCAAAATAGACAGGAAGAGAAGGATAGAGAACGTTCCAAACAGGATTATATGGTAAATTTAAAGTCGGAATTGGAAATTAGAATGCTCCATGAAAAAATTGATCATTTAATCATTCATCAACAACAGGAATTATTGAATATTCAGCAAGTGCAAGTTGAAATGATGGAAGATATTATGAAGCAGCTCAGTGCAAATAAAAAAGGCGAAAAATAAAATAGGTGTAGAACAACGATTTTTTAGAAAAAATATCACCGATTCATTTAGTATCGACAATTCTAACAAACGACAGATAAAATATATGCAAACTCCTTGACAACTTAATATATTATAAAAAAATGGCGAATAAAACATCTCAACATATTCTTTCCACATCGGCAAATCTATTAGGGTTTTGCCTTTTTGTGATTACCTCATTACATATAGCCAACCTAACGGAAATTCACATAATTGATGAATTAACCTCACTTGTTGCAGTATTGTTAACTTTCTCTTCTATTTTTTCATTTATTTCCATTAGAACGGCAAACTCAAAAAGAGAAAATCTTCTTGAAAAAATTGCTGATTATCTGTTTCTTTTTTCATTAATTGGTATTCTAATAATCATTTTATTTATCACTTTTAATTTTATATAGTAAAATATATTAAATGAATAACGACAATACAAATCTTCTAATAATGTGACAATTTATTTAAAAGAACTATAACACACCTAACTGTATTTTATATTTATGGCTATATTTGCCGATTGAAATAGCGTTTTATGAATTTTAAAAATGAAGAAGTGTCTAATAAAGTAAATCAGGAACAAATTGACTCCTGTATTGCTGTATTGGAAAAATTGGTAGGCGATACCAACCAAATATTTGAACTTTCTGAAGAAAAACGGATCGCTTTACTGAAAGCTGCAGGAATGCTAACAAGACCAAGTCGTGAAGAGTTTTCCCTAAGAAAAAAAGACGCTAAAAAATCAATCAAACGAAAAATGATTGCGCGTGATAAACATGCGCGTAAAGAAACAGGAATTAGAAGTGCGCGGGAAGCTGCTATTTTTGAAGCGCCAAAATTATTGGTACCTATTAATGCGTCGAAAAGCAAGGAGCTGGAATTGGAATCGCCTCGAAATTGTTATGTGTGTAAAACGGTTTATACCAAATTACATCACTTTTACGACACGATGTGTACCGAATGCGGCGATTTTAATTACGCCAAACGTTTTCAAACTGCCGATCTTACCGGGCAAGTTGCTGTTGTTACAGGGTCTCGTCTAAAAATAGGCTATCACATTACTTTAATGTTATTGCGTTCAGGAGCCACAGTGGTTGCCACTACGAGGTTTCCTGTGGATTCGGCTTTGCGTTTTTCTAAAGAAAAAGATTATTTTGAATGGGCAGATCGCCTAAAAATACATGGTCTCGATTTAAGACATATTCCAAGTGTTGAAATTTTTTGTAATTATATAGAACAACAGTATTCACGATTGGATATTCTCATCAATAATGCTGCGCAAACCGTAAGAAGACCTGCCGGATTTTACCATCATTTGATGGCAAAAGAAGAAATGAATATTGAGGATTTGCCTCAATTTGCCAAAAAGTTACTCAGTGACCACCATAATTGTTTGCAAGAATTGCGAAATTTATCCTCGGAAATTGCGAACAGTCAAAGCAATATTCCGGTAACTTGGCATGGATCGGAACCGGGAGTAGGACTAAGTTCTTCAGCAAAATTATCGCAAATACCTTATAGTTTTGATAATTCTTTGGCTACCAGCGAAGTTTTTCCGGAAGGAAAGCTAGATGCCGATTTGCAGCAAGTTGATTTAAGAAAAACGAATAGCTGGCGGTTGAAATTAGGAGAAATAGAAACTACGGAAATGATTGAGGTTCAATTGGTAAATGCTGTTGCACCGTTTGTGTTGTGCAACCGTTTGTCCAATTTAATGAAAAAAGAAAATACCGGTATAAAACACATTATAAACGTGTCGGCTATGGAAGGAAAATTTCATCGCTTTAAAAAACAAAATCGCCATCCACATACAAATATGGCCAAGGCAGCATTGAATATGATGACGCACACTGCCGCTTCAGATTTTGCAAAAAACGGAATTTATATCAATGCCGTTGATACGGGTTGGGTTACGGATGAAGATCCCGTTGAATTGTCAAAACATAAAATAGAAGTGCACGATTTTCAACCACCATTGGATATTGTTGATGGTGCGGCACGTGTGATGGATCCGTTATTCGACGGAATCAATACGGGAAAACATTGGAGTGGTAAATTTTTAAAAGACTACCATCCGATTGACTGGTAAAATATAAAACAATGGAAGAACAGCCAAATAATCCGCTTCACGGTGTTAAACTTGCAGAAATACTCCAATTTTTGGTTGCGATGTATGGTTGGGAAGAATTGGGTGAACAAATCAAAATCAACAGTTCCAGAAAAGATCCATCAATAAAATCGAGTTTGAAATTTTTACGCCGCACACCCTGGGCACGAGCTAAAGTTGAAGAATTATATTTAGAAACGATTAAAAAACAATAGATAGTTGTTCTTTTTTTTAGTAACTTCTCTTTTTTAGACACTATTTCACAAAGTGTTATATATTAACCATTTATATAAATTTTAAT
>JAENXD010000141.1 GCA_016649745.1 Flavobacteriaceae bacterium | reverse complement strand
TTTTAATTGGATCTTTTTCTCCCCATTCGTTCAATAATTCCTGCGGAATATATTTCATTCCACTCGCCTCTTCATGGCCACGCATTCTAAAAGTTTTAAATTCGAGAAGCACCGGACGCGGATTTATTCGCAGGCTTTTGGTAATTTCACTCACTTTTGAATGAATTTCCAAAATGTTATTTCCATCTATAATATGGCTTTCCATTCCGTATCCAATTCCTTTATCTGCAATATTTTTACATTTAAATTGTTGGCTTACAGGTGTTGACAGGCCATATCCGTTATTTTCAATACAAAAAAGCACCGGTAAATTCCATACAGAAGCCACGTTTAATGCTTCGTGAAAATCACCTTCACTGGTGCCGCCTTCTCCAGAAAAAACAGCAGTGACTTTAGGTTCTTTTTTAAGTAAATTGCCTAATGCAATACCATTTGCGATCCCAAATTGCGGACCTAAATGCGAGATCATCCCCACAATTTTATATTCCGGGGTTCCAAAATGAAATGAGCGTTCCCTGCCTTTGCTGAAACCGCTTTTTTTACCTTGCCATTGGGAAAACAGCCTATGTAAAGGAATATTTCTTGAAGTGAAAACCCCTAGATTTCGATGCATTGGTAAAATATACTCGTCAAAATTTAACGCGTTTGTGATACCTACTGAGATTGCTTCTTGTCCGATTCCCGAAAACCATTTGGAAATTTTTCCCTGACGCAATAGAATTAACATTTTTTCTTCTATCAATCTGGGTTTTAAAAGATGTTTATATAAATCAATTAATTGGTTGTCTGAGTAATTTTCTCGGTTGTAAACCATTTTACAAATTGTGTTGCTGATTGCGTCCATTAAAAATGAATAATTATACCAAAGATACTAATAATGCTATGAAACAAAAATACCTTATTATAAAAAATAATAAGGTAAATTCAGCTATTTGATTTCAATTAAACTTCCTTAAAAATGGAATGCATTAAGCGTGTTTTGTCATTAATACTTTCTTCTAAGGAAATCATTGTTTCAGTTCTTGAAACACCGTCAATATCGTCAATTTCAAAAATAATTTCTTTTGCGTGTGTAGTGTCTTTAGCTCTAATTTTGCAGAAAACATTATATTTTCCGGCTGTAATATAAGCGATGGTAATATTGGGAATTTTCTTTAACTCGCTGATTACTTGTTTGGTTTTCGAGGTTTTGTCCAAATAGATACCAACGTGTGAAATAAAAGAATACCCCATTTTCTCGTAATCAAGTGTTAAGGTAGAACCTTTAATAATTCCTTCGTCTTCCATTTTTTTAACCCTAACGTGGATTGTTCCTGCGGAAACCACTAATTTTTTGGCGATATCGGTAAATGGTGTTCTTGCATTTTCGATAAGAATATCTAATATTTGATGATCAATTTCATCAAGTATAAATTTTTTCATATAACTACTTTGTTTGAGATAAAATAATAAAGTACAAATTTATTAAAAAAAAATCGATAAATCGATAATATATTTACGAATCTGACAATTCTAATTCCTTAATATCTAAATTTTCTGCATTTATATGGTTATACGAATAGTAATCTGATAAATCCCCCACTTTTTCAATGTGTTTGTATATTACTAATTTAGACGCTATCACTTTGAATTTTAGCTGAATACCAATATCAACAATTTGAATACCATTATTTTCAGTAGTTTTTATATTTTTATAAATTATATCTAAAAACTTAGTGTCATTGTTGGGAATATCATGGTATGGCTCGTAATTATCGTAAGTTTTTTCTGTTCCAATAAAATAGAGTCCTTGCAGAAGTGCGTAAAAATTATATTTTCTTGTAATTTCTCGCTGATAGTCGTCCTTAAAATGCCCTGCTTCTATTAATATGGTGTTATGTCCCAGTTTTTGAAAATTATCGCCAGTTGCTGTCGGATAAAATTCATCTGTATACCGTCCAATTTGGTTAGGAATAATCTGTTGTAATAAATGGTTCATGGCCACAATAACGCTCATTGTTTCTTTTCTTCCTTTTGTAACTGTTCTATCAAAATCTTCAGAAGGCGCCAAAAAAGAAATCGTAGCGGGATTTGGCGTTCCTTTAACATTAAAAATAGAACGTTGGTCGTGTAAATTGAAACAAAATTTAGGATTGAAATTATCTAAAACGCCTCGGAGCAATCTGCTTTCCTTAGCTTTTCTCTCAACAGCATCTCGATTTAAATCGATATCATTAGCATTTTCTCTGGTAAATTTAATGGCTCCATCAGGATTTAACAATGGAATAAACTGAATTGTGCAACTTTTTAAGATGGATGCCTTTATTTTTGACAATTCAGTATTGCTTTTTTCGAAAAAATTAAACAAGTCGAATAAAGCCTTGGTTCCTGTGCTTTCATTCCCATGCATTTGTGACCAGATTAAAATTTTTGTTTTACCGGTTCCTATTGAAATTTTATAGATGGGGATATTGTTTTCGGAATAGCCTAAAATTTCCTTTTTAAATTTTGAGGATAACGTTTGAAGCAATGGATCAATATTATCAAATAAAATTCTTCTTCCTTTTAAATTTTTTTCAAAATTTTCCAAATACCAAAGCTCTAAGGTTTTTACGTCTGTCAATTTCATGTTACAAATGTAAATATAAGATTGTTTACAATTGTAAACGGTAATCATAAAAGATACTTATACAATTGTAATCAAGTTTCAAGCGTATAGAAAAGCTACGTGTCCTTGCCGAACAACCACTATAAAAAAAGTTGATATTAAATATTTAAAAATCTATTGACTATATACTTAAGTAGTTTAATATAAACCTATACTTAAACATATTTTAGATTAATTAATAAGAATTAAATCTCTAATTTGCTCATTAATATTAAAATGATTACATTTGTAATCAAAATATAATTTACAATGGTAAACATTGAGCAATTTGCAAAACGGCTGAACATCCTCATGGATTATTATGAAATATCTGCCGCTTTATTAGCTGAAAAAATAGAAGTACAGCGGTCCAGTATTTCCCACATTCTTTCCGGAAGAAATAAACCCAGTTTGGAATTTGTGTTGAAGATTTTAAAAGCGTTTCCTGAAGTTGAATTATACTGGCTCTTAAATGGCGTTGGGCATTTTCCTAAGCAGGTCGAAATTAAAGAATCTGCTCCTACACTATTTTCGACAAATAAAGAACCTGAAACAAAAAAAGAGGAACCAAAAGCAATAACAAAGTCTATTGTCAGCGATCATTTAAATCAGGAAATTGAGCGAATAGTTATTTTTTATAGAAATGGGACTTTTAAAAATTATTTACCATAAAAAAGAGGTCGTCTAAAAACTAATTAGGCGACCTTTTATTTTTTATTAGTTTTAGAGTTACGTTAAAGTTTATAAGTGTAATTAGGCAATTTGTCACCCGTTAAAATTTAGCAAAGCGATTCTTATCTTACCCCAGCGGAAGTTGCTCATGATTATCTGGAACCAAATCATCATAACTGGGTGGGAGAAGACTAATTATGAGGCTAGAATTGAATCATTAGGAGGGTTGGATTTACAAACTACTTTACTTTTCATACCATGAAATTAATGAATTTCACGCCCTTATCAAAATTATAAACAAAAAAAGACTGTCTTTTTAGACAGCCTCTTTGATTAATATTTCGTTAAACTCTTATTCAATTAATTTTGATATCCCTGTTTTTAATATGAGAATCAGCTCGTTTTTATTGCTATTTTTTGATTGTTGTTGTGCATATACCAATTGATTTAGTATGTTTACGCTCATTTTATCGAAATTATCTTTTTTGTATCTCAGCCCTAATTTTACAAAATCGTTTGTTAAGTTTGTTATTGCTTCTACATTATCGCTTTCTGAAATCCACTTAAATGCTTCTCCATAAATTTGTTGGGTTCTTTTATCTTCTGTAAAAAATAGTCCTTTTAAAACGTGTTTGGCGATGAAAGGAAGCTTTGTTTTGTCCTTTTCACTAATATAAATAGTGGTAATGGCATCAGCCAAATAATCTTTGGTGTCTTCACTTAATGAATTTACCTTAGCAATAGCTGCTTGTTTATCAATTAAGTATAAAGATGTCAATGAACTTCCGGTAACTGCATAGCTTTCGCTAGTCATTCCTTCTTCAAACAGCTGCTTATAGACAGGGTCAACTAATTTACCGAGTACGTTTATAGCAGCTGCCTGCACCAATGTTTTTGGATCGGATTGCGCCAAACTCACTATTTTGTCAATGGCTTCTTTTTTATTGTATTTCTGAAATAAATCAATATTTTCCAATGCCAATACCCTTATTTCATAATAAGGATCGTTAAGTGCTTTAATTAAGGTATTAAAAGCTTCTTTATTTGATTGGTTTTTAGAAATTTCTTCCAAAGACAACCTTCTGTCTAAATAATGCGGCGCATTGTTAAATTGGTAAATATATTCCTCCAAAGTTTTTTTATCAGCAATTTCTGCCAACAATACATGTTTTGCATCAATATTAATTAATTTAGGCAACTTATTAAATGAGAATGTAAATGAATTTTGTGCATTTTCAACCCAAACATTATGCCTTGTTTTCCCGCTTTCTTCATAAATATCAATAGATAAAGGGAATTTAAATATATTTCCTTTCTGATTGACGTTAACGGTAACCGTTTTGTTGATGGTATTGTAATCGTAGGTAACGCTCATTTTTATATGTCCGTTTCCATAATACCACTGATTAAAAAACCAGTTTAAGTCTTTTCCGCTTACTTCTTCAAATGCCAAACGAAGATCTTGGGCTTCTGCTGTTCCGTATTTATGCTCCGTTAAATAGGTGTTCATTCCCTGAAAAAATGCTTCATCGCCTAAAATGTCCCTTAACATGTGTAAAATGGCATTTCCTTTATGGTAACTTACCGTATCAAACATATCTTCCCTGTCCAAATAATAAAAACGCACCAAATCTTTATCTTCACTCTTACTTTGCATATAGGTTTGAACATCGCTGTACATATTTGCATCGGCCTTGTCTTTTCCGTATTTATGGGCAAACCACAAATAAACACTATAGGTTGCAAATGACTCGTTTACGGTTAAATTAGACCAACTTTCCGTTGTAACTAAATCCCCAAACCAATGGTGAAACAATTCATGTGCAATGGTACTTTCCCATTCGTTATTATCAATTAATTGTCCTTTTTTTTGTTGAGCGTTTTCGGCATGAACAACTGCTGTGGTGTTTTCCATGGCACCGCTTACATAATCCCGAACCACAATTTGGCTGTATTTATCCCATGGGTAAGGAATTCCCGTCAGGTTTGAATAAAATGTTATCATTTCAGGAGTATTTCCGAAAATGGCTTTGGCTTCAGATGCAAATTCCGGTTCAACATAATAATTAACTTCTTTTCCATTCCATGAATCTTTCACAACACTAAATTCACCAACACCCATAAAAACAAGATATGGCGCATGTTTTTGGTCCATTTTCCAGTAATCGGTTCTTGTTCCGTTTGCGTTTTTTGTCTGACTTTTTAAGGTTCCGTTTGAAAGTGTCACAAACTTATCCGGAACTGTCATATAAATTTCCTGGGTTGTTTTTTGGTTTGGGGAATCAATAGTAGGAAACCAGCAACTGTTGGATTCTGTTTCGCCTTGTGTCCAAATTTGTGTTGGCTTATCGGGATCTTCTTCTTTTGGATCTATAAAATACAAACCTTTTGCATCCGTAATATTTTCGCTTCCTTTTTGGGTAACTTCTTCAGGTTTCGCTGTGTATTTTATGTAAACCGTGTATTCTTCGCCTTTTTTATAGGTTTTGTCCAGCTCTATGGTTAATTCATTATCAGAATAATTATAGCCGGCTTTTTTATCATTTACTTTTACTTCATGGATGTTAAATGATTTGGCATCTAAAGCCACTTTGTTAACAGCATAAAAGTGGGGAGTTAACGTCACCCAGGCTTCCCCGTTTAACTGGCTTTTTTCGAAGTTGAAATCTACTTTTAACTTGGTGTGGACTAAATCATTTATTTTTTCTCTTTCGGCCTGGTACATTTTGTCTTGGGCGCTAAGAACTATTGAAAATAATAAAATAACTGCAATTAAAATTTTTTTCATTTGAGAGGTATAAAATTTAAGAAAACAAAAATAGGGATTTATTCCTTTTAAGTAGTTAACAGATAGTTAAAAAGCCATACTTTTTAGGGTATGGCTTTTATAATTTTGAAGTGTTAATAAAATTATTTGATACTTGTTAGTAATCCTTCCAATTGTTTAAATTGTTGTGAATCACCATCGAGTTTAATTTCTTGGGTCAGACTAAAAATTTCAGCAGGATTCATATTTTCTCCAATAACCCTTACAAGTGCAAATCCTCTTTGATTATCAGATCCAAAAATCACCACTTCATCAATAGCATCTTCATCACCCAAATAATTCACAGTTACATTTCCTTTTCCTAAATTCATTCTAACCAATTGTTTGTATTTCGGGTTTTTTAGAATTTTTTTGACTTTTTCTTTTTCAGTGTTAAATAATTCTAAATTTGTTTCATTTAATTGTAATGCTAAAAAATTAACTTTTTTTATTGTTTTCAGTGTCTTTTTAACTTCTTCTGAAACGTCTCCATCTTTTAACTTTAAAATGCTTGAAGGCAAATCAATGGAGATAAACTCATTATTCTCCTTACTGTCCACAATATATTTTTGTAAAGATGGATTTGTATCACATGCAGTTGTTAAAAGTGAAATGAATAAAACGACAATTGAAATTTTTAAAAACGTTTTCATGGCGGCTCTTATTTATTTTTTAGTTGCTTGCTGCTGTTGGGGATATGGGCATCCGTAATTTCAGAAATTTTATTTAAGTCAATTTCACCTGTTAAAGACAGCACCACAGCTTGCTTGTTGGTTTTATTTGTGAGGTCATTTACAAACATTAACAATTCACTCACATGACTGTCATCTTTTCCTGGGCGTACATAAATTTTAACATTGGCATCTTTATCTTTTACGCGCATCAATTCAACAAGTTTTGAAGTTTTCAAATATCTTGAAACTACTTCCTCCATTTGATTGGCAATTACGGTATTTTCCGTAGTAAAAACTTTTAAGGATTCTAAGCTTTGAACCATTTCTCCATAAGCCTTCGCTTCTGGGCTGTTGCCTTTAAATTTACTTAACATTTTAAAGGCCTCTTTGTTTACAATAACTGAGGTAACATCATCCATATCTTCAAACTTGTCGAAGATTGAAATTTGCGCATAGCTTGCGAAAGGCAATATGGCAAGGGCGATTATAAAAATTATTTTTTTCATTTTTTTGATTTTTTAGGTTGTTTTAAAATTTTGTTTGTTGTTGTTTCAAACTCTTGCAATTCAGCTATTGCTTCAGTTCCTTTGTTTAAATTTGCCGAAAGTATATTGAAAGCCATTTGTGTTTCATTATATATTTTTTCAGCTTTTGTTTGTTGGTTTTTTTGATACCCGGTGTACACACTTACCAATAAAACTATTGAAGCCGCTACAGATAACCATTTCCAATTTCGTTTTTGACTTTTTAATTGAATGGTTTTTGTAAATCGCTCATTTTTACTGGCGGCAAAATAGCCGAACAATGCTCGGTACTCTTCTAAATGTGGTGCTACGTCATCTCCTGAAAAATAAACTTTTAATTCATTTTCTTCGGCGATGGAAGTTTCAGCATCCAGGTATTTTTCCAACAACTTTTCTATGTTAACCAATTCCATAATTGTGTTGTTTTATTAATTGTTCTTTAATTGTTTTTCTGGCTCTTGATAAAGAAACTCTGACTGCAGTTGGCTGCATATTCAACATTTCTGCAATTT
>JAENXD010000243.1 GCA_016649745.1 Flavobacteriaceae bacterium | reverse complement strand
TGTTTGGCCATGGAAAAAGGTGGTTTATACAATTGTTGATGGAAAAAATTTATTTGACATCAATGGTGATAAAGTAATTGAAAATTATATAAGATATTTTCCCGATTTTTCGATACAGGAAACCTGGATTGCCATATTCTTTATTTTTGTTGGTGCTTTGCTGGTGCTGTTAATTGATAAATATGGATCTGAACGTAAAGAATATAGTAATGAATAATCGCATTAAATTTGGCATCATAGGAAAAGATATTTCCTATTCTTTTTCACGAAAATATTTTCTTGAAAAATTTAAAAAAATGGGCTTTGACAATTATCGATATGCCAATTTCGACATTCCTGAAATAGAAGAATTTCCTTTTATTTTATACCACCGAAGAGATGAATTTAAAGGGTTGAATGTGACCATTCCCTATAAAGAAGCCATCATCAAATATTTGGATGAAGTTGATGCTGAAGCCCAAAAAATTGGCGCGGTGAATACCATTAAAGTGACTGATGACAATCAATTGGTTGGGTACAATACAGATGTGTACGGTTTTCAAAAATCTATGGAACCATTATTAAAAAGCCATCATAATAAAGCGTTGATTCTGGGAACAGGAGGCGCTTCCAAAGCCATTGCTTATGTGTTGAAAAAATTAAATATTGACTTCAAATTTGTGTCAAGAACTGCCGGTGAAAACTGGTTCAGCTATGAAATGTTAGATGCAGAAATTATGAATGACTATACCATAATTGTCAATTGCACGCCTATTGGAACGCACCCAAATATTGAAGAGGCACCAGCAATTCCTTATCAATTTATAACCGACAAGCATTTGCTGTACGATTTGATTTACAATCCTGCGGAAACCAAATTTTTACAAGAAGGAAAAAAACGTGGCGCCACTGTTAAAAACGGATTGGAAATGCTTGAATTACAAGCAGAAAAGTCGTGGGAAATATGGAATTCGTAAAAAGAATTCCCTAAATTTACGCAACTTTTTTTAAAAAATCACATCTCTTAAAGAGATAGTTTTTTGGTAAAAGGCTGTTTCTAAAATTATTAATGAATATAATTAACGAACCTTAAACATTTTTATATGTTAAATGATGACAACAAATTGCCAGTTGACGAAATTGCTTCAACACCACAAGTTTCTGAAATTCAGGAAAATACCCAAGAAGAAATAAACAGTGAAAAATTGGCTTCAGAGGAAATTATAAAGGAAGTTGCTGTAAAGTCGCCAGTTTATGAAATTCAGGAAGAAACAAAAACAATAATAATTGAATCAGCATTGACTTCCGACATTGAGGCTGTTGAGGAAACAGAAAGTGAAGCCGCGGAAACAGAAAGTGAAGTTGCTGAAAGTGTTGCAACCCCAAAAGCTTCTGAAACTAAAGAAGATACCCCCAAAAAATCAAAGCCTAAAAAAACGCCTTCCGTTAGCGAAGCCGTTGATGAAATGGACAGCAAAATTGCTGAAAGTTCAGAAAATGTGGAGCATTCAACGATTGAAATGTTAGAGTATGCCGACTTTAGTTTGGAAGATTTGGTGGCTGAATTAAGCAAACTTGTAAAAGAAAATCAGGTTCATAGCATTACAAATAACGTGAACGCCATAAAACAGGCTTTTCATATCAAATACGGGGAGGTATTAAAAATTGAAAAAGAAAAATTTCTGGAACTTGGAGGAAATATTGTAGATTTTCAATACAATAGTCCGGTAAAATCAACTTACAACAGCATTCTTTACGATTTTAAAATCAAAAGAAATGAGTTTTATGCCAGCCAAGAAATACAATTAAATGATAATTTACAGGCCAAGCTTGGCTTAATTGAAGAACTTAAACATTTAATTGACAACGCCGAAGGCGCTACAATGTATAAAATGTTTAAAGACATTCAAAACAGATGGGTGAAAATAGGACTAATTCCAAGAGTAAAATATAATGATACTTGGAGAACGTACCAACATCACGTAGAACGATTTTATGATTTGCTGCATTTAAGCAATGATTTGCGCGATCTGGATTTTAAACATAATTTGGAAGAAAAGCTAAAATTGGTTACCAGAGCTGAAGAGTTGGCCGAGTCTGATGATGTGAATGCCGCTTTTAAAGAATTGCAGGTTTTGCACAAACTTTGGAAAGAAGATGTTGGGCCAATAGCAACGGAACAAAGAGATGAAGTTTGGGATCGATTTAGTGAAGCCACTAGAAAAGTGCACGATAAGCGCCACGATTTTTTCAAAGATATGAAATCTAAATATGACGGCAACGTTGAGAAAAAATTAGCGGTAATAACAGAAATAGAAGCGTTGGACACTTCAAAAAACTTGACGCGCGTTGATTGGCAAAAAAGCATTAAAGATTTGGAAGTTTTACGAAATAAGTTTTCCGATATTAAGCAAGTGCCAAGAGAAAAAAGTGATTTTATTTGGGCTAAATATAAAGAGGCTACCCGTAAATTCAACCTTGAAAAGAACAATTACTTTAAACTTGTAAAAAATGAGCATTTAGACAACCTTAATAAAAAGAAATCGCTTATTGCGCAGGCGGAGGCCATAAAAGAAAGTGAAGATTGGGAAGCAGCTACTGAAATTATGAAAAAAATTCAGATGGAATGGAAAAAAATTGGCCACGTTCCTCAAAAATATTCCGACAAGTTGTGGAAAGAATTTAAAGATGCCTGCAACCATTATTTTGATCGGTTTCACCAACAACAAGATGCAGGTTCTAAATTGGAGTTGGATGTTTTCGGCAAGAAGAAAGAATTGTTGGCAGAAATCAAAGCTGCCATCGACAACAAAACTGAAATTACCATCAATATGCTAAAAGAATATGTAAAAAAATGGCGTGAAATGGGAAGAGTGCCTCAAGAAATGAAGCATATTGAAGTAAAATTCAATAAATTATTGGACAAAATTGTTGAAGAAAACACGATTGATCAACAAAGTATTGAAATGATTAAGTTTGAAAACTTGGTGAATAGCTATATCGAACAAAAAAATTATAGAAAATTAGATTCAGAACAGCTTTTTGTGCGACGAAAAATGGAGGAAACTTCTAAAGAAATACAGCAGTTAGAAAATAATATCGGATTTATATCCAACGTTTCTGATGACAATCCTTTGGTGGTTAATGTGAGGAATCAAATTAATGTTTATAAAGAAAAATTAGAGGTTTGGAAAGCAAAATTGGATTTTCTGAGACAATTGGATTACTAAAAAAAAGCCTGCATTTGCAGGCTTTTTTTGATATTAAATTTTCCCAAAAGCTGGCAAGTTTATAATATTGGTATTTTGAATCCTCCTGTTTTATTCATATTTTAAAATAGTAATCACCTCAATTTTAACATCACTCCACGTTTTTGAGATGCCGTCATCACCCGTATGCAAATCTTTGCAAACCACATTTAAAGCTTCTAAAGCTGCTTTGGCTTGCCAATTGTCTAATTCCATATTGGCCACGATAGCGACTTTGTTGTCTGTTACAATATAAGCCATTGGCAATTCTCTTGTAATGCCATTCATTGTCAATTCAACCGAGCTGGCATTTTCATTATTCAAATGTATAGTGCCTTTAATTACCGTGTTTTTTTTCATCGCACCAAAAAAATATTTTTGTAATTTTCTGTCTCTGATGGTGTCATTCGTAAATAAACTGCTTACTGGTATTTGAAATTTTAATCCGTTTAATGCGCCCAACGCTGTGGAATCTTTTTTTACATTTTCAATAATTAGTGCAGAAAACTGACCTTTAACTGGCACTTTAGCGGTTGTTTTGTAGGCGGTCCAATTAATTGCAGTTGAATCTGCAATCACTGTGTATGTTTTTCTTGCTAAATGATTTTCCTCTTTTATATTTTTTTTACAAGAGGTCATAACGGAAACTGTTAGAAGAAAGAGTACCAATAAATGTATTTTTTTCATAATAGTGTTATTAGTTTTGGCATTAAAGTTTATTTGTTTGTATAATT
>JAENXD010000113.1 GCA_016649745.1 Flavobacteriaceae bacterium | reverse complement strand
GTCGGAATTAGTGTAGAATTTGTTTCTTTTGACAGCATTTTTTTGAAAATCGTATTTATAAGAACATCTTGTAAGTTCTTGTAATCACAAAAATACCCTTTATAAGAAGAAAAAGAAATGTTTATTCAAATTAATTTCATTTTCATTGAAAACAATATTGTTGTGATTGATTTAATGCTTCAACCTCAGAAATTCAAACATAAAAAATCCGGTGTAAAAACCGGATTCCTTTTTTAATTCAAACAAATAAATGGCGACTATTTTTTATAAGCATCAGAATGAACATTCGCCACTGCCCTTCCTGAAGGATCGTTCATGTTTTTAAAACTTGCGTCCCATTCCAATGCAATTTTGGTGCTGCAGGCAACTGACGCTTCTTGCGGCACGCAAAGCGCGGCAGCATCTGAAGGAAAGTGCTCCTGAAATATGGAGCGATAGTAAAATTCCTCCTTATTTGTTGGTGTTTGTAAAGGGAATCTGTATTTGGCATTTGACAATTGTTCATCGGTAACTTCTTCTGCCACGACCTTTTTCAAGGTATCTATCCAACTGTATCCAACGCCATCAGAAAATTGTTCCTTTTGTCTCCAAGCCACGCTTGCAGGCAAATAACTTTCAAAAGCTTTTCGCACGACCCATTTTTCCATGCGTTCACCGTTAATCATTTTATCTTGCGGGTTAATACGCATCGCCACATCCATAAATTCTTTATCTAAGAAAGGTACACGACCTTCAATTCCCCAAGCCGCTAAACTTTTATTTGCCCTTAGACAATCGTACATATGCAATTTGCTTAATTTTCGTACCGTTTCTTCATGAAATTCCTTTTTATTTGGCGCTTTATGAAAATATAAATACCCACCAAATAACTCATCAGCTCCTTCACCTGAAAGAACCATTTTTACGCCCATAGATTTAATTACCCTCGCCATTAAATACATAGGCGTTGAAGCGCGAATGGTGGTAATATCATAAGTTTCCAGGTTGTAAATAACATCACGTATAGCATCCAATCCTTCCTGAATGGTAAATTTTATTTCATGATGAACTGTACCAATATGATCGGCCACCACTCGCGCAGCAGCCAAATCGGGCGAACCTTCCAGTCCAACAGAAAATGAGTGCAATTGAGGCCACCAAGCTGCTTGAGTATCATCGGATTCTATTCTTTTCTCAGCGTATTTTTTTGCAATGGCAGACGTAACAGATGAATCTAAACCACCTGAAAGCAATACCCCATAAGGCACATCGGACATTAATTGACGGTGAACTGCAGCTTCCAAGGCATCATGAATCTCATCAATACTTGTTTGGTTGTCTTTTACGGCATCATAATCCATCCAATCCCTGCTATACCATTTGGTTAATTCTCCATCTCTACTCGATAAAAAGTGTCCCGGAGGAAATAACTCTATTTTTGTGCAAACGCCTTCCAACGCTTTTAATTCAGAAGCTACATAAAATGTTCCATTAGCGTCCCATCCCATATATAAAGGAATAATTCCCATATGGTCACGGGCTATAAAATATTCATCTTTATCCGCATCGTATAAAGCAAAAGCAAAAATACCGTTCATTTCATCAATAAAACCAGTTCCTTTTTCCTTATATAAAGCTAAAATTACTTCACAATCCGATTCTGTCTGAAAATTATATTTACCTTCAAATTGTTTGCGTAACGCTCTATGATTGTAAATTTCGCCATTCGCGGACAATATTAATTTTTTGTCTTCGCTAAATAAAGGCTGTTTCCCAGAAGCTGGGTCAACAATTGAAAGCCTTTCATGAGACAATATTGCTTTATCATCTGAATAAATTCCACTCCAATCCGGACCACGATGACGGATTTTTTTAGACATCTCCAAAACTTGGGGCCTCAACAACTCTGCCTTTTCTTTTAAATCAAACGCACAAACTATTCCACACATGTTTTTTATTTTTTGTTATTATTTATAATGCAAATGTGCTATATTAGTTTATACTGACAAACTATATTATATAAAATGGTTGTTAATTAAAATAAATATGTTTAATTTTAGTAATATATGTAAGGGTAATGTAACTTATTTATTGAAATGTATTTTCATTTGAAATTTTTAGTTATTCAACTTTTGGTATTTTTCAACCTCTCGAATTATTAGATTGAACTTCCCTGATAGGTGTTGACCAGTTTTATTAATTTTTTATTCTCATGATTTTTTATACACCCCTTGCCTCTCTCCTTTAGATTGGTATCATAGAATTTGAAGTTTAAAATAATAAAATTATGGTTATTTCTCTCTGTTTTAATTGGAATTACCGAAAGAGGCTCCTTGAATTTCAAATTTTTTATCTTTTTGGTATTTTTATTTTTTAAAGCCAAAAGTCCTGTTTTTTGACTCATTTTTTTTGATCAATTTTAACCCGAGTGTTATAGTCACTAAAACACTCCATTAACACTATGTATGGAGTATCCTCCCTGTATCGTCCCTTTTGCCTATCTGCAGACCCTTATTTTATTGGGGTTTTGGGATATCCTAAAATTGATTTTTGACGATTTTACAGTGACATTGTTGTGTAAATTACATTTAACGATCATCAACACAAAAAATCAATTATTATGCAAAAACAGGATGATGTGAACTTCCCTGATAAATTATAGGGGTCAATATATTAAGTAATTTCCCTAACTGCGGTACACTTAATTGTCCGATTTCAAATTCTTTTACAAGCGATTCCTTAAATTCCTTTGCGTAATGTCGATGGTTGTTTATTAATCTATTATTTGCTCTTATATAAATTGACTTTTGTGGTCAACCTATATCAGGGACGTACACTTTTTACTTTACACTTTAACCTTTACACTCTATAATTATTGCATTGGCATAAAAATAGCCAGATTACTGCCTTTTTCGGAAAAAAAACATTAATTTCGTGGTTTCAAATTTCCTCTTTTCCAATTTTAATACATCTTCAATAAAATACTTCCGTCAATGGAGGAAAGGTTTGCGCAAATTTGAAAGTGTTTAGGGATATTTTCATCTGTTAAAGGATTTTAAAATTAAGACATATTATTAGTATGGATAATTTTTGGCTGATAATTTCATCAGCAATTATATTGGGCTTAGGAATTATAAGCATTCCGCTTTTTCCTTCAAGAATAAAAGCTTTCGTTAATTTTCTTTTTGTGTTATTGGTGGCAATAACAACTTCAATTCCCGCTATAAATGCGCTGATGGGCAATCCGGTAGACTTTTCATTGGCAGGATCTGCATTTTTTGGGGATATTCCCATACGAATAGATGCCTTATCGGCCTGGTTTATATTGATAATTAACCTTACTTGTATAAATGGTGCTTTTTATGGTATTGGTTATATGAAACCTTACAAAGAGCAAAAAGCAAATCTTTCCCTTCATTGGACGCTTTTTCTTATTTTTCAATCGTCTATGCTTTGGGTTTGTATGCTGCAACATAGTTTGGCCTTTCTTATCGCCTGGGAAATAATGTCCTTATCTTCCTTGTTTTTGGTTATTTTTGAACACGAAAAAAAAGAAACTTTAAAAGCAGGCATCAATTATATGGTGCAAATGCACATAGGAGTCGCTTTTTTAACTGTGGCTTTTATTGGCGTTTATTTTTCTCAAGGTTCATTTGATTTTATAGCGATTAGTGACTATTTTGGAACAAATTACAACGCATGGTTGTTTCTGCTCTTTTTTATTGGATTCGGTATCAAAGCGGGTTTTATCCCGTTGCACTCATGGCTTCCACAAGCCCATCCTGCAGCACCGACTCATATTTCGGGTGTGATGTCAGGTGTGATTGTGAAACTAGGAATCTATGGAATTCTTCGGGTAGCATTAATGCTGAAAAGCGAATTATTACTCATTGGCGAATCTGTTCTTATCATTTCCATACTTACAGGTATATTTGGGATTCTAAACGCAAGTGTGCATCGAGATTTTAAAAAAATGCTGGCCTATTGCACCATTGAAAACATAGGCATTATTGGGGCCGGTATTGGATTGTTTCTTATTGGCGTTGCATTCAACAATAATATGCTTATAGTAATTGGATTGAGTGGCACATTGTTACACACTTTAAACCATTCCTTATTCAAATCGTTGCTGTTTTTCTCTGCAGGTTCTGTTTATCAGCAAACGCATACGCGAGATATGGAAAAATTGGGCGGACTCATTCACAAAATGCCACAAACGGCAACATTGTTTCTTATTGGTTCCATTGCCATTGGAGGCTTACCTCCATTAAATGGTTTTATTTCCGAATTTTTAATTTACAACGGTTTTTTGGAAGGAATAAATACCGTTGGACTCACGCATTCTACATTAATGATTCTTTCTCTTGCAAGTTTGGCATTTATTGGCGGACTTTCAATATTGACCTTTACCAAAACCTTTGGAACTATATTCTTAGGAAGCCCCAGACAGCCATTGCATGATACACCTTCCGAAGTATCATTATGGATGCGTGCGCCACAATATTTTATAATTGTGATTATGATTTCTATCGGATTGTTTCCACAGTTTTATTTTTCCGTAACACTGCAACTTATACAATCGGTATTACCTGCCTCCAACCTAATTGATTTAGATTCTTTCATTCCTTTGATAGCACTTATGGGTAATGTGGGCAAATATTCAATGTTATTTTTATTTCTGCTTGTTGCCACTTATTTGTTGAGAAATTATTTTGTAAAAAATCATCCGGTTCAGGAAAATACAACTTGGGGATGTGGCTATACAGCCCCAAATGTACATATGCAATATACGGGAAAATCATTTTCTAAAAGTTTAGGAAAACTTATGGATATTATAGTAAGGGAAAAGAAAAAATACACTGAAATTGAAGTGGGAGAAATTTTTCCGCAGACAAGAAATCACAACTCACATTTTGTTGATTTCTTTGAAAACACAATATTTAATAGGGCGACAAAGCAATTACTCAAATTTTTGAATTATTTTCAATTTATACAAAATGGGAAAGTTCAAATGTATGTGGTGTATGGGTTGTTCTTTATTCTTTTGGTTTTTTTTGGTACTATATTTAATTTAATTTGATGGTTTATATTCAAACATATATAGCAATCTTGGTCTTATCACTTTTTGTGATCCCATTTCTAAAAATGAAATGGAAAGGAATAATTACCCTTTTCTTAGTCATTTTTAATGCTATATTGAGCGGAAATCTTGTGTTTCCTGCCTTATTGGGCGAAAAATTAGCGTTTGTTTTTAAGGGATCAATAGTTACGGGTGTTATTCCAATAAGGATTGATGGTTTGTCTGCCTGGTTTATTTTGCTAATCAATTTCACCTTGATTACCGGAGCTATTTATGGTTTACAATATATGAAAGCTTATAGAAAACAAACCGCAAACATTTCTTTGCATTGCCTTGCCTATCTTTTGGTACAAACATCGCTAACAGCCATTTGCGTAATCCAAAATTCCCTGGTGTTTTTATTTGCATGGGAAATCATGACCATTTCAAGTTTTGTACTCATCATTTTTGAATATTACAAACAAGATACGTTGAAAGCGGGAATCAATTTTCTTATTCAGTCTCATGCGGGTGTTTTGTTTCTGACTTTAGGTTTTATATGGGTATATTATCGCACGGGATCTTATGATTTTGAGGCAATAAGTCAATTTTCCACCTCCTTTCCTCCCAATACAAGTTTGGCGTTATTTTTCTTTTTTTTTATCGGTTTTGCAGTCAAAGCCGGATTTGTACCTTTTCATACTTGGCTCCCATACGCACATCCCGTAGCCCCTTCACATATTTCAGGAGTGATGTCTGGGGTGATTATCAAAATTGGAATTTTTGGAATTTTGAGAATGCTTCAGCTTATTCAAACTGACTATGTTGTATTGGGTTATATTATTCTTATTTTTTCAGTCTTATCTGGTATTTATGGGGTAATGCTCGCCATATTACAACACAATTTAAAAAAACTCCTTGCTTATCACAGCATTGAAAATATTGGTATTATAGGTGTAGGCATAGGCTTGGGAACATTGGGTATAGGACAACATAATAGCTCCTTAATTATGCTGGGATTTGGTGGGGCGCTTCTTCATGTCCTTAACCATTCTTTGTTTAAATCCTTACTTTTTTATAGTGCTGGAAATGTGTATCAAACAACACACATTATGAATATTGAACACCTTGGAGGTTTGGTGAAACAAATGCCTCATACCACTATTTTATTTCTAATTGCTGCACTTGCTATTTGCGGGCTTCCCCCTTTTAATGGATTTGTTTCCGAATTTCTCATTTACTCTGGTATGTTTAACGGGATGGCAAGCAAAGAAATGCTCAACCTTGTTGTATTGCTGTTTTCTGTTTTCGGTATGGTTCTAATTGGCGGACTTGCCTTACTTTGCTTTACGAAAGCATTTGGAGCCATGTTTTTAGGAAACCCAAGACATCAATTTAACACCGAACCTAAAGAATCGAACCCAGGAAAATTAATTCCGATGTATATGGTGGCTGCATTTATTGTGGCTATTGGCTTATTTCCTCAATTTTTCTTTTCCCTATTAAGTGAACCACTCAAATTATATTCAGATAAGGTAAATATTTTGGAAGAAATTTCCATTGGTACTTCAATTACAGAAACCATGCAAAGCATTGGATTTAGTTCAGCCGGATTTATTGTTTTAGGATTGCTTATTTTCTTTGTCAGAAAGACTATTACGGCTAAAAAACCAAAGCCAATATTAACTACCTGGGGCTGTGGTTATGTTGGTGATACTGAAAAAATGCAATATACTGCCAGTTCTTTTATTAGATCCTATAGAAAACTTGCAGAACCTTTGTTTTCTATTCAAAAAAAGAAAATAGAGATAGCGGGTGTTTTTCCAATAGCGGGAAGACATGAAACTCATCCTCATGATAAAATTGAAGAATGGCTTATTGATAAACCCTGGAACTTCTTGAAATTCTTTTTTGGTAAATTCAGGTTTTTACAAAATGGAAATCCACAGTTTTATGTGCTATACGGTGCCTTTTTTATTGCATTAATTATAGGAATTCCATTAATTAAAGAGTTCATAAAAAAAATAATTTATTTTTTAATTCAAATATAATATGATAAGTCTTGTATTGATATTGCTCACAAGTTTGCTTTTTATGGGTATTGTGATCAGAACAAAAAGCATTGCTTCAGGAAGAAAAGGTCCTGGACTATTTCAGCCTATGAAAGACATTCTTCGTTTGTGGAAAAAAGGCGCAGTTTATAGCCAAACCACCAGCTTTATTTTTCAGATTGCACCAAGCATTTATTTTGCTTCCATCATTATGGCCATTTTAGTGATTCCATTTGGTCATTACAAGGGGATTATTTCCTTCAACGGTGATTTTGTATTTTTCGCCTATGTATTGGCACTTGGAAAATTCTTCAGCATTATTGGAGCATTAGATACAGGGAGCAGTTTTGAAGGAATGGGCGCAAGCAGAGAGGCGTTGTATTCTATGCTGGCAGAACCCGCTTTCTTTATTTTAATGGGCTCTTTCGCTCTTTATACCGGACATACTTCATTTCATGAAATCTTTATTTCCCTTCATTTTGGTTCTTATATTTCTTACGGACTTGGTGTATTGGCAACTTTTGTTTTGGTGATGATTGCTATGATTGAAAACAGTCGTATGCCGGTAGATGATCCAAAAACACATTTGGAATTAACGATGGTACATGAAGTTATGATTCTGGATAATAGCGGTTTTGATTTGGGCTTGATTTTGTATGGCACTAATTTGAAGTTCGCCATGTACGGAGCGCTTATTGCCAATTTTTTTACGGGCTCTTTTTCAATCCTACTTTCCATCATCATATTTTTAGCAGTTCAATTTATTTTTGCCATAACGGTCGGAATATTAGAATCTTTTTCGGCACGGTTCAGAATGGGGAACAATGCGCAATTTATTTTTACATTAACCTCAATTTCCATTTTAATATTTTTTGGGGTATTGCTGATTATGGGAAAATTTCTATAAAATAATTAAAACTAGTCTGATAAAAAGGATGAAAAATATTTAAAGTATAAAAATTATATCTATTTGATTAAAAAATTCAAAAAATGACCAACGTATTATTAATCGTATTCGCCATGTCGCTCATTTATTTAAGTATCGCAAACCGGCTAATGAGCTATGTTAAAATCCTTGCTTTTCAAGGCATCTTATTGTTTGGCGTTAGTTTTATTGAACTGGGCGAAATGGATCCACTCAATCTTGTTTTTATTCTTTTGGAAACCATTGTTTTTAAAACAATTGCAGTTCCTTTATTTCTTAAATATGTGATACAGCGAAATGAAATCACAAGGGAAGCAGAACCTTTTGTCCCTAATTTTATATCGTTAATTATGGTGACAACCATTATAGTAGTCACTTTTTTACTATCCAATACCATTGAAAATACCCAATTAAATAAAGTATATTTTGTGGCAGCATTATCCTCCCTATTCACAGGATTGTACATCATAGGCACCCGAAAAAAAATCCTAACACATGTGATGGGGTTTTTAGTTATTGAAAACGGCGTTTTTATTTTATCGCTTGCGGTAGGAAACGAAATGCCTATGCTACTAAATACAGGTATTTTGCTCGATCTTTTTATCACGGTATTGTTACTTGGAATTTTTGTAAACAAAATTGGTGATGTTCTCAAAGATGCGGACGTAGATCAATTAAGAAAACTAAAAGATTAATATGGCCATACCTTACCTTATCGGTGCAATTGCAATTGGAATCTCCTTGTTTTTTAACAGGAATAAAAAAATGAATTATATCCTGGTGGCAATTTTTCTGCTTCTTCAATGGGTATTTACCGTCTATGAATACAACCATCAAAACATTTTTGAATTTGACTATTTTCTGCCGGATGCCCTTGGTATTTTATTGCTTTTCACCATCAGTATTATTGCTGTTCCGGCATTTTACCATAGTTATGTTTTCTTTTCAAAAAATGAAGACAATCCGAGAAACAGAGCCATGTATTACGCCTCAATGGTAGTGCTTATTTTTGCATTAAGTTTGGCCTACCTTTCCAACCATATTGCGGTTACATGGATTTTTGTGGAGATGACTACCCTTTCCGCTTCAGCACTGATTTATCATAGAAGAAATGTACGCACGCTGGAAGGTACCTGGAAATATATTTTTGTTTGTTCCATCAGCATCACTTTTGTTTTTATAGGTATTTTATTTCTGAGTATTGCAGTTCAAGAAGTTGGGGATACAAACCTTACCTTTGTTTCATTGCTGAAAAGTGCTTCTGGATTGGATGTTTTTTGGCTGCGATTGGCTTTTATATTCATTTTTACGGGATATACCGCCAAAATAGGATTGGTGCCTATGTACACTGCGGGAATTGACGCAAAAGACAAAGCTCCTTCTCCTGCAGGAGCATTGTTATCCAGTGTATTAATGAATGTAGGATTCGTCGGTATTTTTCGCTTTTATGAAATCCTCGCGCAAACCACGCTTCTTTCCTGGGTAAATAATATCATTATGATTTCTGCTGTGCTTTCTATATTTATCGCTACAGTTTATATGATAAAAGTAAAAAATATTAAAAGGATGTTGGCTTATTCAAGCATTGAACATATGGGTGTAGTTATGCTTGGTATTGCAGCGGGAGGCATTGGTTATTATGCTGCCATACTTCATCTTATATTTCATTCTTTTGTGAAATCAGGCTTGTTTTTTCAAATGGGACAAATTTACAGGGTATACAACAGCAAAAGCATCTATGATGTAGGAAATTACTTCAAATACAACCTTACTGGCGCCATGGTTATTCTTTTAGGATTCATCTCCGCAGCGGCAATGCCGCCTTCAGGAATGTTCGTTAGTGAATTTTTAATTTTCCGTTCCTTGTTTGAAGCCCATTATCTTTTTGTCCTTATTTTTGTGTTGCTGTTGCTCACCATTATTATTTGGGCTTTCGGAAAAAATATATTTAAACTGTTATTCACTCCTGCGGTGGGTTTTAAAGATGAAAATATAGAACACATAAAACCGTATGAGTCCATTTCACAATTCATTTTGTT
>JAENXD010000170.1 GCA_016649745.1 Flavobacteriaceae bacterium | reverse complement strand
TTTACTTGCCATAAAATATATATTAAACTGTTGATTATCAGATTAATATACGATATTATAAGTTATTTTACAAGTATTAAATGATTTATTTTTAGATGATTATAAATTTTTTTTGAGATTTTAACTGGTGCGTCTGCCCTGGTTAATATCTCCATTGTCAGCTTTTCTTAATGCTGCGATATATTCTTTTCTTGTATCGTCCGCTTTAACCATATTTGATTGATGCCAGGAAAAATTTTTTTCACCAAATATGGATTCCATAATAATATCAGCCATCATTCTTGAATGTCTTCCGTTTCCATTAGGAAAACAATGAATTGCTACAATTCTGTGCTTAAATCTAATAGCAATCTCTTCTGGTGTATAAGTGTTATTTTCAATCCAATATTTTGCATCATCTATTAGGGTTTTTAACTCAATACCTATTTGAGTCCATTTAATGCCAAGATTCTTGTCTGATTTTCTAAACGCTCCTGCCCATTTCCAAACATCACCATACATTTTTTTATGCAAGTCTTTTACAAACTTCTCAGTCAGTATTCTTTCAGGTTTTAAATTGTTATGAATAGTCCACTCAACTGCTTTTTCAATGTTTAATTGTTCAAATTCATCCAATTCTCCTTGAGTGGTTATTGACTTTATCTTTAGACCTTCCTTTTCTTCTTCATCTAAAGGTGTTTGTCCGTTTTTATATTGTAAATCTAGTCCCATAATGACTTTCTCATCTCTCTTTTTATTTCATTAGCCAAGTCTTTTATTGTTTTATCAATTTTTTCATCTCCAATTCCTTGGTCCTCTAATTTCATATTTTGATTGGTCCGCAATACTATTTTTCGGGCCAATTTTTCTGCCTTTGAGTTGATTAAATTGTCAATAGTCCCATCTTTAGGGACAAAACCATAGACAAATTGCATATCCAATGCCTGACCAACATCCCTTAATTTATTGATGGTTATTTGACCTGTAGCTTCACGTTCTTCAATTTTTTGTATTGCTCCCTTTGTTAATCCAAGTTTGGTCCCTAATTGGTCCCTAGTCATATTAAGAGTAGTTCTGATGGCGTTTATCCACCCTTTTTGTGGGACCAGGGCTATTCCAGCATCTTTAAATTTACCCAGTTTTTGGTCCAGTTGTTCTATAAGTATTTTTTTTTTGTTTCTCATTTGTAAATGAATTTTATACATATAAGTATAAATTTTAAACCAAAAGTATACAAATATGTATATAAAAACAAATAAAAAAATACTTATTAGTATCTTTTTAGAGAAAAAAGAATACGTATAAGTATGTGATTGTTAAGAATAGGTTTCTTTCTAAATTAAAGCCAACACTTGATAACATAGCTACTCTCCTTCGGCTACGCTCAGGACAGGCTTGTTCTGTAAAAGCGAAAGGAGCATATCGCAACCCCATTTTATCGGAAATGTTGGAGGTGCCAAATTGGCTCCTCCAATTTTTAAACACCTCATTGTTTAATTGAAACATAAAATCTGTGGGAAAGCGCTCTATATTTCTTCGTACCTGTCTTTTTAATTGCTTGGTTTCCAATTTGTAAAGTTCCGCTAAATCCCTGTCTAACATAACTTTTTGTTCCCGAATAAGATATATTTTATTAAAGATTATTTCATCAGAAATAGCAATTTCATTTTTCATAATGCAATTTTTTTTTATGGTAAATCTAAAGTTTAAATTTTAATCTTTAATTATTAACTTGTTTTTTATCATAGAATGCGTTAGGGGTTGAAGCGAAAATCCTGTTTTTGCCAGGAACGAGGCAAAGACAGATTGTAGCGAAAAACCCGCCCGCCATTTCTGCGGGAACGCCCATAATATTAATTTACATTTATAGGTTTTGGTATTTCTGCGAATTTATAAATCCTTAGTCATCAATTTTACAATTTTGTTATCTGATAAAAATGCTTTTAAAATTACTTTTATGGCAGTGTAAGTTGGCACGGCGACAATCATTCCTGTAATACCAAATAAAATTCCGCCAATGATAATCACTAGAAATATTTCTAACGGATGCGATTTTACGCTTTTTGAAAATATAATTGGCACACTCACATTATTGTCAATGAATTGCGCAATTAAGTAACCAATCATTACATAAATGGTAGTTGGCAATATTTCAGTTTGAAAATCCTGTCCCAGATTGTTGCTCATTGTTAAAAAAAGCAAGAGAATGCCACCAAATAATGGGCCGATATATGGAATTAAATTTAACAGTGCACATAAAAATGCGATTACAATGGCGTTTTCTATACCAAATATCACCAATACAATTAAATATATGACAAATAGAATTAAAATTTGAAGCACCAAACCAATAAAGTATCTTGACAATAAATTGTTGATTGAAGCCAATGCATTTCGAAGTTTTTGCTCACTTTTGTCGTTGACCAGAACATACAGGGAATTTTCCATAATATGGGAATCCTTCATTAAAAAGAAAGCGATGAAAATGACTGAAAATAATCCAATACTTAAGTTTCCAATAGTTCCGATAATCGCATTTAATAAATCGGGAATGGCTTTTAGATTTTTAAACAAATCGGCATTTTTTAATTCATTTAAAATATCAATATTATATAATAAAAAGTAATCATTTATCTGAATTAATAATTGTTCAATATTGGTTTGAAGTTGTTCAATATTTAACAACGATAAATTTTGGCCTTGTTTAATGATTAGCGGAATAAACATACTTATTATTCCTGTTAGAATTCCTAAAAAAAACACCATAGTTGTGATAACGGCCAACGCATTAGGGAATTTCAGTCTTCGTTTTAAAAAGCGAATAATCGGACTTCCAATTAAGGCAATAACGATTGAAATTGCGATATAAGCGATAACGGACTGTATTTCGTACAAAAAGTACAACAGTAATAAAACACCTGCAATAATGGCTATTGCTTTTAAAATACCGTTGGTTATTGTATTGGAATTCATTTTTTTAACTGTTTATTTGTTTCCCTTCGGCTCCGCTCAGGGTGATAAATCGTTTATTTGTTTAATCGTAAATCGAAAAACTGCTTACTGCAACTGAAAACTGTATACTTAATTTATTTGTTTAATTGTTTCCCTTCAACTGTCAATTCCCCTTTGGGGGTTAGGGGGCTTAAAACCCAACTGCTTTATCATCGCCTCTATAATCTGCGCCGCCTTCCAGTTTTCCATTTGGCAAACGTAAAACAGCATCAACTTTACCCAAAATTACGGAATTTTCCTGTTTAATTTGATAGCCTTTTTCCTGTAATTGATTTACCAACAAACTGTCAAAACCTTTAGGTTCCATAGTAATCACATCCGGAAGCCATTGATGGTGAAATCTTGGTGCGTTTACGGCGTCTTGCATCCCCATTTGAAACTCATAAACATTTAAAATGGTTTGTAACACAGAAGTTATGATGGTTGAACCTCCCGGTGAACCAACAGACATATAAAATTGGTTGTTTTTTTCAACAATTGTGGGTGTCATAGAACTTAACATGCGTTTTTCCGGCGCAATAGAATTTGCTTCAGCGCCTATCAATCCGAACATATTAGGTATTCCCGGCTTTGAACTGAAATCATCCATTTCATTGTTTAAAAAGAAGCCACCTTCAGAAACATACACCTTTGAGCCATAAGCGCCATTTAAAGTGGTGGTTGCGGAAATGGAGTTTCCATACTTGTCGACAATAGAGTAGTGGGTGGTTTCATCACTTTCATAACCAACTATATTTCCGTGTTTTAAGGTTGATGAAGGCGTTGCATGGTCCCATGAAAAATTTGCCATTCTATTTTTTACATAGGTAGAAGAGATTAATGTGTCAATCGGAATATTTACGAAATCGGGATCACCCAAATAATAGGATCTGTCGGCATAAGCGCGTCTTTCAGCTTCAGTTAATAATTGAATGGATTTCAATGAATTATGTCCGTAAGACGCCATGTCAAAAGGCTCGATTGCCTTAAAAATCTGTGCGTTGCAAATCCCTCCGCTTGAAGGCGGCGACATCGCAATAATTTTTAAATCTTTATAGTTAAATTCAATGGCATTTCGCCATTTTGCCTCATAGTTGGACAAATCTTCTTTGGTAATAATTCCTCCTAATTTTTGAACATAATTCACCAACATTTCAGCAGTTTCTCCTTTATAAAAACCATCTCTTCCATGGTCTCTGATTCTTTCCAACGTTTTGGCCAGCTTCACATATTTAATGGTGTCTCCTTCTTTCCAATCATAATCCAAAAGAATGATGGTATCATTCACTTCGGAAAAATAATGTTTGTAATATGCCAGTCTTTCAGCTTGTTTTTTAGTGACCACAACGCCTTTATTAGCCAAATCAATAGCCGGCTGAATTAATTCTGAAAAAGGCAAACTGCCAAATTTTTCATGAACTTTAAACAATCCGTCAACTGTTCCAGGAACGCCAACAGCCATAGCACCCAAAGTACTTTTTCCTTCTATAATATTGCCGTTTTCGTCCAAATACATATTTTTTGAAGCGGCAAGCGGTGCTTTTTCTCTATAATCCAAGGTGCCTGTTTTACCGTCATTAGTTCTGTAAACCATAAATCCGCCACCGCCAATATTTCCCGCAAAAGGATAGGCCACTGCCAAAGACAGCTCAGTTGCAATCATCGCGTCAAAGGCATTTCCGCCTTTTTTTAAAATGGCCACGCCAATTTTTGAAGCTTCTTCTCGAGCGCTGACCACCATGGCGCTATCGGCAATAAATCCGGTAATTTTATTATTTTGGGCAGTTTCTAAAGTGTTTTTTTTGCATTGCATAAAAATAAATACAAATGCAATTATTGGAATTAATTTTTTCATTTCGATAATAAGATGATTGTTTTTTCTTCTGAAAATTGTATTAAATCTTTAAAAAATTCGGTGAAATCCGATTCAAATTCTTCGTAGTGCTTTAATAAATCTTCTATAGCCAAATCCATTTTTGAAATTCCTTTTGTTCGTTTATTCATTCCAATCAGTACTTTTTCAATGCCTTCAAGAGAAGCGTAACTAACCAGCCAATTATATTCTATCATATAAGGAAGTAATTTTTGAATTTCAGCAGGAAAGATTTCAATATTGGCCTGAAAAAATGAATATACGCTATTGGCGTAAATATCCAATGGAATTTCAGAATAATGGCGCCAGTTTTTAGCTAAATAATGATCGTATAAAATATCAATAATTACACCGGCATAATGGCCGTAACGTTCGTGCAGGCGTCTTTTACTTTTTTTTACAATTGGATGTGTGTCCGTAAAATAGTCTATTGCTCTGTGCAATAGAATCCCGGATTGAATTTCTTTCGGATAATTTTCGTGTTTTTTTCCTTTCACGGCATCGGCAATAAAGTTGCCTATTAAAATGTTTTTATTGTTTTTTGAAAGGTATAAGTGCGCCAAGAAATTCATAAAATAAATTTAAAACAATGATACAAAAAAATCCGCGAATAGCGGATTTATAATGTTTTCTATTAAAAAATGCTTTAGTTATTCAACATCGCTGGCATTACGAGCATCGTAATAAATTCACCATCTTCAATACCGTCAATAGGCGTTAAAATTCCGGCTCTGTTTGACAACGACATTTCAATTAACACTTCATTGGAATTTAAATTGCTCAACATTTCAGTTAAAAAACGGGAATTGAATCCAATTTGCATATCATCTTGGTAGTCGAAAACCTTGATGCTCTTTTGATTATCAATAATTTATCTTAAGGCTAAATATTTAATTAACCATAGCATTTCCAATTGATTAGAACGAGTTTTTATATGATTTGTGCGACTGAGAAATCGGAGATTTTTCGGACGTAGCAAATCGTTAGTTGAATGTTTGTCGGTTCATATTTAGTTCAAATGTTAGCATAAATTATGTGCGGCTTGTTGTACAACGTTATTTTTTGTTCTGTAATATTTCTAAAAGCTTTTTAGGGTTTTGTCTATTATCCCAAAATGCAGTAATTATAATTTGTTCATCAGTAATTTTGTAATAAACACTAAAGTTTCTTAATGAAGTTACTCTTACATCTTTGAAATCCGTTGATTTATAAATAAAAGGTTTTTCTGAAATTTGTAAAGTTCTTTCTGAAACTAATTTCAAAAGCTTCTTTGAATAAGTATTGGTCATATTCTTTTTAACCCAATATTCTAGAATTCCTATGAACTGTAGGTCAGCAGTTCTTGTCCAAACTACATTGCGTTTAACCATTCCAGATTACGTTTATTCATAGCCTCTTGAGAAATAAGTTTTCCGGTTTTTATATCGTATTCGCTCATTTCTAACATTGTTTTTTGTTCATCGGTCAATTCCACAATTTCGGACTCAGATTTGCTCGATGAGATTAGTTTAATAAGTGCTTCTAGAAAATCTTTATTTTTTATAGAAAGGATTTTATCAATTAATTCAGTTCTTATTTTGTCAACTGTTGTCATTTTATTGTTGTTTTTTATTCCAAATATCCGAAATCTAATCGGTTTTTCCAAATGTTGTACAACGGGTTTTTGTCGAGTAGACAAGGGGAATTTCACCCCAAGCCTCTCACAGAACCGGACTTGATAGTCTCCCATCATACGGCTCTTCTAAAATGAATTATACTAAGAGGTTCATCCCCTTTCAGGT
>JAENXD010000026.1 GCA_016649745.1 Flavobacteriaceae bacterium | reverse complement strand
TAATTTAATCGCAAAATTTGCCATTACAATGCTCGACCAAGAAAAAACGTTCCCAAAATCTAAAAATAGAAAACGTCAGAAAGCCTTTGCTAGCGATACTTACAGAGAATTAATCCTGCAAGTTTAAAAGCGAATGCCCTGTTTGGGAGGAAATAAAGTGACCAGAGTTGACGATACTATTTTGTGCATTAACGAGGCAAAAAACACAGCTATAGCCTTAGCTAAAGGGAGGCTTTTTAACGATGTGAATGTGCAAAAGAGCAAGTTAAAATGGATAGGTTATTTCGTTCCAATCCCTTAGTGTAACTTACCAAAAATGAGCATGTGACAATCTGTTTTCGAGCAAAATTTATTTTCTACAAAGATAAATTTCAACTATTAAAAATAATCGTAAAAAAAGCCGCTTAATAAGCAGCTTTTAATTCAATTAATATTTTTTTACTTAAATCTTTTTTACACGTACAGCATTCATTCCTTTTAAGCCGCGTTCCAATTCGAAACTAACTTTATCATTTTCTTTTATTTCCTCTAAAATTCCACTAACATGCACGAAATATTTTTCTTGGGACTCGTTCTCTATTATAAAACCAAAACCCTTTGAGCTGTCAAAAAAGGATACCTTTCCTTTTTTTTCTGTCTCCTCAACTTCTCTATCTTCTTTTTTAGGTACACCAATCTCTATGCTAGAGGCTTCCACTTTTATTTTTTTTGATGGATCCATTGGGGTATCTGTAAGTTGCCCAAATTCATCAACATAAATAAATTCGCTCTCTTGCCCTCCAGCTTTGCGTTCTTCTTTTTTCAGCAGTTTATCTTTTTTCTTTTTTAAACGTTTTTTTTCTCTTTCTTTTTTACCAAAGGTTTCTTGTGATCCGGCCATTAATTAATTATTGTTAAAATTTTAATATTTAATCTGTTTTTCCTAAACAGTTAAGGTTGTCATCTAAAATATGAAAGAAATATTGTAAAATGACAATTCTAAAGATTGATTTACACAATGATTTATCCAATGATTGCAATGACTCATTCTCGTAAAAATTAATCATAGCTATTTAATTTTACAGAAACTTTTGCAAATATAGCGTTTTCATTCTAATTTTAGTGAACCTTTTTACTAATTTAATTTTGAGTTTCAATGAATTACATAGGCTTACTTAATTCTACGATGTAATTTATAATACAATTTTAGGAAATTAATTGCAAATAAACAACATTTTATTACATAATAGTATCAATTTTTTGATATGATTTCATCTTTTTGATTTTCATTGGAATTGAAATAAAATAGAACTATTCCAAAAAAAACTTGTCCCCTCTTTTTTTTTAAGTAAATAATCATGAAAATCATAAATGCAAACAATTTGCTAATATTCAATAAATTACTTAATTTTAATTCATTATTCTGAAACAATAACCGATACTAACCTACACATTTTATTATGAATGATTTAACCAACAAACCAACAAGTGCTTTTTGGTAATTAGCGCGGTAGCATTACTTTGGAACATTTTTGGAGTTGTCGCCTATTTAGGTCAGGCTTATATGATTGATGAAGTTTTAACAGCCTTGCCAGAAGCCGATCAAGTCTATTATAATAATGTTCCTGTCTGGGTGACAGGTGCATTTGCTGTTGCAGTTTTCTTAGTTTGGTTTTCAAAAAAATCGGAGAATGAAGGCTGGATTTTATAAATAATTCTCACTAAAAAATTTAATTAACCTGAAGAATGAAATTCAGGTTTTTTTATACACGATTTTTTCAATCGGCTTCAATAAATTGCTACTTTTGAAATAATATGAAAAACCTTTTGATTATAGGATTTGTTTGGCCTGAACCCAATTCAACAGCTGCCGGAAGCCGAATGCTTCAATTGATTGAATTATTTCAAAAAAATGGTTTTACGGTTACTTTTGTTTGTGCTGCCTCAAAATCAAAAAATTCTTTTGAATTTGGGGAATTAAATATCAAAACGTTCGATATTCATCTAAACGACTCAAGTTTTGATTTATTGGTGAAAAAAATTAATCCGGACTTTGTTTTGTTTGATCGATTTTTGACAGAAGAGCAATTTGGATGGCGGATTGCCGAAAATTGTCCGGAAGCCATAAGAATTTTAGATACGGAAGACTTGCATTTTTTGAGACATGCAAGGCAGGTTGCCTATCAAAACAATGAAATAGTTACTTTAAATCATTTAAAAAATGATTTAGCAAAACGAGAAATTGCCAGTATTTACAGATGTGATTTAACGCTTATTATTTCAAAATATGAAATGAAGCTGTTAAAAAAGACTTTTAAAATTGATAAATCGTTGTTGATTTATTTGCCATTTTTATTGAATAACCTCAAATCCGCAAGTAGTTAATTTGTCGTTTTAAAATCTATTTTGTAGGGTAAACTTAAAGTTTTTTGGGTATTATTCCGGTTATATTTTCATTGATTTTCCTGGTTTTGATCTCATCACTTCCCTGTTTTAGTTTTTCTGGACAACATTTTATTTTCTTGGATTGGATTTACAGTGAATAACGGTTTTAGGGCGATTCAAGGCGACAATTGAGCATACCTATCCCATAAGGCCGAATTTTACCAGTGTTTTAAATTTCTAAACCAGGAGATGGTACGGTTTTTCCGAGAATAGTTTGAGTATTTTTTGCCTTCCCCGATGAATCCATTTGAAGGGAACCGTCACAAATCGAAATATGAATTTTTTTAGCCTGAAATAGGGTTTTACGAAAGAAACTTTTTTGGATATTTTCTCTAGGAGGATCAAATAGAAATTCCTGCACATGGCTGTCAAGATCATATATACCGTATTTTCCTGTAAAAAAGAAAATGGCAGGTTCTTCCATCCAAAATCATTATTCATCTCATCGAATATCTTTTCAGTTGCGCCCCTTTGGTTGTAGTATTCGATAACTTCTTTGTTGGAGGAAGCCCAGTCGTTGGTCGCTATTGCCCTGTATGTAAAATCATCGCCAAAAAAGGCATCTGTTTGTCCCGTGTTGTTTTTTTGCCTGCTTACCACGTACCTATAGGTTTTTTCGCCCCCGAAAGGAATATAGTCGATACTGCAAACCTCCACATCGAACAGGCCTATCCTTGCGGTTTCCCACTCTTTTACTTCCTTTACCCGGCTGGAAAGTTCCCCGCAACGCTGTGCCCTGATATAAAACCTTTTGCTGTTGGCCTGAACTGTTTCTATAATTTCTTTTGTAAATGAACCACAGTCCATTCGGCTTCTATCGATTCGAATATTTTTGTTTTTTAACATTGCATAGGCAGCCTGCAGCGTTTCTGATTGTTTGAATTTTACATTACTATTGCCATTCCTGTTTTCAATATATACGATTTTCTTGCCAATACTGGCCACTCCGGGGAAATAGCCCTGGGTCATTTTATATCCCTTTTTGGAATCGTATTTTTCGCACGGAATGAATTGGTGGTCAAAATCAAAATCATAAAGCCGATTTGGTTGTAACATTTTTGATTGAAGCAACATATCCAGGTTCAAGGCATTGAGGGTCGCGTGCTTGCTAAACTCATTTACCGAACCAGATTTACCAATATGGGTTTCCTTGTCAATGGCCAAAGATTTTTGGAGGCGTAAAAGCGTGTCTGGCGAACATACATGAAGGTTCTCAATTTGCAGGAGTTCCTCTTTTAGGTTTGTGCTAATATCTTCTGCACAATCCCCGCCGGCAAAAATGATTGCCCAATGGATTTTTATTGCATCACTAAAGCTGAAGACCGCTTGTGGCGGGCGATCTCCGAGATGTTTTGTGATCAGGGCGGGAAGTTGCAAATGGTCGAATTCGGCTGAAATAAAATTAAGCCCACCAAAAGATTTGATATTATTCGTAGAAGTTGTAATTTTCATCTGTCAGGATGTTTTCACCTAAATTGGTGAAAATATTTGAATTGGGAAAGCCTTTTAACCTTTGGTTTTAGGGGCTTTTCCTTTTCTTTTTAATAAAGACCTGCGGATTTAAGGAATAAGATAAATTTGGAAACTCTTCGCTCCTATCCTGCTTTCCTAAATCGAAACCATTTCATTTCAATCGGAAATTTTAAACACAAACCTAATGTCGATTCGGTTCGATATTTAAAAGAAGTTATTTGGCCATTAATTCACAAAAAATTGCCTGAAGCCAATTGCATATTTATGGTGCTTATGCCTCAGAAAAAGGCCTGCAATTGCAAAATAAAAAAGAAGGTTTTTTGATAAAAGGTTGGGCTGAAAGTGTTGAAGAAGTTTTTATAAATGCGAGAGTTTGTCTGGCACCGCTTCGGTTCGGAGCAGGGTTAAAGGGCAAATTAATTGATGCCATGCAATTTGGGGCGCCCAGCATTACAACAAACCTTGGCGCCGAAGCAATGCATAATAAATTGCCCTGGAATGGTTTTATTACTGATGATCCCAACGAATTTGCATTAAAATCGATTGAATTATATACCAATGAAAAATTGTGGATAAATGCTCAAAAAAACGGAATTGAGATAATTAATAGGTTTTTTTCAAAAGAAAAATATGAAAAAAGGTTGCTTAGCCGCATAAAAGGTATTTCAAAAAATAAAGAGAAACATCAATTGAAAAACTTTATCGGAGCTATGTTGCAACATCACACCATACAAAGCACAAAATATATGTCGAAATGGATTGAAGAAAAAAACAAACCAATATAGACCAAAACCATTATTAATTTTTACTTTTTTTCATGTGAAGAATATTTATTATTTCTGAAGGAAATTTAACAGGCTTCATTGCTTTTTTATCAAGCAAACACCAAATTGTTTTTGCTTTAGCCAATATTCTATCTCCCCTCTTAATTTCAACAAAACGTTCCGATTTTACGCCATAAGAATCACCGATATAAGTAGTTACTGTAATCACATCGTTAAGCATTGCAGGTAAAAAATAGTCAATCTCATGTCTAATGACAACCCAAACATATTTGTTGTCTATATCAGCATTACTCAATACGCTCCAATGTTTTTGGGCCGCATTTTGTACCCAATTTAAATAGGTGACATTGTTCACATGATTCAATGTATCAATGTCATTTCTAGAAACAGTTAAAGTGTAGGTAAAAGTTTTATTTATCATTATATGTTTAAACGCGAATAAAATTAGATAACTTTTATCAATATCGAAGCAATTTGTCGTCTAAAAATTAAAGTACAAAAATAATTGGAATTATAAATGATATATTTTACATTTACATCACCTAAATAATGTTCAAGAATATTTAATCTTTTAGTTTTATTTCTAAAATATAGTTGAAAGATTTGCAGTCGTGATGCTTGTATTAGAAAAATTTTCGTGGGGACGACAGTTTTTTTCAAGTTTTTTGCGGCTGTTTTTAAGAAATAAAGTTTTTTAAAAGGCAGTTGTAACATCTATATCTTTTTTATACTACCGTTGTGGGGACGACAATTAAAAGATAGTTACAACTGTTTTTTTTATGGGGACAACAGTTTTTCTCTTTTTATAAGGCAATACAATAATTTTTTGAAGCTATAACACTACCCTTTTTATTTTTAAAATTAAAACCCGGAATTAACGTATTTATATAAATTCGTTCTAATTTGTTTTGATCACTCTTGATGTTGTTTTTTTTGATTAAATTCATAATTCAAAAATTTTAAATTAATATTTTATAACAATTCTTTAAATCAATTAAAGAATACTTAATTTCTATTTTTGGATAAATCAAAAACAAGCGCCCTTTTCATTTCTTAAAGATTATCGCCTTTAATTGGTTTTTTTAGCTTATTTTCAATTAAAAATACAGCCGCACTATTTATCTTCCGGTTACCGTTGTGGGAAAGGTGGCTTTTGGATAAATGTGTTGCGGCTGCTTTTAATTATACCAAAAGACTTATCTAATCCGGACAAATTAAATTGTTTTAAATCAGGTAAATCTTTAGTATAAAAAAGTTTCAGAGCCTTTGAATTTATAATTCCGCTTTGAAACGTACTGCTACAGAACGTAACAGTCAGAGAAATAATTATTAATAATATTAATAATAATGAACTCATGTTTTGGGGGTTTTGGTTTGGGGGTTGATTTATTTATTCCTATGTAATCATTTAATAAAAAAGAGACAGCATCAAGGTTCTTACTAACCATCTAACTTTGTGAAAAGCATTTTTCGGATTGCTTTTTTAAGTATGTGACTACAGTGATACTATCTCTAAAGGTTAATTTATTTCTTCATAAGTTCTTCAAGGTTTAATGGGTTCTTACATTTTTCTTACTAATCAATTAATTTCTTACTGTTAATTCTTACTACAATTTAATTAATTCTTACTACGTAATTAATTTTCACTATTTAATATAGGTTCTTTTTTAATATAATAAGTTGGGGTAATAACTCATTATTTAAGAAAATAACCAATTTTGGGGTTGATTTATTTATTCCTAATTTTTTCCAATAATTTGTTCAGCGTCAGGATTTCGTCATCTGTTAAACCTTCTACAATGTCATTTTTAAATTCTGTATGAACATCATCAATTTCGGCTAACAGATTTAAACCTTTCTCCGTGATTCGAATTTCTACCATCCTCCTATTCTCTTCACTTTGAATTCTGCTGATTAAACCTTTTAACCGTAATTTTTCAACCAAACGGGTTGTATTACTATTTTTACTTACCATTTCGGCTTGCAATGTTAAAAGATTTGCAGGTTCACCTCCTAATTCTCTTAAAGAACGTAATACTTGATACTGTTGAATTGATAAAGCATATTGTTTTAAATGATCTGAAAACTTTTCATTCATCCAATTACCTGTTTGCAATATATTTTCAATTGTATAATCAGGTAAGCTTAATTCATCCTTTTTATCATTTTTATTCAATTTCGGGGGACAACAATTATCTATACTACTATTGTATATACATCAAATGTATATACAAATATTTAAACAACCAAATGTTTTTGTTAAAAACTTTTATTTTATTTTACTGAAACACAATTAAATGTCTGATTTACTGAATAAAAACGTGTGATTAATTGCAATTTAATTCTGCAATATTCTGCATAAATCTCTTTGATTACGCTTTATTTACCCCTATTTCATAGTAATTTCAACACTTTATTTAACTTTATGAGCTCAAGTTTTTTTCGCGCAGCGGAAATGTGTAATTTTTTTTGAACAATGATTAAAAATTGTTAATAAGTCGATTATTTTTTGTTTAAAACGCTAACAATTAACCCTTACACCTTCCCTATATCAATTGTTTATATATAAATTCAGCAGCGTAAACAGGAAACTAAATTTCAATTTTATATAAAAAAAAACGCTTTCAAATCAATGAAAGCGTTTTTATGTCTTTAAACAAAAGTTTATTTGAATGAAATTTTTCGCATACGTAAACTAAGTGGCGTTACTTCTAAATATTCATCATCCTTAATATACTCCATACATTCTTCTAATGAAAACTCTTTCTTAGGAGCAATATTTACCGCAGTATCTGTTCCGGATTTTCGAACATTTGTCAGTTTTTTACCTTTTATAAGGTTGATGGACATATCATCTTGTCTGTTATTTTCACCAACAACTTGTCCTTTATAAATTTCCTGATTGATATCAATAAAGAAAACACCTCTATCCCCTAGCTTATCAATAGCGTAGGCTGTTGCTTTACCTGCTTCCGCAGAAATTAAAGCGCCATTTACAACCTCAGTAAAGTCACCCTTATAAGGACTAAAGCTAACAAAATTATGATTTATAATTGCAGTACCAGCTGTTGCTGTCAATAATTTATTACGCAAACCTATTAATCCTCTTGATGGAATGGAAAATTCTAAATGTTGTAAATCACCTTTAGGTTCCATAATTAATAAATCTCCTTTTTTTAAGGATACCAGGTTAATTACTTTGCTGGATAATTCTTCAGGAACATTTATGACAAGTGTTTCATAAGGTTCACATTTTACGCCATCAATATCTTTCATAATTACCTGTGGTCTTCCCACTTGTAATTCATATCCTTCCCTTCTCATTGTTTCAATCAAGACAGATAAATGCAAAATTCCTCGTCCGAAAACATTAAACCTGTCTTCGCTATCAGTATCTTCTACCCTAAGCGCCAAATTCTTTTCAGTTTCTTTGTACAGCCTGTCACGTAAATGACGAGAGGTTACAAATTTTCCTTCTTTCCCATAAAACGGAGAGTTATTAATCGTGAACAACATACTCATTGTAGGTTGATCTACTTTTAACCTGGGTAATGGCTCCGGATTTACAAGATCAGCGATGGTATCACCAATTTCAAACCCTTCAATCCCTGTTATTGCACAAATATCACCACTTCTTACTGAAGCTGCTCTGTCTTTACCCATACCTTCAAAAGTATGAAGTTCTTTAATTCGTACTTTCTTAAAGCTGCCATCTGCTTTACAAATCGCATAATCTTTACCTTCCACTAAATCGCCCCTAAAAACACGTCCAATAGCAATACGGCCAACAAACGATGTAAAATCTAAAGAAGTAATTTGCATTTGAGGAGTTCCTTCGTAATATGGAGCCTCAGGAATATTTTCTAATATTGCGTCCAATAAAGGAATAATATTATCAGTTTGTTCTCTCCAATCTGTATTCATCCAATTATATTTGGCCGAACCATAAATTGTGGCAAAATCAAGTTGTTTTTCAGTTGCATCCAAAGCGAACATTAAATCGAAAACTTTTTCGTGCACCAAATCAGGTGTACAATTCTCTTTATCAACTTTATTTACTACTAATATTGGTGTTAAACCCAATTCAAGTGCTTTACCTAAAACAAAACGCGTTTGTGGCATTGGACCTTCAAATGCATCCACCAATAATAAAACACCATCAGCCATATTTAAGACCCTTTCAACTTCACCGCCAAAATCGGCGTGACCGGGAGTATCAATAATATTGATTTTTACGCCTTTATAAATAATAGACACGTTTTTTGACAATATGGTAATTCCTCTTTCTCTTTCTAAATCATTACTGTCCAATAATAATTCTGTACGAACTTTTCGTTCATCCAAAATATGGGCTTGATCAATAATTTTATCAACCAATGTCGTTTTACCGTGGTCAACGTGGGCTATAATAGCGATATTTCTGATAGATTGCATGTTCTAATTTTTTAGGCGATGCAAAAGTAGTTGTTTTATTTTGTTTTATATCACAAAAGTTTCATAATGATTTTCCTGCTTTAAAACACTTAACTAACTGTTTTTGTTTGCCTTAAATAATCAAAATAGTGATTTTAGAAAATAGTATTTTACCGATTAATTGGTAATATGGATTATCAACAGACATTAATAGCACCTTTTAGAATTTTTTGGGGGAATTGTTTTCTTCAAAAATAGCATAAAAAAAACTGCACGAAAGGCAGTTTTTTAAAAATTATTTATTAAATATGTTAGATTTTGCGCCTTTCACGTTCGCGTTTCAACAATTCAAGTTCACGATTTGTTTGTCCGGCTACTGAAGTATTTTCTTCGGCACGTCTTATGAGGTAAGGCATCACATCACGAACAGGACCAAATGGTAAATATTTGGCTACATTATAACCTGCTGCAGCTAAATTATAACTAATATGATCGCTCATACCATACAATTGACCAAACCAGATTCTTTTATCATTTTTATTGAAATTATATTTATCAATTAAATTCATAAACAAGTAAGAACTGTCCTCATTATGCGTTCCTGCAAAAATAGCCATATCATTGATGTTTTCCATCATATACACTAAAACGTCATTGTACATTGTATCGGTAGCAGCTTTGTTAGCGCAAATTGGGTCTTTGTATCCAAATTCTTCTGCACGCTCTCGTTCTTTTTCCATATAAGCACCACGAACCAATTTCATACCAATTTTAAAACCTTTTTCTTTAGCACGACTATGCAATTCTTTAAGATAATCTAAACGATCCCATCGATATAATTGTAAGGTTCCAAATACAATCACTTTTTCTTTGTTGTATTTTTCCATCATTTCTTCAATTAAATTGTCTGCAGCAAGTTGCATCCAACTTTCTTCAGCATCAATTAATAAAGGAACATCATTTTCAAAAGCGGCTTTACTAACCGTATCATATCTTTCCTTAATACGCTTCCATTCCACCAATTCATGCCCATCCAATTTGGTGCCATCTGTTACTTTTTGATAAACCAATAACCTTCCAAAACCTGAAGGTTTAAACACAGCAAATGGAATACTTGGTTTTTCGGTGCCAAATTTAATGGTGTTCAATGTTTTTTCCATGGCCAAATCGAATTGTTCTTCAACTTCTTTGCCTTCAGCGGAATAATCCAAAACAGAATGCACATTTTTCGTGTACATTTTATCAATTGTTGTCATACAATCTATTTCGTTAACGCCACCACAAAAATGATCAAAAACGGTAACTCTAATGATGCCTTCAACAGGCAAATGTGTTTTAAGGGCAAATCTGGTAACGGCAGTCCCAATTTTAACAAGCGGCTCGCGCTTAATCATTTCAAACAAATAGAAAGCTCTTTCAAGCTCAGAATTTGTTTTTAAAGCAAAGGCAACTTCTGTATTGTCAAATATTTTTTTCATTGTAAATTCTATTTGCACAAAGATACCTACAAAGTGTTTATTTTTTAATTTTTTTACCTTTAATTTGCACAAAATATTATCCAACATGCAACCTATTTTATCCAACAATTACTATGTGAACTTTAATGAAGACGCATACAAAAAACTTAATGTTTTTATTTCTGGTTACAACCCTTCTGCAATTTTTATTTTGGTTGATGAAAATACCAATAACTATTGTTTATCCATTTTATTGGAATCGGTGGAAACGGAAGCTGAAATTGTAATTATTGAAATTGAAGCTGGCGAAGAAAATAAAAACCTTGATACCTGTTCTGGGGTTTGGAATGCTTTGACGGAATTGGGTGCCGACAGAAAAAGCTTGATGATAAACTTAGGCGGCGGTGTTATCACAGATTTAGGTGGATTTGTAGCTTCTGCATTTAAACGCGGAATTGCTTTTATAAATATTCCAACAACTCTTTTAAGTATGGTTGATGCTTCTGTTGGCGGAAAAACCGGTGTGGATTTAGGTGTTTTAAAAAATCAGATTGGGTTATTTTCTGACCCTGAAATGGTGCTGATTGATACGCGCTATTTAGAAACCATTTCCGACCGTGAACTGCGTTCCGGATTGGCAGAAATTATAAAATATGGAATTACTTATGATATTAAATTATGGAATGAGATATGTAATTTTAAAGAGATAAATATCAGCACTGTAAGTAAATTAATTCACCGTTCTATCGAAATAAAAAACGAAGTGGTCACTAAAGATCCCAAAGAAAAGGGTTTACGGAAGGTTTTGAATTTCGGACATACGTTAGGACACGCTATTGAATCTTATTTTTTGGAAGCCGATGACAAAGAAAATTTAACACACGGAGAAGCCATCGCCATTGGAATGATTACGGAAGCTTTTATCTCTCAAAAGCTCTTAAATTTTTCCGCAGAAAAAGTTGAAGCCATAAAAAAAACCATTTTGAATATTTATGAAAAAATTCATATTGATATTATTGATTATGAAGGAATTATCAACCTTTTAATTCATGACAAAAAGAATGTGGGAGGTCAAGTAAATTTTGTGTTATTAACTGATTTTGAACAATTTAAATTAGATTGTAAAGTTGAAAAAGCCTTACTTATAGAAGCTTTAAATTATTACAATGCTTAACAACAATTGGCAATTACTTCTCTATAAACTTCCTTATACGCCGGTAAAATATTATCCAAACTAAATTTTTTAGCCTGCGCTAATGCATTTTGTTTAAATTGTTGAAGCCGGTCCAAATCCTCTAAAATATAAATTCCGTTTTTTGCCATATCATCCGTATCCCCAACATTGCTTAAAAAACCAGTAACGCCTTGAATATTTACTTCTGGCAATCCTCCTGAATTTGTCGAAATTACGGGCGTTCTCGCTGCCATTGCTTCTAATGCCGCAAGACCAAAACTTTCTGTTTCTGAAGGCAATAAAAACAAATCGGAATAACAAAGGAGCTTATTTACCTCATTGCTGTTTCCCAAAAAGAGTACTTTGTCTAAAATCCCTAATTCCTTAGCCTTTTTCTCAATACTTTCCCTCTCTGGACCTTCGCCAACTAATAGTAATTTTGAAGGAATCTTCTTCTGAATTTTATAAAAAATAGTAATTACATCAGCAGCTCGTTTTACTGGACGTAAATTACTGATATGTGTAATAATGCGTTCATTTTCATTTGCAATAGTATGGCGCTGACATTCTTCAGAATGAATTTCGGGGTATTTCTCAAAATCAATAAAGTTATATATCACTTTTATGTCTTTGGAAATATTAAATAATCGTAAAGTATCTTTTCGTAAACTCTCTGATACTGTGGTAACTACATCAGAATTATTGATACTGAATTCAACAGCCGGTTTATAATTTGGATGACTTCCTACCAAAGTGATATCAGTCCCATGAAGTGTGGTGACCACTTTAATGTCAATTCCTTTTTCTTTAAGCATTTGTTTCGCCATATAGGCTGCATAGGCATGAGGGATTGCATAATGCACGTGTAGAATTTCTAATTTGTACAATTGTACGACTTCCACTATTTTGCTTGAAAGCGCCAGTTCGTAAGGCTGAAAATGAAACAATGGATATTCTTCCACAAAAACTTCATGAAAATGAATATTATTTGATAGAAAATCAAGTCTAACTGGTTGTTTATAGGTTATAAAATGAACCTGATGACCTCTTTGGCCCAAAGCCATTCCCAATTCTGTTGCTACTACGCCACTTCCTCCAAATGTTGGATAACAAACAATTCCTATTTTCATTTATAATGAATAATTAATGATTAATGATGAATAATGAATGATGAATAATGAATAATTAATGATTAATGATTAATAATTGATCCCACACGTGCAAAATAAGAATGATAATTACAATTTCAAACGGACATATTTCGACTAGCCCCTACTTTTAACCAACCTCGGGCAGGCAAGGACAGGTCGCGACCAAGTCCCTACTTTTAACTTTTTAATTCCCCCTTCAGGGGGCTAGGGGGCCTAGTAATCTCCTAATGTTTCAGGATTTTGATTTAAAGCAATTTCCAATTGTGCATCATTTGGTGCTTTTCCATGCCATGCATGGGTGTGCATCATAAAATCTACGCCGTTCCCCATTATAGTATGCAACAAAATACAAACCGGTTTTCCTTTTCCTGTCAAAGATTTGGCTTCTGCCAAACCTTTTTTAATACTATCAATATCATTCCCTTTTTCAACATCCAACACGATCCAGCCAAAAGCTTCAAATTTAGCTTTTAAGCTGCCCAAAGGCATTACATCATCAGTTGCACCGTCAATTTGTTGGCCGTTATAATCTATCGTTGCAATATAATTGTCAATTTTTTTACCGGCGGCATACATCGCAGCTTCCCAAATTTGACCTTCCTGCATTTCACCATCACCGTGTAGTGAGTAAATTAATTTTGAATCTCCATTTAATTTTTTTGCTTGTGCAGCACCAAGGGAAACACTCATTCCCTGACCCAATGAACCTGATGAAATACGGATTCCGGGTAAACCATCATGGGTAGTTGGATGCCCTTGTAAACGTGAATTTAATTTTCTGAAAGTTGCCAATTCACTCACTGGAAAAAATCCGCTTCGCGCTAAAACACTATAATAAACAGGTGAAATATGTCCATTTGACAAAAAGAATAAATCTTCATTTTTTCCATCCATTGTAAAATTGGTGGAATAATCCATTACTTCTTGGTATAAAACCGTTAAAAACTCATTACAGCCCAATGAACCTCCAGGATGACCAGAATTTACGGCGTGCACCATTCTAACGATATCTCTTCTAACTTGTTGCGAAAAATCCTGCAATTGTTGTGTTGTTGGCATTTATTAAAATTTAATTTAAAGCAGCAAAAATACTGTTTTTGAATTTTGAAACAATAAAAATATTAAGGAAAGTTATTGTTTCGTTATTAACATTAGGTTTTCTGCTCTTTCTTTTTTGCGGCAGGAAATAATACATTGTTTAAAATCAATCGGTATCCTGGCGAATTTGGGTACAAGGCAAGTTCGGTTTTTGGATCACCTACTTTGTGTTGGTAGTCTTCCGGGTCATGGCCGCCATAAAAAGTAAACATTCCTTTGCCTTTTACGCCATGAATATAACGGGCTTCGCGATTTGATTTGTTTTCGCCCATTACCAACACATTCGATTTTATTGTTTCCCTGTCAAATGAAGTAGTTTGCCCCATAAAACCTTTAATTAATTGGGTATGATTTTGGCACAGCATTGTAGGAATTGGGTCCCATTTTGCTGAATATTCCTGCAATGAAAAATAATCGGATGTTCGGGTTATGTTTCGTTTTTGGGTCATATCAATGGAAGAAAATTCATATTCAGCCGGATTTCTAACCAGCGTAAAATCTTTAAATACAAATGTTTTGTTGAAATCAATTTTTTGCTGATAATCCATTTCTGGGGGATCTCCATCAAACATTGTTTCGCAAATATCAACGCCTTCTGCGGCAAGTGAGATGTCAAAACTATCGGTGGCAGAACACATGGCGAACATAAATCCGCCTCCAACCACAAAATCTCTGATTTTTTTTGAAACTGCCAATTTCTCTTCCGAAACTTTTTTAAAACCTAATTTTTTAGCCAATTCTTCAGCCTCTCTTTTTTGTTCGATATACCACGGTGCGGTTCTGTATGCACCGTAAAACTTACCAAACTGACCTGTAAAATCTTCATGATGCAAGTGAAGCCACTCATACAAAACCAATTTTTCTTCTAAAACATCCTCGTCATAAATAACATCAAAAGGAATTTCTGCATAGGTTAACACCAATGTTACAGCATCATCCCAAGGCATATTGGATTTGGGAGAATAAACTGCTATTTTTGGTGCTTTTTCAAGCGTAACAGCCTCCATATTTTTTGACGGACTGCTTATTTCTTCTAGAATTTTAGTTGCTCCAGCATCGGAAATGACATGAAAAGTAACGCCTCTAATCTTACATTCGTTTCTGGTTGCCTCGTTGTCTTCCAACAAAAAGGAACCTCCATCATAATTTAACAGCCATTTGGCTGTATTGCCCTTTTGTAGCGACCAATAGGTAATTCCGTAGGCTTTTAAATGATTTGTTTGGGTAATATCATCCATTGGTATCAAAATAAATGATGCATAAATGGAATGAGAAAAAATCAATAATAAGGCTATCAATGATTTTTTCAATATTGACAGTAAGTAAATTTTTGTTTTAAAACTTGCATATTTAGAACGGTACGTCATCCTCATCATAATTAGCTGGAGCATCAAAAGCATCATCGGCACTTGCAAAATTGCGTTGCGGAATAGCCTTGTTCATTTTCGAATGAAATTCACTAGCAATACCATCATCTAAATTACTGAATTGCGCCAAATGTGCCGTAAATTTAAGTCGGATATTGTCCAAACCACCATTTCTGTGCTTGGCAACAATAAATTCTGCCTGACCTTCACAAGGTGTTCTTTCCTCATCATCCCACTCTGTAAGTCCATAATATTCCGGTCGATAAATAAAAGAAACAATATCGGCATCTTGCTCAATGGCACCAGATTCACGTAAATCTGATAATAATGGACGTTTACTTCCACCCCTGGTTTCAACGGCACGCGATAATTGTGAAAGTGCAACCACTGGAATATTTAATTCTTTGGCCAGTGCTTTTAAATTTCGTGAAATGGTTGAAATTTCCTGCTCACGATTTCCTCCTCCTTTTTGCGAAGTTCCTGCAGTCATTAACTGCAAATAGTCAATAATTATAATTTTTATTCCGTGTTGTGATGCCAAACGACGTGCTTTTGCACGTAAATCAAAGATGGATAACGATGGGGAATCATCAATAAAAATAGGTGCTTTTGTTAAGTTTTTAACTTTCACGTTTAACTGTTCCCACTCATGAGGTTCCAGGTTTCCCTTTCTTAATTTTCCGGAAGAAATTCCGGTTTCACTGGAAATCATACGTGTTATTAACTGAACGGAAGACATCTCCAATGAAAAGATAGCAACCGGCTGATCAAAATCTATGGCCATGTTTTTTGCCATGGACATTACAAAAGCCGTTTTCCCCATACCTGGACGTGCAGCCAAAATCACCAAATCTGAAGGTTGCCAGCCGGAAGTTAACTCATCTAACCTTGTAAATCCGGTAGCGGCACCGCTCATACCTTGTTTGTTTGATATTTCCTGTATTTTTTTAATCGCTAGTGCAACAAGCCCTTCAGAAGTTTCAGACCCTTTTTTTAGATTTCCTTGGGTAACCTCAAACAATTTGGTTTCGGCATCATCCAATAAATCGAAAACATCAACGGTTTCATCATAGGCTTCTTCAATAATTTCAGATGAAATGGAAATTAATTTGCGTTGAATATATTTTTGAAGAATGATTCGTGCGTGAAATTCTATATGGGCAGATGAAGCAACTTTTTGAGTTAAACGAACCAAATAAAAATCACCACCAACAGATTCTAAATTATTGGTTTTCCGCAATTGATTTGCAACTGTCAATAAATCGGTAGGTTCAGAATTCTGGAATAAAACAAAAATTGCTTCATAAATTAATTGGTGCGCTTCTTTGTAAAAAGCTTCTGGATGTAAAATATCAATCACATCATCAACCCCCTTTTTATCAATCATCATTGCACCTAAAACCGCTTCCTCCAATTCCAGAGCCTGAGGTGGAATTTTTCCCTTTTCTAGACTGATTATAGTGCTTTTTTTAGGAGTAAATGATTGTAAGGGTTGCAAATTTTTCACGTGTTTGGTACTTTCTATATGTTTGTAAATCTGTTATTTTAATTAAAAGAGCATCTATTATCCTCAAGACATTCCATTTACCGTTAAACAATTTTTAAAGTCGCCTTAAGGTACTTGATTTTAAATTAAAAACCCATTGTCTTAGTTATTTTATTTTTGAAAAAACAAAAATCCCAATTGTAATTTATTAAAAGCAAAAGTAATTTTTATTACACAATTTCAACTTGTAATTTCAATTAAATTTTAGATAAAAGTTATTAACAAGCAACCCTTATTTATTAATTAGGCAAAGGAGGTTTTCTGAAAAAATATTTCATATTTTTGGGGCATGGATAATAAAAAAACGTATAAAATTCTTACCATTTTATTGGTTATGCAATGGGCTTTTCTTCGAATTATCACCCAATATCCAACTGTAATTGAAAAATATTATGCCCAAGGTTTATACGTATATATTTCAGGGTTTTTAAATTTTCTTTTTGGATGGATTCCCTTTTCAATGGGAGATGTTTTATACACTTTTTTGGCAATTATGATTGTTAAAAATATTTACACCGTCCTAAAAAACAGAAAGCTTCACTTAAAAAATACCCTATTTAAAATTTTCGGAATTATTTCAATCGTTTTTTTTGTTTTTCATTTAAATTGGGGCTTAAATTATTTCAGGCAACCCGTTAATAAGTCCTTGAATTTTGAAAATAAAAAGTACTCTTTAAATGATTTGACAGATTTCTCAGAAAAACTAATCGTAAAAATCAATCAAGTACAGCTTTCCATTACTAAAAATGATACCATTGTTGTTGAAAATAAATTAAACAAGACTGATATAAATGAAGTTTCATATGCTGTTTACAACCAATTTCAAAAAAAATATTCGCAGTTTTCACATGAAAATTTAAAGGTAAAATCCTCATTGTTCAGTGTCCCTTTAACTTATATGGGATTTGCAGGCTATTTAAACCCATTTACCAATGAAGCGCAGGTAAATTATTTAATTCCTAAAAACAGTTATCCTGTGATTGTTTGTCATGAATTGGCGCATCAGGTTGGCGTTGCTTCAGAAAGTGAAGCGAATTTTATAGGTTATTTGGCTACAACTAACTCCAACGATGTTTTTTTTAATTACTCTGGGTATTTAATGGCACTGCGTTTTTGTATGTTTGAAATTTATAAAAAAGATCCTGTAAAATTTGAAGCCTTAAAAATTGGAATAAATAAAGGGATTTTAAAAGACATTAAGCAAAGTGAAGCTTTTTGGGAATCTTATCAAAACTGGACAGAAAAGTATTTTAAAACTTTTTACAACACTTTTTTAAAAGCCAATAAGCAAAAAGATGGAATTAATAGTTACAATAAAGTGGTGTCACTTTTGGTAAATTACTACAAAACCCAAGAATTATAGTTAATAAACGCTTATTTTTGCAGTATTATGCACAAACAAATTACAAGCTTACAAAACTTATATATAAAAGAACTTGTTCAGCTTAAAGAAAAATCACGTTTACGCAAACAAACACAAACTTTTTTAATTGAAGGTTTGCGTGAAATCTCTTTAGCCATTCAAGGAAATTATCCTATAGAAACCATTTTGGCAGCCACTTCAATTATAAATAATAAAGAAATTGAAAAATTAATAAACTCGGTGAATTATGCAATTGAAGTTATTGAAATTTCGAATGACGTTTACCAAAAATTGGCGTTACGTGAATCTACCGAAGGTATATTGGCAATTGCCAAGACCAAAGATTTATCGCTTAAATCAATAAAATTTAAGAATAAAAATCCGTTAATATTAGTTGCTGAAGCTCCTGAAAAACCAGGAAATATTGGTGCGCTTTTAAGAACTGCTGATGCCGCCGGAATTGACGCAGTGCTTATTGCCAATCCGAAAACAGACATTTACAACCCGAACATCATTCGCGCAAGTGTTGGCTGTGTTTTTACAACGCAAATAGCGACAGGAACAACTTCAGAGATCATTTCATTTTTAAATGAACATCATATTATTATGTATGGAGCGGCCTTAACGGCAAGCGTTGAATATCAAACTATAGATTATACGCAACCAAGCGCTATAATTGTGGGAACAGAAGCAACCGGATTGACCGATGAATGGCTTCAAAACACTTCAAAAAACATCATTATCCCAATGCGAGGAGCCATTGATTCCATGAATGTTTCCGTTAGTGCAGCAATTATTTTGTTTGAAGCGGTAAGGCAAAGACAAAATAATTAGTAATTAACAATTATTTGCTGATAATTAGAAATGAATAACAATACTTAAAGATACAAATTATATTGAAATTGAAGAATTCAACTATTTAAATGACGAAATTACAAGTATTTTAAAAATTTTATATAAAATAATTGAATCCTCAAAAGAATAAAAAACCAAACATCATTAATCACACATTGTTAATTAATCATTAATATCATATGAATCCCCAAACACTATTTTATATTCTGATAGGCATTATAATTGTTAAATTTTTATTTGACACTTTTATTGATTCCTTAAACGCTAAACATTTTAATGATGCTATTACACCGGAATTGGAAGGTATTTATAATGAAGAGGAATATTTAAAATCGCAGGCATATAAAAAGGCAAATTATAAATTTTCAGTAGTGACAAGCATCATTTCCATTGTTGCAACATTGTTGTTTTTTATTTTTGAAGGCTTTGCATTTGTTGATCATATTGCAAGAAGTTTTTCGGACAATACCATTGTTATTACCTTAATTTTCTTCGGAATTATCGTTTTCGCAAGTGATATTATTTCACTGCCATTTTCATATTATGCAACGTTTGTGATTGAAGAAAAATTTGGTTTCAACAAAACTTCAAAAAAAACATTTGCATTAGACAAAATTAAAGGCTGGTTAATGATGGTTTTTCTTGGTGGCGGAGTTCTGGCTCTAATTACTTGGTTTTATCAATTGACAACCAATAATTTTTGGTTGTATGCTTGGGCATTAATGACTGTTATCACTATTTTTATGAATCTTTTTTATTCTAAATTGATTGTTCCTGTTTTTAACAAACAAACGCCTTTGGAAAGTGGTGAATTAAAAAACGAGATTGAAAATTTTGCAAGAAAAATAGGATTTAAACTTGAAAATGTTTTTGTGATTGACGGTTCTAAAAGGTCCACAAAAGCAAATGCCTATTTTTCTGGATTTGGGAAACAAAAAAGAATTACACTATATGACACATTAATAAATGATTTGGAAACCGATGAAATTGTTGCTGTTTTAGCGCATGAAGTTGGGCATTACAAGAAAAAACATATTATTTATAACTTATTGGTTTCTATTTTATTAACCGGATTTACATTCTATATTTTATCATTATTGGTTGGCAATTTAAACTTGTCGATGGCTTTGGGAGTTGAAACTGCAAGTTTTCATATCGGACTTATTGCTTTTGGCGTTTTATACAGTCCTATTTCTGAAATTACAAGTTTATTTATGAACGTATTATCCAGAAGATTTGAATATGAAGCGGATGATTATGCAAAAGAAAATTTTGACGGAAATGCCTTAATTTCAGCCTTAAAAAAATTATCGAAAAATAGTTTGAGCAATTTAACGCCGCATCCTTTATATGTGAAAATTCATTACTCCCACCCTACACTTCTGCAACGTTTTTTAAACCTGAAAAAATAAATGCAAATAATTGGTTAATCAAATTTTATCAGTATTTTTAAGCGATGACATACAACTTATCCATAGAAGAAGAAAATAAAGAGATTGCTAGGCGCTACAAAGATTTGTTGAAAGGCGCCTACCAAACATTTACGGATTTCGATAAAAAAGAAATCAGAAAAGCTTTTGAATTGGCGTTGGAAGCTCATAGCAAGCAACGCCGTTTAACTGGTGAACCTTATATATTTCATCCTATTGCCGTTGCAAAAATTGTTGCCTATGAAATTGGGCTTCATGCGACCTCTATTATTGCTGCTTTATTGCATGATGTTGTGGAAGATACCACATATACCATTGAAGATATTGAGCGTTTATTCGGTGAAACTGTTGCCAGAATTGTTTTTGGATTAACAAAAATATCTCACTTAAAAAAAGATCAGGACGCTTCTCTACAGGCTGAGAATTTCAGAAAAATGCTCTTAACTTTAAATGATGATGTAAGGGTTATTCTAATAAAAATTGCCGACAGATTGCACAATATGCAAACTATGGAAGCAATGCCGGCAGACAAGCAGGTAAAAATAGCCTCTGAAACCCTATATATTTATGCACCGCTTGCGCATCGGTTAGGTCTATACAATATAAAAACGGAGTTAGAAAATCTTGGTTTAAAATATACGGAACCCGAAATTTATAATGATATTCTTGAGAGAATTACACAAAGTAAGGAAGATCAGGATAAGTACATTGAATCATTCTCCAACATTATAAGAGAAACTTTAGATAAGGAAGGATTCAAATATTTTATTAAAGGTCGAAGAAAATCTATTTATTCCATTCATAAAAAAATGGTTTCACAAGGCGTAAGTTATGATGAAATTTATGATAAATTTGCCATTAGAATAATTTATAAGTCAACTGACAAAGAAGAAAAGTTTGATGCCTGGAAAATATATTCCATTGTAACTGATCACTTTAGACCTAATCCAAGCAGGTTGCGAGATTGGATAAGCCAGCCCAAATCTACCGGATATGAATCGCTTCATATTACCGTGATGGGTCCACAAGGAAAATGGGTTGAGGTACAAATTCGTTCAGAAAGAATGAATGAAATTGCCGAAAAAGGCTATGCAGCCCACTATAAATATAAAAACCAAAATGAGCGCGAAAATGGTTTAGAGGATTGGTTAAATAAAATTAAGGAATCCTTTGAAAATGCAAATGGCAGTGCAATAGATTTTGTGGAAGATTTTAAATTAGATCTTTATGCCAAAGAAATTTTTATATTTACGCCAAATGGTGATTTAAAAGCATTGCCCAAAAATGCAACCGCATTAGATTTTGCTTTCGCAATTCATACCCAAGTGGGGATGAACTGCAGAGGTGCAAAAGTAAATGGTAAATTAAAAACAATAAGTCAAGTATTACAAAGTGGAGATCAGGTTGAAATAATCACTTCAAAAAATCAAAAACCAAATGTTGGATGGTTGGATTTTGTGGTAACCTCCAGAGCCCGAAATCGAATTAAAAACGCATTAAAAGAAAACCAGAAAAAAATTGCCGAAGAAGGAAAAGAGATCTTAACACGGAAACTTAAGCATTTAAAAATTGATCTTAATGAAAAAGTGGTCAATGAACTTGTAATACATTTCAAATTAAGAACAAGTCAAGATTTATTTTACAGAATGGGAATTGGCTCCATCGAAAACCCTCAGTTAAAAGAATTTGTCCGCAAGCGAAATAATGCCTTTGTAAGTTTCTTTAAAAATAGAATTAAGCGCAGTGCAACGCATCAGGAAGCCATTGAAAAAGACGAGATTATAGATAAATATGATTCTTTGGTCTTCGGTAAAGAAGAGGAACGCCTGGATTATAAAATGTCCCCATGCTGTAACCCAATTCCAGGAGATAAAGTATTTGGATTTATTACCATAAATGACGGTATTAAAATTCACAAACAAGATTGTCCAAATGCTATTAGTTTACAGGCTAACTATGCCTATAGAATTTTAAGTGCTAAATGGATAGATTCAACAAAACAGGAATATAAGGCCATTATAAAAATTCATGGTATTGACCATGTTGGAATGGTGAATGAAATTACTCAAATTATTTCAAATAATATGAGTGTAAACATTCAAAGTTTAAATATTTCGGGCAATGACGGGCTTTTTGAAGGGGACATTACCGTAAGTGTCAAAAACAGATTACAACTTCAAAAACTATGTGACCGTATTAAAAAAATTGAAGGCATTGATACTGTTGACAGAATTTACAAACATTAAGTTTGTTCACAATTCAAAGTTAATAAATATGCAAATTACCTGCCCTCTTATTAAAAAAATAGAATTAAATTTGTTCAGTTTTAAAAGTCAATTAAGATAATTATGAGTAATGAAGATCAAAAGATTGTAAAAGCTGTTTTTGTGAATTTTCTTGAAACAAACAGTCATAGAAAAACGCCTGAACGGTTTGCTATTTTACAAGAAATTTATAATTTAGACCATCATTTTGACATCGAGTCTCTCTATATCCAGATGAAAAATAAAAATTATCGGGTAAGTAGAGCAACACTTTACAATACTATTGAATTATTATTGGAATCTGGTTTGGTAAGAAAACATCAGTTCGGACAAAATCAGGCATTCTATGAAAAGTCATATTTCGACAAACAGCATGACCATGTTATTTTAACCGATACAGGTGAAGTCATAGAATTTTGTGATCCTAGAGTTCAAATTATTAAAAAATCCATTGAAGAAACTTTTAATATTGACATTCATAAACACTCGCTCTATTTCTACGGAACAAAAAAAACAAACAATAATTAACATATATAATTAAGCAAATGGCTGTAAACTTATTATTAGGACTGCAATGGGGAGATGAAGGAAAAGGCAAAATTGTAGACGTCCTCACGTCTAACTACGATATTATTGCTCGATTTCAGGGTGGTCCAAACGCAGGGCATACTTTAATTTTTGATGGGCAAAAACACGTTCTACACACCATTCCTTCAGGCATTTTTCATAAAAATGCTATGAATCTTGTAGGAAATGGCGTAGTGATCGATCCTGTAATTTTCAGAAAAGAATTAGAAAATTTAGAAAAATTTAATTTAGATATAAAATCTAAATTATTGATATCCAGAAAAGCGCACTTAATTTTACCAACCCAC
>JAENXD010000180.1 GCA_016649745.1 Flavobacteriaceae bacterium | reverse complement strand
TCATGTAACTTTTTTTAAAAGTTATGTAACATTTTTAGGTATAAATAAACTTACATTTACGAATTGATTATTTTGAATAGTCATTAAAAAATACAAATGTCCGAATTATAGATTTTAATTCCGATGAAACATTCGGATTATATATAAAACCCTCAAAAGTCATTAAAAAAAGTATGAAAAAATCAAATTCTATAATCAGGGTAAAAAGTTTGGCTACCAAACATTCCATTAAACTAAGTAAAAACGCATTTGATCAAAAAGAAAAAGCAAATACATTTTTGACAGAAGTTGGAGATTTGTCTCTTTTCATAAAACAAATAGTAAAGGAAACTTTTTCGCGCAATTTCGAATTTAAAGAGTTTTTGCGCCAGTGCTATGAAATAGGAAACAAATCTTTACCGCTTATTATTATTACCGGCACCATTATGGGGCTTGTGCTTACCATTCAATCCCGGCCTGCAATGGCCAAATTTGGTGCAGTGACTATGCTTCCGGGAATGGTAGCCGTATCCCTAATTCGAGAAATTGGCCCAATCATTACCGCCTTGATTTGCGCGGGAAAAATTGGTTCGGGTATGGGTGCCGAATTGGGTTCTATGAAAGTCACAGAACAAATTGACGCTATGGAAGTCTCTGCAACCAATCCAATGAGATACCTCGTTGTAACGCGCGTACTTGCGGCTACCTTAATGTTGCCAATTTTGGTGTTGTTTGCTGATGCTTTTGGCTTTGTGGGAAGCTGGATTGGCGTAAACATTAAAGGAGATGTAAGCCTTGTTTTATATATTTTTCAGGCATTTAAATCTATCGAATTTTTAGATTTCTTTCCTGCATTGATAAAAACTTTCTTTTTTGGGGCGGTGATTGGCATTGTGGGATGCTATAAAGGATACACTGCCGGAAGAGGCACTGAAAGTGTGGGAAAGGCAGCAAATGCCGCAGTGGTTTTGTCTTCCTTGCTTATCATTATTGTCGATATGATTGCGGTACAAATAACAGATATGATGCTATGAAAAATTCCGAATTAACAAGTTTAGCCAATATTTCAGAAGAAAAAGTATCATCTGAACCGATGATAGAAATTAACCATCTTAAAAAGCGGTTTGGAAAATTGGAAGTGTTAAAAGACGTTTCTTTAAAACTATTTAACGGTGAAAACCTCATCGTTTTAGGCAAATCGGGATCGGGAAAATCAGTACTCATAAAATGTATTGTCCGTTTATTGAATCCTGATGGTGGCACTATTAAAATGTTTGGCAAAAATGCGGGCAATTTAAAGGGTAAAAATTTAAATGAATTGAGAAAAAAAATCGGTTTTCTTTTCCAAAGCGGTGCTTTGTATGATTCTATGGCCGTGAAACAAAATTTGGAATTTCCGCTGCGCAGAATCAAAAGAAATTTGAATGAACAGGAAATAACCGATAAAGTAAATGAAGTGCTCGAAAATGTTGGACTTGCAGATGTATTGGACAAAATGCCTTCCGAACTTTCGGGCGGAATGCGCAAACGAATAAGTTTGGCCAGATCCATTATTTTGGATCCGAAAATCATGCTGTACGATGAGCCTACAACAGGGCTAGACCCGGTAACCTCAGATGAAATAAGCAATTTAATCAATTCAATTCAGGAAAAATACAAAACTTCTTCCATCATCATCACGCATGATATTACGTGCGTTCGCCTTACTGCCGACCGTATTATTATGTTGCATGAAGGTCGGGTTTACGCTGAGGGAAAACTTTCAGAATTCGAAGAATCAAAGGATCCATTAGTTATGTCCTTTTTTAAATAATTATTAAAACACATTGCCATTAATTGACAAAAATAATAAACTAACAACGCTAATATAAAAAATTATGAATACGCACTCACAAGAATTCAAAGTAAGATTAGGGCTCTTCGTTGCCGCCGGGTTTGTACTCTTTTTCATTGCCATATTTTTAATAGGCCGACAAAAAAATTTATTTAACCCTGTTTTCCAGCTTACCACGACTTTTTATAATGTAAGCGGATTGCAGGTTGGAAACAATATCCGTTTTTCGGGTATCAATGTTGGAACGGTCGATAATATTAAAATAATCAACGACTCTACGGTGCAAGTGAGTTTGGTTGTTCAAAAAGATATCCAAAAATTTATTAAAACAGATTGTTTGGCAACAATAGGTTCAGAAGGAATAATTGGCGACCGGGTTTTAGTTATTACCCAAGGAAGCTCAGAAGCCAAATCGGTTAAAGACGGACAATTTCTCGCATCAGTTGAACCGGTTGAAACGGATGCTATTATGGCCAGCGTAGAAATTACTGCGCAAAATGCCGAAATTATTTCAGGGCAATTGGCCGAAATCATGTTTAACATCAATCAGGGAAAAGGAACGCTTGGTCGACTTATTCAGGACAGTATAATTGCAGAAAATATTGATATGACTATCTTAAATCTTCGAAAAAGCAGCAAAGGCTTAAATGAAAATATGGAAGCTGCCAAACATAATTTTTTGTTAAGAGGCTTTTTTAAAAAGAAAGAAAAAGAGAAAGAAAAAGAGAAAGAAAAAGAGAAAGAGAAAGAAAAAGAAGCTGAAAAATTAAAAGAGAAATCCTTAGATTTGAAAAAAGAATAAGCAGCCGCTAAATGCGCCCTGAAGAATGAATACAAAGAAAAAAAATAAGGGCTCGAAGAATAAAAAACCGCTGTTTGTGGTTCGCAAATCGTTATTGGTTGTGTTGTTGGCTTTATTTTTTTGTGGGCAAACAAATGGGCAGGAAAACAATATTAAACAAGATTCGGCCTACCAAGCGATTGAAAAGTATTCTAAAAAAAGAAAATTTACCAAATTTTTTTATCATCTTATTTTTAGACACATAGAAACTTTAGATGACAAGAAACCATCAATAAGTAAAAAAAACATTCCAAAACCCTATCGACCTTCAGAAGGAAAGATCATAAGAAACATTCTTATTGTTACAATTGATCCTTTTGGTTACAAAATCAAGGACACCTCAAGACATCCGAAAAGTTTTGTGCAGAAAAGTGGAAATAGCCTGCATTTAAGGACCCATACAAAAGTGATTAAAAACCTGTTGCTTTTTAAAAGAAATGACCCCTATGATTCTTTGCTCGTAAATGAATCGGAACGAATTATACGTTCACAAAAATATATACGAGATGTGTTGTTTTCTTCTTTACCGACTTCCCCAAAAGCTGATTCAATAGATGTTTATATTCGCGTGCGAGACGTTTGGAGTATTGTTCCGGAATTTAATCGTTCAAGTTCATCTGTCCATGCCGGACTGACTGATGTTAATTTTGTGGGTCTAGGGCATAGATTTGAAGCCAATAGCAAATGGAACAACACTGAAAACTATAACGATACGCAGCTCAGCTATTTAATTCCCAATATTGGCCATTCACTTATAAGTTTGAATATGCAATATTTGATTTCAAATAATAACAATCCAATAAATAACTTGGAATCTATAAGACCATTTTATTCTCCAGTAAATTCCAACATCAACTATTTATTTTCAAGCAATGATGGCATTTTAAAAAGTGTTGAACTTACAAAAACTTTTTACTCCCCACTTATTAAATGGGCAGGAGGTATTTTTTTAGGGCAAATGATCACTGCTCAAAGTCTCATTAGAAATGATTCTATCCAATATTTGTCTTCCAAAACAAATATTCAGGACTATTGGATGGCAAGGTCATGGCAAATGTTCAAGGGAAATTCATTGAGTGCCCGAACCACTAACTTCATTCTATCCGGGCGCATGTTAACCACCAGTTATCCAGATAAACCGCAAGCATCTGAACAGGAAAATATTTTTAACAATGAAAATATTTATTTTGTCGGCGCAGGTGTTGCTTCAAGAAATTACATTAAGGATAAATTTATTTTTGAATATGCAAAAATTGAAGACGTTCCTGTGGGAAGAGCTTTTGGTGTAACTCTAGGAATGGACACAAATCAAACCAATCGCTGGTACTTGGGTTTCAAAGCTGGGTGGGGGAATTATTTTAGTTTGGGATACCTAAGTGCCCAAATGGAATACGGAACCTTTATAAAACCCACAGGTTCCGAGCAAGGAGTGATCACGGGAAGGATAAATTATTTTACCAAATTATTCAGCCTTGGAAAATGGAAAATAAGACAGTTCATTAAGCCTAGTTTTATATTTGGAATAAACCGGCTTCCTTCGGATAATCTCCCTTTTGGAAAAGAAATGAAGGGGTTTGAAGGTTACGAATATCAGGCCAAACACAAAATGATTTTAACGCTTCAAACCCAAAGTTATGCGCCATGGAATGTTTTTGGTTTCAATTTTGGCCCCTACCTGTTTTCTTCAGTAGGAATGTTGGGAAATGAAGAAAAAGGCTTTTCAAATAGCCGGCTTTATTCTTTATTCGGTTTGGGAATATTGATAAAGAATGATAATCTCATATTTAATAAATTCCAAATTTCAATGACCTTTTATCCATCTGTTCCCGGTGGCGGATACAACATATTCAAAACAAATGCCTACCAAACTGGTGATTACGGCTTTACTGATTTCGATATTTCAAAGCCTGAAGTAGTGGATTACAGATAAATAATACAATAAAATTAACCTGCAAAAACAAATAATAATTGTGTCGCCATAACTTAAGCTGCAATAATTATAAACTTTCGCCCTTCAAAAGGAAAAATTAAAAACAAGAGTATCTTCAAAATAATCAAATACCAATTAAACATTCAAATAACGTATAATATTCAATTGGTATAAGGTGTGAATTATGTAACCTATTTAAAAAATTGTGTAATATTTCAAGCTATGAAGGTGCTTACTTTTACATTATGAAAATTAATGGACAATTTAAGCCGAAGGAACTATGAAAGATTCACCAGGATTTGGCCGAAACTGGCGTGAGACAAAAGAAAAACTGAAAATTAAGTTTAAAAAACTCACCGATGATGACTTATTATTTGTGGAAGGAAAGCAACCTGAAATGATTAACAGGCTTCAGGTTAAACTTGGGATAAGCAGAGAAGAGATTAATAAAATTATTGCGAACTTATAATGCAACATTATAATGAACTTTTGAACTCCGTAGCGATGCTATGCAGTTAAAAAAAGCCTTCAATTGAGCAAAAAATTCCTATTTTTCGCTTCACTCAAAAAAGTTTAAACCAGTTCAATCAAAAGAAAATAACTAAAACCAATAAAAATGAAAAAATTAATTTTTACTCTTACCGCTTCCATACTGCTGTCAGGCGCAATTTCAATATTACTGGCAAGTGCAATTTTCACAAGTTGTAACACAGGTGCAGAAAAGGTAGATAACGCAAAAAGTAAGGCTGTTGAAGCCGATGAAAATTTCAACAAAGTAAATGAGGAATATTTGACAGACATTGAAAATTTCAAGAAAGAAACAGCCGCTAAGATTGATGCAAACAACTTAATGATTGCCGATTTTAAAGCTAAAACAGCATCTGCAAAAAAAGAGGCAAAAGCCTATTATGAAGAACAAATAGCAGTGTTGGAACAAAAAAATATTGAGATGAAAGCGAAACTGGATGCTTATGAAGAAAACGGAAAAGACAATTGGGAAATATTTAAGGCAGAATTTAGCCGCGATATGAATGATTTGGGAGAAGCCTTTAAAAATTTTACAATTAAAAACGAGTAGCTAACTTAGGCAATAGGAAATAGGGATTAGGGATTAGGCAACAGCAAAATAACTAATTGGACAATTACGCAAACCTGCCTGCTTCAGAAGGGTAAACAGTTAAACGATTAAACAGCTAAACTTAAAAAATAAACAATTAAACAAAAAAAATAAACAATCATGGGAAATCTACTTTACACATTTGCAGTTATTTTAATTATTCTTTGGGCCATTGGATTCGTTGGATATAGTATGGGCGGACTCATACACATTTTATTGGTTATCGCAATTATTGCGATTATCTTAAGACTTATTCAAGGAAGAAAGATTCTTTAAAAGGTTACTCCTTAAAATTTTCTGCCTAAAAAAATTTGAGATCATGTTAAATAATTTCCTATCTTTAAATAATAATTATCTAAATATTTC
>JAENXD010000006.1 GCA_016649745.1 Flavobacteriaceae bacterium | reverse complement strand
GTGCGCCCCTGCCTGTCCGGCAGGCAAATTCACTCCTCAAATCATGCGGATTTATAATGCACATCCTATAATAGTGAAAATCATATGCTCAAACAAAAAATACATTTACACATTTAAGTTTAACCAATATATTATGTTACGCCACGCACGGATTACAAATCCGCGCCATTGAGCTTCATAGCGACATAAAAATAAATAGTTCAAAAAACAGGTAATATTTCATATAAAAATTATGAAATATTCAGTAATATACTTATTTTTTATATTAAATATAAGATTAATATCGATTAAGTTAATATAATTTAAACATTTATGATTTTTATTGAATATATAATAGTTTGTTTATCAATAAGTTATAAACTTTCGATTGATTTTTATCATACAAAATACGAAATCGTTTTCATAAATTTGTGGCATTATAATTACAATTTTAACAACTGAAATTTATGAAAAAACTTCTATTGGGCAATGAAGCGTTGGCACAAGGCGCCATTGATGCCGGATTGTCAGGTGTTTACGCCTATCCGGGAACGCCTTCTACCGAAATAACCGAATATATCCAAAAATCAAAAATAGCACAAGAATTAAATATTCACTCCTCTTGGTCGGTCAACGAAAAAACCGCGATGGAAGCCGCACTTGGTATGTCTTACGCCGGAAAAAAATCGATGGTGGTGATGAAACATGTAGGTTTAAACGTGGCGGCAGATGTTTTTATGAATATGTCTGTTTCAGGAATTAATGGCGGATTGGTAGTTGTTGTAGCCGATGATCCTTCGATGCATTCCTCCCAAAACGAACAAGATTCCCGTTATTATGGCAAATTTGCCATGATTCCTATTTTGGAACCTTCCAACCAGCAAGAATGTTATGAAATAACAAAATATGCGTTTGAGCTATCTGAAGAATTAGGATTGCCCGTTCTAATAAGAATGGTAACGCGATTATCACATTCAAGAGCCGGCGTTGTTACTGGTGAAAAAGTGACACAAAATAACATTCATCTTCCAAAACTTTCAACACAATTTCAGTTAATTCCAATGCATGCTCGTGGCAGATACCAACATTTGGTTGACATTCAGCCTGATATGATTGAAATTTCAGAAAACAGTGACTTTAATAGATTCCATCAAGGCACAAACAAAACTATCGGAATTATCGCTTCAGGAATCGCCTATAATTATTTGATGGAAAATTTTGAAGATGGTGAATGCCTTTATCCGGTTTTAAAAATTTCGCAATATCCATTGCCAAAAGAGCCTATTAAACAAATGTTTGATACTTGTGAAAAAATATTGGTATTGGAAGACGGCTATCCTTTTATTGAAGAAGCAATTTCCGACTTTTTAGGCGAAAGCAGGAAAGTAATCGGACGTTTGAGCGGCGATATTCCGCGCGTTGGCGAACTAAATCCTGACAATATTGCAAACGCTTTAGGTTTTGACGTGATAATTAATGAAAATCTGCCCAAAGTAGTTTTAGGAAGACCGCCGCAATTGTGCGTTGGTTGCGGGCATAATGATTTATTTGATGCCATTAATGCCTTAAAAAAGGAAACAGAAAATCAACAAGTATTTGGCGATATTGGCTGTTCCGCATTGGGTGTTTTGTCTCCTTATAAAAGTATCAATACGCTTATTGAAATGGGCGCTTCCATTACTATGGCAAAAGGGGCTTCAGATGCAGGAATTCATCCGGCAATTGCTGTTATCGGAGACTCCACTTTTACCCATTCAGGCATGACCGGATTGCTGGATGTCATTATTGAAAACACACCAATTACCGTTATCATTTCCGACAATTCGGCCATTGCAATGACCGGCGCACAGGATTCAGCGGCTTCAGGAAGATTAATTTCAATTTGTAAAGGTTTGGGCCTTGATGAAGATCATTTAAAGGTGATTACGCCATTGCACAAAAATTTAAAGGAAAATATTGATATCATCAGAGAAGAAATAAATCACAAAGGTGTTTCTGTAATCATATCGCAACGTCCTTGCGTACAGCTTCCAAAAGAGAAAAAGGACAAGTTAAAAGATTATAAGAACGTGTCAATAAATTAATAGTATGCAATCAAAAATAAATATAATTTTAGCAGGTGTTGGCGGCCAAGGAATTTTAACCATTGCAGCCGTTTTGGACACTGCAGCTTTAGATAACAAATTAAATGTAAAACAATCGGAAGTACATGGAATGAGCCAGCGTGGCGGAGCCGTGCAATCTCATGTAAGAATTTCAGACAAACCTATTTTTTCTGATTTAATTCCGCAGGGAAAAGCAGATATGATTATTTCTGTGGAACCAATGGAATTGTTGCGGTATTTACCATTTTTGAAAAAAGACGGCTATTTAATCACCGACTCCAATCCGTTTGAAAATATTAACAATTATCCTGAATTGGAAACACTTTACAATGAAATAAAATCGCATAAAAACCATATTTTAATCGATGCCATGAAAATTGCAAAAGATTTGGGAAATTCAAAAGCAACCAATATTGTACTATTGGGAGCCGCTTCTTCCTTAATTCCTTTAAGTGACGAAAGTTTTCAAAAAGCGATTGCCACACTTTTTGAAAGAAAAGGCGAACGCATTGTTGCAAAAAACATAGAAGCTTATTTAAAAGGTAAAGAAGTTGCCGCTGAACTCATTTCCTAAAACACCCAATTTCTTATGCTGAACATAGAATTACTAAACCCCAAAAGCATTGTTGTTATTGGTGCTTCAAACAATATTCAAACACCTGGCGGAAGCGTTTTAAAGAATTTAATCGCTCACAATTTTAAAGGTGAATTGTTTGCCGTAAATCCGAAAGAAACGGAAGTACAAGGACTAAAATGCTATCAAAATATTTCTGAAATTCCTTCAGTGGATCTTGCAATTATTGCCATCGCGGCAAAATTTACTTTGGAGACGGTTCAAATTTTAACGCAACAAAAAAACACCAAAGGATTTATTATATTTTCGGCAGGTTTTGGTGAAAAAGATGATGAAGGTAAAAAGTTGGAAGAACAAATTGTTGAAGAAATAAATGCTGCTGGCGGAACGCTTCTTGGACCTAACAATATCGGGTTGATCAATCAACATTATGCAGGCGCATTTACAACACCAATTCCAAAATTAAATCCAAAAGGTGTTGATTTTATTTCAGGTTCCGGGGCAACTGCTGTTTTTATTATGGAAGCTGCCATGGCAACAGGCCTGACGTTTTCCAGCGTTTATTCCGTAGGGAATTCAGCCCAAATTGGCGTGGAGGAAGTGCTGGAACATTTAGACGAAACCTTTGAAAATGGCAAAAGCTCAGAAGTGAAATTGCTATATATTGAAAGCATTGAAAATCCGCAAAAGCTTTTAAAACATGCAGCTTCACTAATAGCCAAAGGATGTAAAATAGCCGCCATAAAAGCAGGAAGTTCTTCGGCAGGAAGCAGGGCTGCAAGTTCACATACGGGCGCACTTGCCAATTCAGACGTTGCAGTGGATGCTTTGTTTAAAAAAGCCGGAATTGTTCGTTGCTACGGAAGAAATGAGTTGATAACCATAGCCGGAATTTTTATGCACCAAGAATTAAAAGGGAAAAATATTGCGATTATTACGCATGCTGGCGGACCTGCAGTAATGCTCACAGATGCTTTGTCTAAAAATGGACTGAACGTTCCGGAAATTACAGGAAAAGAAAGTTCAGCATTACTGAATAAATTATTTTTAGGTTCATCCGTTTCTAATCCTATTGATTTTTTAGCGACAGGAAATGCAGCACAACTGGAAACCATTATCGATTATTGCGAAGATAAATTTTCGAATATTGACGCCATGATTGTCATTTTTGGAAGTCCCGGATTGTTTGAAGTCTACGATGTATATGATGTTCTCGACAAAAAAATGCGAGAATGCAAAAAACCCATTTTCCCGGTTTTACCTTCCGTTGTGAACGTGGAAAAGGAAATCAATTATTTTATTTCAAAAGGAAATATCAATTTTCCTGATGAAGTTTTATTTGGAAATGCCTTGGCTAAAATCTATAAAACGGCCAAACCAATTGCTTCTAAAATATCAAAAACAGCTATTAATTTACCGGCTATTAGAAAAATAATTAAGGAAGCAACCAACGGTTATTTAGAACCTCAACAAGTAAAGGAATTGTTAACCGCTGCAAAAATTCCAATCGTAATTGAGAGCATTTGCACCAACCTAAAATCCTGCATTATCGAAGCCAAAAAAATGGGATTTCCTGTGGTGATGAAAGTGGTTGGCCCCATTCATAAATCGGATGTTGGCGGCATTGTTTTAAACATTAATTCTGTTGAAAAACTGACGGCGTCTTTTGAGAAAATTATGCAAATTAACGGTGCAAAAGCCGTGTTACTTCAACCGATGAAAAAAGGAATTGAACTTTTTATCGGGGCTAAAAAAGAGGATGATTTCGGGCATATGGTTTTGTGTGGTTTGGGGGGCATTTATATAGAAGTTTTAAAAGACATCAATGTTTCGTTAGCGCCAGTTTCAAAAACAGAAGCCTTAGAAATGATTCAAAATTTAAAATCGTATAAAATAATTCAAGGCATTAGAAATCAGGAAGGCGTAAATGAAAGTCTTTTTGCGGAAATTATTGTAAAAGTTTCCAATTTGCTTCTGGCTGCTCCGGAAATAGCAGAATTGGATTTAAATCCGCTTTTAGGAAATTCTAAAGAAATTTTTGCTGTTGATGCCAGAATCAGTATAGAAAAGTTGGCAGTTGGCAGACACAGTTTGCAGTAAAAAAAGTTAAAAGTAAGGATCTCTAGCAAGCTGTCCGTTCTGTCAGAAATTATAATTCAAAAAAATTTAAAATGATTTTTCAAACGGAATTCTGTTCACTATACTTCTGCCTAAAGTAACCTCATCGGCATATTGAAGCTCATCACCTACCGCAATTCCACGCGCTATGGTTGAAGTTTTAACATTTAGCGCTTCTAATTGTTTAAAAATATAAAAGATTGTAGTGTCTCCTTCAATGGTAGAACTTAGGGCAAAAATAACTTCTTTTACCATTCCTAATTTTACTTTTGTAACCAAACTGTCAATGGTTAAATTATGGGGTCCAATGCCTTCAATTGGAGAAATTTTTCCGCCCAAAACGTGATACAAACCCTTATATTGGGAAGTGTTTTCAATGGCCATGACATCACGCACATCTTCAACAACACAAATAATTTCTGAATTCCTGGACGGATTTGCACAAATTTCACAGACCTCCACATCGGAAATATTATGGCATTTTTCACAAAATTTTATTTCATCTACTAATTTTGTAAGTCCTGCCGCCAACTGATGCGTTTGCGATGCCGGTTGCTTTAGCAAATGCAAAACCAATCGCAATGCGGTTCTTTTTCCAATTCCGGGCAATTGAGAAACTTCATTCACCGCATTTTCCAATATTTTTGAAGAAAAATTCATCCTGCAAATATACAATTAGGAAAGATATTTCCAATAATTTTGCTTTCTTTGTTAACCGTAATGTTAAAATTTATTAATGAAGCCTATTTATATTCTAACACTTATTGCCATTTATTTTTGTGTGCTTCTTTTAATAGCCTACTTCACTGGAAAAAACGACAGCAACGAAACTTTTTTTAAAGCAAACAAAAAATCCCCTTGGTACATTGTGGCATTTGGAATGATTGGGGCTTCCCTGTCCGGCGTTACTTTTATTTCTATTCCAGGTTGGGTGCAAAGTTCGCAGTTTAGTTATATGCAAATTGTAATAGGGTATTTATTTGGCTATTTGGTGATTGCTTATGTACTGATTCCTATTTATTATAATTTACAGGTTACTTCAATTTACGAGTTTTTAATACATCGTTTTGGTCCAATCACCCATAAAACAGGTGCTTTTTTCTTTTTTGTTTCAAGAATTTTGATTGCTTCTTTTAGGTTGTTTTTAATGGCATCCGTTCTCCAATATTTTATTTTTGATGCATGGAATGTTCCTTTTGAAATTACCGTAATTCTTTCTATACTCTTAATTTGGATTTATACCTTTAAAGGAGGAATTAAAACAATTGTTTGGACTGATACTTTGCAAACTGCTTTTATGCTTTTTGCTTTATTCGCTACCATTTTTATAATTTTGAACAAATTAAATTGGTCTGTTTCAGATGTTTTTGCTTCAGAAGAATTCAAACATTACAGTAAAATTTTATTTACCGATGATTTTAATGGGAAGAAGCATTTTGTAAAATCATTTTTAGGCGGCATGTTTATCGCGATTGCAATGACTGGCTTGGATCAAGACATGATGCAAAAAAACTTGACCTGCAAAAATACTAAAGAAGCGCAATGGAATGTGATTTCATTAGGATTAGTGCTTATCCTTGTCAATTTTATATTTTTAACTCTAGGCGCTTTGTTATTTATTTATGCTGAAAAATTTGGCATTGCAATTCCAGTTGTTGATGGCGCCATTAAAACCGATTTATTATTCCCCGAAATTGCGCTTAAAGGTGGTCTAGGAATTTACATTGGTGTGTTTTTTATTTTGGGTTTAATCGCAGCCGCTTATTCAAGTGCGGACAGTGCGTTAACTGCTTTGACTACTTCATATTGCATCGATTTTTTGGACATTGAAAATAGAGAAAAATCAAAGCAAACAGCAATTCGAAAAAAAACGCATATTGCGATTTCAATGGTACTGATTATCGTAATCATTATTTTCAGATATGTGCTAAAAGAAAATGTAATAAGCAGTTTATTGCAAGTGGCTTCTTATACATATGGTCCGTTACTGGGGTTATTTGCATTCGGAATTTTTACAAAAACCCACATAAAGGATTCTTTGGTGTGGATGGTGGCTATTTTATCGGTGATATTCACCTATTTTTTAAACAGTTATTCAACCCAGCTTTTAAATGGGTATGTTTTTGGCTACGAGCTTTTAATTGTAAATGGATTGCTTACCTTTACAGGCCTGCTTTTTATAAGAAAAAGTAATGAAAACATTGCCTAAAAATAAAAATTTAAAGATTTTCTAATTTTGATATATGGAAAGCGATTTAAGCAATTATAGAAGAAATTACCAAAAAAGTGAACTTTCTGAGGAAGGAATTACCGACAATCCGATGGAATTATTTCAAAAATGGTTTTATGAAGTCGAAGAATTTGGTGGTGATACGGAAGTGAATGCGATGGCAGTTTCAACAATTGGTACCGACGGATTCCCTAAAACAAGGATGGTATTGCTAAAAAAATATACATGGGAAGGTTTTATCTTTTTTACCAATTATGACAGTGAAAAGGGAAAAGCAATTACACTAAACCCAAATATTTGCGTTTCCTTTTTCTGGTCAAATATTGAGCGCCAAGTTATTATTAAAGGAGTGGCTGAAAAACTTTCAGAAAATTTATCCGATGGTTATTTCGACTCTAGGCCCGAAGGAAGTAAATTAGGAGCCTGGGCTTCAGACCAAAGTGAGGTGGTTCCATCTCGCAATTATTTAGACAAGCGGTTAGCTTCATTTGAAAAAAAATTCGAAAATAAAGAAATTCCCAGACCAAAAAATTGGGGTGGTTTTCTTGTGAAACCCATAAGTATAGAGTTTTGGCAAGGGCGGCCAAATCGCATGCATGACAGAATTAAATACACCCTTCAAGAAGATTTTAATTGGAAAATTGAGCGATTGGCTCCTTAAATATTATCTTTAAAACTCAATAAAAACAAAATGAAAACACTTTATATTGTTAGGCACGCAAAATCTTCTTGGGAATATGAAGGCGTTAAAGATATTGACCGACCTCTTAAAGAACGCGGGATCAATGATGCGTATTTGATTTCAAATGTGCTTCAAAAAAAGATTTCGACTCCAGATGTGTTTATCGCAAGTTGTGCAAACAGGGCGTTGCATACGGGGATGATTTTTTGCTATACTTTTAATTTTCCGCTCGCAAATCTTAGAATCAGCAAATCCTTATTCAATTTTAGCGATGGATATTTAATTAAAACGGTAAAGGCATTGGATGATGGTTTTGATTCGGCCATTATTTTTAGCCATGACCACGGCATTAGCGATTTTGTAAATAAATTTGGAAGTATTCATTTAGATAATGTGCCAACTTGTGGGGTTGTTGGCATTAAATTCGACACCAATCATTGGAAAGACATCAAATCGGGAAAAACATTTTTAACAGAATTTCCTAAAAATTATAAATAGCACTATTTTGAAAATTGAAAAACTTGCCGGGATTGACATTGGTTCTAACGCTATACGTTTATTAATAGCCAACGTTTTAACTAAAAAAAATGGAGATGCTCCAACTTTTAATAAATCAGCATTGGTTCGCGTTCCAATTCGTTTGGGTGCCGACGCTTTTCTGCAAGGAAAAATTTCTGAAGAAAATAAAATAAGAATGATTAAGGCCATGGAAGCTTTTAAACTATTGATGGAAATTCATGGCGTCCATCAATTTAAAGCCATTGCAACTTCAGCCATGAGAGAGGCCAAAAATGGATTTGAGGTTGCCAATGAAATTTTGGAAAAAACAGGTGTGAAAGTAGATATTATTGACGGCAAAAAAGAAGCTGAAATTCTTTTTTCACAAGATTTAAGTAATATTTTAAAAAATGGCAGGTCATATTTATACATTGATGTGGGTGGTGGAAGTACTGAATTTATTGTATTTTCGAACGGAAAAATAATCAATTCAAAATCCTTTAAAATAGGAACCGTACGTTTACTTAATAACTTAAAAGGAACAAAAGATATTTGGGAAAATATTGAAATTTGGATTAAAGCAAATACTCAAAACCTAAAAAAACTTTCTCTTGTTGGTTCAGGCGGAAATATAAATAAATTGTTCAAACTTTCAGGGCAGCCCATGGGAAAACCTTTAACATTAATGTATTTGAAAACCCAATACCAATTTTTAAAACAAATGACTTTTGAGCAACGCATTTCCGAATTGGGTTTAAATCCGGATAGAGCCGATGTAATTATACCGGCAACAAAAATTTATTTATCCGCCATGAAATGGAGTGGCGCTAAAAAAATATATGTTCCTAAAATTGGACTTGCGGATGGTATTGTGAAAAATTTATATTACGAGAATTTAGAAGTGAGAAGTTAGTATTGAGTATTGAGATTTTAGAAGTGAGAAGTTTCCCTTTTCCCTTTTTCCTTTTTCCTTTTTCCTTTTTCCTTTTCCCTTTTTCCTATTGCCTATTGCCTTAATTCTTAATAAATTCCTCTACCAGTTTACCTACTGTTTTTTCTGCAATTTTCGCTACTTTTTGCACTTCTTCGTGAGAAACGGCTTCCGCAATTCCTTCAATACCCAAATCGGTAATTACAGAAATTCCAAAACAGGTCATACCCATATGCTTGGCAACAATAACTTCGGGAACAGTTGACATTCCAACAGCGTCGGCACCCAAAATCTTTACCATTTTATATTCTGCGGGCGTTTCAAAAGTAGGTCCCTGCAATGCCAAATAAACACCTTTATGAACCGGAATATTTTGTTTAAGCGCTATTCGCTCCATTTTAGCAATCATTTTTTTGCTGTAAGCTTCATGCATATCAACAAATCTAGGTCCAAAACGTTCCTCATTTTTACCGTGTAAAGGATGAAACGGCATTAAATTAATATGATCTGTTATGATCATTATGTCACCAACTTTAAAAGCCGAATTTACGCCGCCTGAAGCATTTGAAACAATTAAATTTTCAACACCCAAAAATTTCATTACGCGTACCGGGAAAACGGTTTGTTCCATAGTCCATCCTTCATAATAATGAAAACGTCCACGCATGGCTATCACTTTTTTAGTGCCGATTGTCCCATAAATCAATTCCCCAGAATGGCCTTCAACTGTTGAAACAGGAAAATTAGGAATCTCTTTATAGGAAATTGAGAATTCAATATCAATTTTCTCCACTAAATTCCCCAATCCTGTTCCTAAAATAATACCGTAATCTGCTTTTGAAATTCCTTTATTTTGTAGGAATTTAACTGTTTCCTGAACTTTGTTCCACATAATTTTTTATAAGATTATCAAACTCATTTTTATGAGTTATAAATGTTGTTTTTATTGAGATGTAATGCAAGTTTTTTAGTTTTCCAAAAATACGGACATAATCCTTCTCTGTTGTTAAAATTATTTTATTTCTTGAAGGTAACGAATCATAAGCCAAATTTATTTCAGCAATGTCATTTAAATTAAAATAATGATGGTCAGAATATTTCAAATGCTTAAAGTTAAGCATTTTACTATTTAAATACTCCGTAAATGGCTTTGGATTTGCAATTCCTGTAACCAATATAATTTCAAAATCAGACAATTCGCTTAAATCCAAAGTTGATTTGCCCTTTAATTGCGTATCATAAGTTATAGTCGTAAAAAACACCTGCTGATATTCTTTCGGCTGTAACTTTTTGATTATTTCTGCTTGCTCATTTTCGGAAAGATCAACTGGACATTTAGTGACAATGATAGCTTGTGCCCTATTCGCTCCTGAGACTTTCTCACGTAAATTGCCTGTTGGCAACATCATATCATTTACATATAAATGATCATAAGTCGTTAACACCATATTAAATGCCCCCCATACTTTTCTATGTTGAAAGGCATCATCCAGCAAAATAATTTCCGGTGGATTTTCCATTTGCTCCAATTGTTTAATTCCATTGGTTCTGTCGGCATCAACACAAACAATTATTTCAGGGTATTTTAAATGAATTTGAAAAGATTCATCACCCATCATTTCAGCAGTAACTTTATCATCAGCAATTAAAAAACCTTTGCTTTTTCTTTTATAGCCTCTGCTTAAAACTGCAATCTTGTGGTCATCTTTCAATAAATCGATTAAATATTCAATTTGCGGTGTTTTTCCGGTTCCGCCAACGCTTAAATTTCCGACAACAATAGTCGGCGTTTTAAAATGCGTAGATTTTAAAAAAGAAACATCGTATAAATAATTACGCAAACTTGTAATTAATCCATACAATATTGAAAACGGATATGCTATTTTTCTTAGAAACTTCACAGTAAGCGAAAATACAAAACAAATCAGAAAATTTATTCATTATTACTTTAACTTTCTTTGGTAAATTTTATCTTTGTTATCCTAACACTATTAAAAAAATGAAAATTAAAGATATCGCTGCATGTATTGAAGAAATTGCACCTTTAAATTATGCTGAAGATTTTGACAATGTAGGCTTATTGGTAGGCGACTTCAACACAGAAGTAACAGGAGTTTTGGTGACGTTGGACACTTTAGAAACCGTGGTGGATGAAGCTATTGCGACCAATTGCAATTTAATTGTAAGCTTCCATCCCATTCTTTTTTCCGGACTTAAAAAACTAAATGGCAAGAATTATGTGGAGCGTGCAGTGATTAAAGCTATTAAAAATAACATTTCTATTTATGCGATGCATACGGCTTTAGATAATTCAATTGAAGGCGTAAATGCTAAAATTTGTGAAATGCTAGGTCTGAAAAACAAAAAAATATTGATTCCACAAAAAAACACACTTAAAAAATTGCTTACTTACGCGCCAATTGCAGCGGCTGAAAAAGTTAGGCAAGCACTTTTTAACGCAGGTGCAGGAAATGTGGGTAATTACGATAATTGTAGTTTTAACACAGAAGGTTTTGGTACTTTTAGAGGAAACGAAAACTCCAATCCATTTGTTGGAGAAAAAGGAAAATTACATACTGAAAATGAAACCTTAATTGGGGTCGTTTTTGAAAAACATAAGGAAAGAAATGTCGTTTCTGCGTTATTTAAGTCACACCCTTATGAAGAAGTTGCTTATGAAATTGTTTCGTTAGAAAATGAAAATCAGGAAATTGGGTTAGGAATGATCGGTGAATTGAAAGAAGAAAAAAGTGAAATTGACTTCTTAACTTTTTTAAAAAATACCATGCATGCAAAAGGCATTCGCCATTCGGAATTGTTGGGAAAATCCATTAAAAAAGTTGCTGTTCTAGGTGGCTCCGGAAGTTTTGCCATTGAAAAAGCTATAGAAGCAGGTGCAGACATTTATGTAACTGCCGACATCAAATATCACGAGTTTTACAAAGCCGAAAACAAACTGGTTATTGCAGATATTGGTCACTATGAAAGTGAACAATTCACAAAAAATCTTTTAGTTGACATACTTACGAAAAAATTTCCTAATTTTGCAATCATTTTATCACAAAAAAACACAAATCCAATTTATTATCTATAATATGGCTAAAAGCAAAGAAGTTACTGTTGAAGAAAAATTAAGAGCTCTTTATGACTTGCAATTAATTGATTCAAGAATTGATGAAATTAAAAGCGTAAGAGGTGAATTACCTCTAGAAGTTGAAGATTTAGAAGATGAAGTTGTTGGTTTAAATAAAAGGCTTGTTAATTTAGATGAAGAAGTGACAGTCCTAAAAAAAGAAATTACTGATAAAAAGTTGGTGATTGATGAAGCAAACACATTGGTTAAAAAATATACGGAACAACAAAAGAAAGTTCGTAACAACAGAGAATTCAATTCAATAAGTAAAGAAACTGAATTTCAAGAACTTGAAATTGAACTGGCTGAAAAAAGAATTAAAGAGCACAGAGCTAAAATTGAGCAAAAAAACGAAGTTATTGAAGGCACAAAAGAAAACCTTGCCAGAAAAGAAGAATTGCTTAAACATAAGGCAGCTGAGTTGAATGATATTATGAGCGATACCGAAAAAGAAGAAAATATTTTGGTTTCAAAATCTAAAGAATATGCTGAATTAATTGATGACAATTTATTAACAGCTTACAATAGAATCAGAACAAATGTTAAAAATGGTTTGGCGGTTGTTTCCATTGATAGAGGCGCTTCAGGCGGGTCATTCTTTACAATTCCACCACAAAGACAAGTTGAAATTTCAAGTCGCAAAAAAATCATTACTGATGAATACAGCGGAAGAATTTTGGTTGACGGCGCTTTGGCGGAAGAAGAAAGAGAAAAAATTGAAAAACTTTTAAAATAAGTCAACCGCAAATTTCGCTAAGTTTTACGCAAAAAACGCAAGAAATAATTCCTTAAAAGGCTTCCAAATTGGAAGCTTTTTATTTTTCATATAATTCAAATTTTTAAAATCAATAATTATTAAAACACACAACCAATCCCAACCAAAATATAGGTACGGATTCTACCCAAAAACTTGTGTAATACCGAGATCTTTCTGGCGAGGAAAACCATAAAAAAAATCCGGAAATAATTGAGACTATAAGTACTATCAGTAAACCGACGTACGTAAAATTTTCTTTAAAAATTTCCAATAAAACAAATCCAAACAAAAACAATATCCCCAAAACTTTCGAGTTGGTTATTCCCAAAATTTGAGGTAAAGTTCTTAACTCTTTTGAGTCTTCCTCAACATCACGAATATCAAAAGGAATTGTAATTGCCAAAAGGATAAAAAACCGTTGAATAAATTCCAGAAAAACTTCGGAAGTAAATTGATAACCCGCTTCATACAATGGGAAAAATACCGAAATACCTGCCCAAGCTATGGCAATACTAAAAATCTTTATCATAGGAAAATTTCTGAAAGAAACTTCCAATTTTCCTAATTTAAATAATGGTACTGTATAAAACAACGTCATAAAAGCAAAAGGAAAAAGTATGAATAGTGATTTTAGATTAAAATCGGCAAAAAAAGAAATATAACCCAATCCCAAAATTGACAAAATCGAAAGTACCTTTATTTTATTTATATTCTCAGAAAACCAGCTTTTAAGCCAAATCAATTTGTGCTTTTTAATTTCATAATACCGAATAAAGTTATAAGAAAGCAGTATAGAAAAAGCCACAAAAAATGGCGTTAAATTGCCCTCTATTCCAAAGTTAATCAGCGTGATTTTCGTTATTGAAAATCCGACCAGCGCCACATGAATATTGCTGAAAATATAAAAATCAAGTATTTTTTTTAATAACTGCATGAAACAAAAGTACTTATTTGCAATTATAATAAAATTCTTGGTTAACAAAATATTATAATTAAGTAATCTGAGTGGCATGTGCATTCTATAATTTTCATTAAATTTGGAATCATTAAAATAAAAAAATACCAAAACATAAATGAGAACAAATTCCTTTGTTTTAAGACATATTGGACCTCGAGAAAATGGGGTGAAAGAAATGGTTGCAACTATTGGTGTTCAATCGTTAGATGAATTAATTGACAAAACAATACCAACAGATATTCGATTGACTCATGAGTTAAATTTACCAAAAGCGATGAGTGAGTTTGAGTTTTCAGCATTCATTCAAAAACTTGCCAACAAAAACAAACTATTTAAAAATTATATAGGCTTGGGGTATCACCCAACCATTTTACCCGGAGTTATTCAACGCAATATTTTAGAAAATCCGGGGTGGTACACTTCTTACACACCTTATCAGGCTGAAATTTCACAAGGTCGGTTAGAAGCTTTGATCATTTATCAAACCATGGTAAGTGATTTAACAGGCTTAAAAATAGCCAATGCATCCTTATTGGATGAAGGAACAGCGGCTGCAGAAGCTATGTTAATGCTGTTCAATTCAAGATCCCGCAAGCAGTTAAATGCCAATGCATCAAAATTCTTTGTTTCTGATGAAGTATTGCCGCAAACTATTGATGTTTTAAAAACACGATCTATTCCATTAGGGATAGAACTTGTATTTGGAGATCATGAAAAATTTGAATTTACAAAGGAAATATTCGGGACACTTATTCAATATCCGGCAAAAAGTGGTCAAATATATGACTACACTTCATTTATTGAAAAAGCGAAAGCTGTTGATGCTAAAATAGCAGTGGCTGCAGATTTATTAAGTTTATCATTATTGACCCCTCCAGGGGAGTGGGGTGCAGATGTGGTGGTTGGAACTACACAACGATTTGGAATACCAATGGGCTATGGTGGTCCGCACGCAGGTTATTTTGCAACAAAAGAAGAATACAAACGTGCATTGCCAGGGCGAATCATTGGAGTTTCTGTGGACAAAAACGGAAACCGCGCCTTGCGTATGGCTTTACAAACCAGAGAGCAACACATAAAACGTGAAAAAGCAACTTCAAACATTTGTACAGCCCAAGTTTTATTAGCTGTTATGGCTGGTATGTATGGTGTTTATCACGGACCAAAAGGAATAAAATATATTTCAACCAACATTCAAAACTTAGCTTCAACCTTAAATAAAGGTTTAAAAGATCTAGGTTTAAAACAATTAAACAGTGCCTATTTTGACACTTTACTTGTTGAAGTTTCAAGTGCCGCAAAGGTTAAAGAAATTTCAGAAAAAAATGAAATAAATTTTTATTATCCCTCAAACAATCTAGTTGGCATTTCTGTGAACGAAACAACTAATTTAGCAGACATTAATGAAATACTTGCCATTTTAGCAGAAGCAGAAGGTAAAAAACCAATAGTTTTAAATTCAATTTCTGAAAATACCATTCCTTCAAAATTTACAAGAACTTCTTCATTTATGGAAAATGAGGTTTTTGAAAATTACCATTCAGAAACCGAAATGATGCGTTTTATCAAAAGATTGGAAAGAAAAGATATTTCATTAACACATTCAATGATTTCATTAGGCTCTTGTACCATGAAATTAAATGCCGCTTCTGAAATGTTTCCGATAAGTTCACCAAGTTGGGGAAATATGCATCCATTTGTGCCTAAAGAACAAGCGCAGGGTTATCAGGAAGTCATAAAAGGACTGGAAGAGTCATTGAATGAAATAACTGGCTTTTACGCCACTTCCTTACAGCCAAATTCAGGTGCACAAGGTGAATATGCGGGATTGATGGTCATTAAAGCATTCCACGAATCAAAAGGAAATGGTCATAGAAATATTTGTTTAATTCCTTCATCAGCTCACGGAACCAATCCCGCTTCAGCAGTGATGGCCGGTTATAAGGTGATTGTTACCAAAACTAACGAACAGGGAAATATAGATGTAGATGATATTCGAGAAAAAGCAACATTGTACAAAGACAGTTTGGCTGCTTTAATGGTCACTTATCCTTCTACACATGGTGTTTTTGAAAGTTCAATTAAAGAACTTACCAAAATTATTCATGATAATGGCGGACAAGTTTATATGGATGGTGCCAATATGAACGCCCAAGTTGGATTGACAAATCCGGCTACAATTGGTGCAGATGTATGCCACCTTAACCTGCACAAAACTTTCGCAATTCCTCATGGAGGTGGTGGACCTGGAGTAGGACCAATTTGTGTTGCAAAACATTTAGCGCCATTTTTACCTTCAAACCCAATAGTTAAAACTGGTGGTGATCAAGGAATTACAAGCATTTCTTCTGCGCCTTGGGGTTCCGCTTTGGTTTTGTTGATTTCTTACAGCTACATAAAAATGTTAGGTTCAAATGGATTAAAACAAGCAACAATCTATGCTATTTTAAATGCGAACTATATGAAAACCAGATTAGAGAAACATTTTAAAATTTTATATACTGGAGAAAATGGATTTTCAGCTCATGAAATGATTGTTGACTTTAGAGAATTTAAAAACTTTGGAGCTGATGTTACAGATGTTTCAAAACGGTTAATGGACTATGGCTACCATGCACCTACACTTTCTTTTCCGGTTCATGACACCTTAATGATTGAACCTACTGAAAGCGAAGGAAAGCAAGAATTAGATCGTTTTTGTGATACCCTCATTAGCATAAAAAATGAAATTATGGACAACGACGGTGTTTTAATTCCTATGTTAAAAAACGCACCTCATACGGAAAGCGTGATTACAGCCAATGAATGGAATAATTCTTATACTCGTGAACAGGCTGCTTTTCCACTTCCATATATAAGAGAAAATAAATTCTGGCCGTCTGTTGCTCGGGTTAATGATGCATTGGGTGACAGAAACTTAATTTGTTCTTGTAATTCTATAGAAGATTATGTGGAAGCTTAAATAGAATGTTTTATTGCATAACACTAAAAAGTCTCGAGAAATCTCGAGACTTTTTAGTTCTAATCAATTGCAAAAAAGTAATCATAATTGTCGTCCCCACAACGGTAGTAAACCTTTAAATTATTGTAAATATAACTGAATTATTTTAAAAATATTGTTTTACTGATCTATATTTAGATTACTTACCAAAAACCATATATAAATTATAATGACATCTTTAAAGTAATATTTTTCTGTTTTATATCTTTTTACGAAAACATTATAGTAAAAAAATTAGCGGTTTGCTTAATTACTAAACTGCAAAATAGTATTTTTGCAATTCGACCTTAACTTATATTTTTTATAAATGAAACGAGCATGACAAATTTTGACACACAAAGGAATGATTAATAGCGAACAGCATCTGTTCCCGCTAAAAAATAAAATTTAAACAGATGAAAAAAATAACGAAAGAAACCTATATCAACTGGTATAAAGACATGCTATTTTGGAGAAAATTCGAAGATAAATTGGCAGCGCTTTATATTCAACAGAAAGTTAGAGGTTTTCTGCATTTATATAATGGACAAGAAGCTGTTTTGGCAGGTGCTTTGCATGTCATGAAAAAAAATGACAAAATGATAACTGCTTATAGAAATCACGTTCAACCTATCGGATTGGGTGTTGATCCTAAAAGAATTATGGCAGAATTAATGGGAAAAGATACTGGAACTTCTCGTGGAATGGGTGGCTCTATGCACATATTTTCTCCCGAACATAATTTTTATGGCGGTCACGGAATTGTTGGTGGTCAAATACCTTTAGGCGCAGGCTTGGCTTTTGCCGATAAATATTTTGGAAGAGATGGCGTAACCTTGACTTATTTTGGGGATGGTGCCGCCAGACAAGGTTCTTTGCACGAAACCTTTAATATGGCTATGACCTGGAAACTTCCTGTGGTATTTATTTGCGAAAACAACGGTTATGCTATGGGAACTTCTGTGAGCAGAACTTCTAATCAAGAAGATATTTGGAAACTTGGTTTGGGCTATGAAATGCCTTGCGGACCTGTAGACGGAATGAATCCGGTTAAAGTTGCTGAAGCTATGGAAGAAGCTATTGAACGCGCAAGAAGAGGTGACGGACCAACGCTGCTCGACATAAAAACGTATCGTTACAGAGGTCATTCTATGAGTGATGCACAAAAATACAGAACCAAGGATGAAGTGGACGAGTATCGTAAAATAGATCCTATTTCTCAAGTGCTGGCTGTCATAAAAGAAAAAAAATACGCCACGGATAAAGAAATTAAAGCTTGGGACCAAAACGTAAAAGATAAAGTGGAAGAATGTGTGAAATTTGCTGAAGAATCTCCATATCCTGACAAGCAATTATTATATGATATTGTTTACGAACAAAAAGATTATCCGTTTTTAAAACATAGATAAATGGCAGAAATTATAACAATGCCACATTTAAGTGACACAATGACTGAAGGAGTTGTAGCACAGTGGTTAAAAAAAGTTGGCGATAAAATTTCAGAAGGCGATATTTTAGCCGAAATTGAAACCGATAAAGCAACAATGGAATTTGAATCTTTTAATGAAGGCACACTTTTATACATTGGTTTAAAAGATGGTGAAAGTGCTCCTGTAGATTCATTATTGGCTATTATTGGCGAAGAAGGTGAAGATATTGATGCTATCATAAAAGAATTTAAGGCGTCTTCTGCACCAAGTGTCAAAGCACCTGAAACTGTAAAAGCTCCAGAGAAAACAGCAGAGATTGCTGAACCTGAAAAAGTTACTGAAACTGTAAAAACTCCTGAAAAAGTTGCCGAAACGGCTCAAACTCCAGTTCCTACAAATACATCAGACAGGGTTATCGCATCTCCTTTGGCAAAAAAAATAGCGGAAGAAAAAGGAATAAATCTGACCACCATTTCCGGAACCGGGGAAGGCGGAAGGATTGTAAAATCTGATGTTGAAAATTATGTGCCGACAGCAGCTTCTGCTGTTTCTAGTGTTTCTGTACCGATTGTTTCTGGAAAAGAAAGCTTTGAAGAAACTCCTAATTCTCAAATGCGCAAAACCATTGCGCGCAGGTTGGCGGAATCTAAATTTACTGCTCCCCATTATTATTTAATGCTGGAGATTAACATGGACAACGCCATTGAATCACGCAGACTCATTAATGAACTACCTGACACCAAAGTATCTTTTAATGATATGGTGGTTAAGGCAAGCGCCATGGCATTGAAAAAACATCCAAAAGTAAATTCGCAATGGTTTGACGACAGAACGCGCATAAACCACCACGTGCATATTGGCGTTGCTGTTGCTGTTGAAGACGGATTGGTTGTGCCGGTAACTCGTTTTACAGATCAAAAAAGCATGACTCAAATTGGAGCAGAAATTAAGGATATGGCAACAAGAGCCAAATCTAAAAAATTAACGCCTGCAGAAATGGAAGGAAGTACTTTTACAGTATCTAACCTTGGAATGTTTGGAATTTCAGAATTTACTTCTATTATCAATCAGCCAAACTCAGCAATTTTATCAGTAGGCGCAATTATTCAAAAACCTGTTGTTAAAAATGGTGAAATTGTGATTGGAAACACCATGAAAGTTACTTTGGCCTGCGATCACAGAACAGTTGACGGCGCTACTGGTTCAGCTTTTTTACAAACATTAAAACAATTTATTGAAAATCCTGTAACAATGCTGGCTTAACATAGTTATTTATAATTTACAAAAAAAACCATCATTAAAAGTGATGGTTTTTTTTTGTAAATAAATTTGATTATTTTAAATCTAAAAACACATGTGTTTTACTCTTTTATAATTAAAGGAAACGCATCTAATGGCTCTTCAAACGCTATAAATAATACACAAGGTTCTGAATTTACACATTTGGCAATATGAGGTTTAGTTGATGGACCATAAGCATAGGATCCTGCTTTCATAATTTGGGTGTTTTCGCCTTTATAAGTCACATGCAATTCACCTGAAATTAAAATCATACGTTCTGCGGAATGATGCCAATGATTTGGAATATCTGAGTTCGCTGGGACTTTAAAAAAAACATCCAAATTTCTTTTTACAGGATCTCCATGTAATACAGCAATAGAACAACCTTCTGGCATAAATGGCGGACAAGGTTCCCATTGTAAATCTGCATCTTTATCTGTAAATAAAACAGACATCTCATTACCCGTTCTCATATTTTGCTGAGCAAAAATAGTTAACGTTAATAAAAACATTGAAATGAATAAAATCATTTTAAAATTTGATTTAATAGGTAGTAGTTTCATAAGTATTTATTTTAGGTTTAATATTCTGATTTACGCTAAAGAAATTAGCAGGGTCATATTTTATTTTAATTTTTGTTAAACGCTCATAATTGTGCCTGTAACTCGCTTTTACGCGTTCTTGCCCCTCATCCATCATAAAATTTGAATACGCGCCTCCGGAAGAATAAGGGTGCAATGCTTCCCAATAATCTTTACACCACTTTGTAATTTTATCTGAATCTTTAGGATTTGGAGAAACACCAACAATTACTCCGGCATATTTGGCATCACGGTAAGCCCATGGGGTCTCATCCTTGGCAACTCTGCTGGCAGCGCCACTAATTGGATATAAATGCATTTGAGAAAGAGGCGTAGGGATTTTTGAACCAAATTTTAAATGTTGCGCCCTAACTTCAGCACCTAATTCATTAAAAAAGTCGGCTCTCCAATACCATTGTAAACCTGGAGGAAACAATCCGTCAAATAATGTTTGTACAGATGGGTACGGCATTTCGCCAACATGTTCAAATAAAGGCTTCATAGCTAATATTGGTTTGAATATTTCAGCTGCTTTATCTAAACCTCCCACATAACACCACACAATTCCGCAGAAATGTTTGTTGTGCAGATGTTCCGGAAATGGCGCTCCCGGAATAACCATAGTCGCAATAAAACCATTTAATTCATCTGGAGCATTATTTAAAAACTTATGATACCATTCCATAATTTCTGCTGTTTTTTCGATAGGCCATAAAGTTGGGCCCCCAAAAACAGTTTTTACTTGATGTGCTTGAAATTTAAATGAGGTTACAATTCCGAAGTTTCCACCACCACCGCGAATAGCCCAGAATAAATCTGAGTTCTGCTTAGCATTTACAGTTACAAAACTACCATCAGCCAAAACCATATCAGCTTCCAATAAATTATCTATTGTCAATCCGTATTTACGCGATAAATGCCCAACGCCACCACCCAATGTTAATCCACCTACGCCTGTTGTTGAAATTATTCCAGCAGGAACTGCCAATCCAAAAGGATGTGTCGCATGGTCAACTTCTCCCCAAATATTTCCTCCTCCTACGCTAACAGTGTTATTAGAAGTATCAACACGAATAAATTTAATGCCCGATAAATCAATTACCAATCCATCATTACAGATTCCCAGTCCGCCGCCATTGTGTCCACCGCCTCTAACAGCAACCAATAAATTATTTTCTCTGCCAAAATTTACGGATGCAATAACATCTGCAACATCAACACACATTACAAACATCCCAGGATGTTTATCAATCATTCCATTGTACACTTTTCGTGTTTCATTATAGTCAGGGTCTGTGGGCATAACTATTCTTCCTCTTAATTTAGAAGCAAGTTCTTCCAAAACAGAAGTATTTATGTTTTTCATTAAATTTGACATAATCTTTGATTTTTTAGTTAGTAATTTTTTATTTTATAAGATTTTCAGACTTTAACTCTAAAATTTAGGCATCGCATATATTTCCATGTCTGGAATTGAAAAATTTAAATTAAGATTCTAGATGTTAGCTAAAAAATCATAAGATGAACTAAATTGTACTTCTAACCAATTTTTTCATCTTGTACAATTTTTTCCAATTGAGAAGACTCCTTTTTATAAATTTTTGGTAGCGATTTTAACCTTTAGTCATCTCAATCATATGATTGATTACATGTGTGTGCTCATGCTGAGGACTAAACATGACAATCTCCGCATCTGCATTGACTTTTACATTGTGCCCTGCGGGCCAATAAAACAGATCTTTTTCGTTTACAATTTCTTCGATGCCATTAGCATCTGTAGTAGTAATTTGTCCACTCAAAAGATATCCCCAATGAGGGCACTGACACAAATTTCCTTCAAGCCCAATAAACAAAGGTGTTGTATCCACTCCCGCAGAGAGACTAAAATACTCTCCGCTAATTTTACCTAATCCGGTCGCGTCTCCAAAATCTGTTTTCTGACGGATAACAGCTCCAGGAATCTCCATTTTGACTTCAATGTCGTTTTTTGAAATTTTCATAATTGTTTATTTTTTTAGTTAGTATTTTATATTTTTAAAGGATTTTCAAGCTTTAATCATAAATTTAGGTATCGAAATACAGTTCCAATTTTTGGAATTGAAAAATCTAAACGAAAATCAAGATGTTAGCTTAAAAAACTATTCTGAGGTTGCTGGATCAATAACAGTTATTATAAATTGTAATACTTTCAATCTTTTAAATATGACCATTTATATCAATTATTAATAATCCAATGTTGGTAATTTCCTTAAGAAAAATGAACTACCCCGAGGCAGAGCCGTCGGGGTATCACAATCAGAACAATTTCAGTTGACCTGAATGTAACATTTCATAATCTGATTTTCCTTGATTCTGTAAATACTTCCTTATAACATCCTCATTGGCATATTGTCCAACAGTATTGACATAGTAGCCGCTCGTCCAAAATTTTCCACCCCAAAGCTCCTGTTTTACTTCAGGATGAAGCCTGAAAATTTCTTTCGCCGTGATACTTTTAACTGCTCCAATAATGTTTTTAGGCGCATCATTAGGAACACCCTGTATCAAAAAATGTACGTGATTCCCATCAATACCTATTTCCAAAAAACTCATCTCATATCGTTGTTCTATCTGTAGACAAATCTCTTTGAAAGTCTTTGAAACTGATGCGGTCAAAACACTTCGCCTATACTTTATCGGACATACAAAATGATAAAGAAGCAAACTTTTATTATGACTCTTGTGGATATGCTCACTCATATCAACAAATATACATATCTTTACGCAACACCCGAGGCAGAGCCTCGGGGAATTCTATTGATTAAACGTGCTTTTGAAAAACACCTATAAACACTTCAAAACTACATAGATAAAACAACAACTACGTTAACAATTGATTCAAATAATCGCAATTTTGATTCAAAGTTATTCTGAAGAATTTCTAAAAAGATTTTAATTTAAGCTTTGTTAATTGACAATTTTGTATAATTGGAAGGAAGAATTCCAAATTTTTCTTTAAAACATTTTGAAAAATAAGTTGGGCTATTAAAACCTGTTTTAAACGCAATTTCAGAAATATTGTCTATTTGTTTATTCAATAATTCCAAGGCCATATTTAATCTGAATTCTTTTATAAAAGCATTTGGCGATTGACCGGTTAAAAACATCATTTTTCGATACAATCGCGATTTGCTATATCCTAGTTGCTTGCAAAAGTCATTCGCTTTTAAATCGGTTTTATTCCAGTTATTTTCAATACAACTCATTAAATTATTGAGAAATTTTTCATCAGAAGACTTTAAAACATTGATAAATTTATAATCAATAGATTTATTTGAATTTTCGCTCTCATATAAGTCTTTAACTTCATTTGTTATTACAACATGACCTTTAATAAATTTATATATCGATTCAACCATGTCAATAGTATCTTCAAAAAGCCCTTCCTTTTCCGCAACAGGAACCCCGGCTCCAAGCACAATTTTTAAATTAAAAGTCACGCTTTTCTTTACGTCTTTTTCAAATTTTGATTGAATTTCTAAAGCGCCCAAAACAGCATTAGTTACTGAGGTAAATGATATTAAAAAACTTTTAGAATTTTGTTTTACGATGCGGCCATTTAACTTTAAAATAATTTGTAAGATATCGTCGTTTATTTTAACTAATGCCTGATTTTCTTTTTCAAATAAAGAATTGTTTAACGAAAAATCCTTAAATCTTACAAGCATTATAATTCTAAAAGCAGGGTCATTAATAATATTTAATGCTGTTTTTTGGGCTTTTACAGGATCTTCAATTCTGCCTAAAAAAGATTCAACGATGCTATCATCAACTTCAATTATTCTATGAGGAACCTCGCCATGAGCGTGGTCATGCATTTCTTTTATGGCTTCTTTATTAGGAGCTTCAACTAAACAAAATGCAGTTTTTCTATTTTCATCAAACCAATACGTAAGCCCTCTGCATTTAAACTTGTCTTGTATCTTTAAATCAGCTTGATGCAATTGCGCGACGTTTTCTGCCGTAACGGTTTCAGACACATCATGACGATCCATATATATTGGCATACTACTAGTTTTTATATGCAATATAGTAATTTTTATCAATACAAATATTATAACAAATTACATATCAACACAATGCCTTATATCATATTGGCTTACACCTTAACTATAAACAAAAAAATCCCCAACTTTCGTTGAGGATTTTTAATATTTTAAAGTTGCTAATTATTTACTGAATTTAGCATATTTAGTTTTGAACTTGTCAATACGTCCTGCAGTATCAACCATTTTAGTTTTACCTGTGTAATATGGATGTGAAGTTCTTGAAATTTCTAATTTTACCAAAGGGTATTCAACACCATCTACTTCAAGAGTTTCTCTAGTGTTTACTGTTGAACGAGTCAAAAATACATCTTCATTTGACATATCTTTAAATGCTACCATTCTATAATTTTCTGGATGTATACCTTTTTTCATCGTAAACTCGTTTTAAATGTAATTTTATTTTTAAGACTGCAAATTTAACTATATTTTTGAAACTTCAAACAAATAATTTATTTTATTTACATAAAAAATTCATAAAACGCCTATTTTAGTTATGTACTACAAATCTTTTTTTAGTTTTTTTATATTCTTGGCCATATTCTCTTGTAAAAGTGAACATAAATTTATTATAAATGCCCCTAAAAAAATTCAGACAAATAAGGAATTGACCATTTCTGTTTCAGAAAAAAATAACAAGCCAATTGATTCCGTCCAATTTTTAATAGATGACAAAAAAATTAATGGTGATGCCAATATCGTAACTTTAAAAATTAACGATTATAAACTTGGAAAGCATGTAATTACGGCTATTGTTTTTTATGAAAATAAAACTACGAAAGTTGCCGAAACTGTTTATTTTTTGGCTGATTCGGCTCCTGACATTTATACCTATAAAATTATAAACACCTATCCGCACGATAAAGGTGCTTATACACAAGGTTTGGAATTTTTAAACGGATTTTTATATGAAGGAACAGGACATAAAGGAAAATCTTCTATTAGAAAAGTTGAATTAAAAACAGGAAAAGTTTTACAGCAAAAAGATTTGGATGCAAAATATTTTGGGGAAGGAATTACTATTTTTAATAACAAATTATATCAATTAACCTGGCAAGGTGGCGTTGGTTTTGTGTATGATTTAAATACATTTGAGCAAGAAAAAACGTTTAATTATACTAAAAGTCGAGAAGGCTGGGGGTTGTCTCATAACGGTGAAAAATTAATTAAAACTGACGGCACGGAATATATTTGGTTTTTGAATCCGGAAACGCTTGTGGAGGAAAGTTATATTGAAGCTTACACCAATGAGCGCAAAGTTGAAAAACTGAATGAGCTAGAATTTGTTAACGGATTAATTTATGTAAATATTTGGCAGCAAAACACCATTTTAATTGTGAATCCAAAAAACGGTAAGGTTGAGGGCGTCGCTAATTTAACCAGCTTAAAAACCGCTATTGAAAATGAACAAAAATTAGATGATTCCGATGAAGTGCTTAATGGAATAGCTTTCGACAAAGAAAATAACCGACTTTTTGTGACCGGAAAACATTGGAGTAAATTGTACGAAATCAAGTTGATTAAAAAATAATATGCTTAATTTATTTTTACATTTACAAAAACAACCCGAATGCGTTATTATTTAACCTTTTTATGTGCTTTAACGTTACTGGTGTTTTCTTCGTGCAGAAAAGATTTTTCAACAGTGTTAAGTTCGGGTAAACTTTCTTTTTCAAAGGATACTGTGTATTTGGATACCGTTTTTACCAATATTGGCTCAAGCACCTACAATTTAAAGGTTTACAACAAAAGCAATAAAAATATCTCCATTCCAACTATTGCGCTTGGTAGAGGGGAAAATTCATTTTACCGATTAAATGTTGATGGAATTCCTGGCCAAATTTTTGAAAATATAGAAATTTTAGCCAAAGACAGTCTGTATATTTTTATTGAAACCACTATTGATTATAGCCAAGCAGCAAATCCTATTTATACAGATTCCATTGTTTTTGACAATGGCGAAAACATACAGGATGTTAAATTGGTGACTTTGGTGAAAGATGCCCATTTTTTGTTTCCTTCAAAAGATTCAAATGGTTTTATTGAAACAATTTCTATTGGAACTACAGCAGATGGCGAAAATTTAAAAGTGAACGGATTTTACCTTGATGACAATACCACTTTTACCAATGAAAAACCCTATGTAATTTATGGGTATTGCGCAGTTCCTTCAACTAAAACACTGACTATAGAAGCGGGCGCAAAAATTCATTTTCACGCAAATTCAGGGTTAATTGTAAGTAAAAATGCAACCTTAACCATTGACGGCGAATTAAATAAGGAAGTTTTCATTGAAGGTGACAGGCTTGAACCGAAATTCAGTGAAATTCCTGGACAGTGGGGCACTATTTGGTTGCGTGCAGGAAGTAAAAACAACAGCATAAAAAACACCATTATTAAAAATGCCTCCGCAGGAATTATTTCAGATTCTATCAGCAATAATGATATCCCGACTTTAATGATTAAAAACAGCCAGATTTACAACAGCTCCAACTTTGGCATTCTGGGACGCGAAACCAATATTTATGGGGAAAATTTGGTGATTAACAATAGTGGACAATCGTCTTTGGCCTGCACTGCTGGCGGAACTTATAGTTTTATTCATTCCACATTTGCAAATTTTTGGAATAACAGTTTTCGACAAGCTCCAAGTGTTTTAATTAACAACTTTTTCTACGAAAGCAAAACACAAATTGTAGAAGCACGAGATTTAAAAGCGGCAAATTTTACCAATTGCATCATTGACGGGAACAGCAATATTGAATTGGTGATTGACCAAGTTGCTGGAACTGTTTTTAATTATTCTTTTAAAAATAATATGATTCGATTTATGGATCCTAACGATCCAGTTCATTTTGTTGACAATATTTTTAACGGAAATCCAAATTTTAAATCTCCGGAAAATAACAAATTGATAATTGGGGAAAATTCTGATGCAATAAAAAAAGGAAGCGAAGAGGTAAAATTTATAGTTCCAAATGACATTTTGGGAGTGCCAAGAACTTGGCCTGCCGATATTGGAGCGTACCAACACATTATATTTAATTAATATGAAAAACATTATTATTACAGGAACAAGTCGCGGAATTGGTTTTGAACTGGCACAACGGTTTGCCAAAAACAATTACAATGTTTTGGCCTTGTCGAGAAATACAAAACCGTTAGAAAATCTAAATCTGAAAAATATTACTACAATTTCTGCGGATTTATCAAATAAAAACGACTTGAAAAAAGTAACAGACTTTGTCGGTAAAAACTGGAAAAAAGTTGATGTCCTGATAAATAATGCAGGAAAATTAGTTAACAAATCATTTGAAAATTTAAGCTCAGAAGACTTTTTAGAGGTTTATAAAGTCAATGTTTTTGCCGTTGCCGAACTTACGCGATTACTCATTCCATTTTTAGGAAAAGGAAGTCACGTGGTAAATATCAGCAGTATTGGCGGTGTTCAAGAAAGCATGAAATTCCCCGGATTGGCGGCATATAGTTCTTCAAAAGGCGCTTTATTAACGTTAACGGAAGTTTTGGCAGAAGAATACAAAGAACATCAAATTGCATTTAACGCTTTAGCTTTGGGCGCCGTACAAACCGAAATGCTTGAAGAAGCATTCCCAGGTTACAAGGCTTCTGTTTCAGCTGAAGAAATGGCCGATTATATCTATAATTTTGCCTTAACCGGAAACAAATTTTACAACGGAAAAATTTTACAGGTTTCTTCAACAACGCCCTAATAAACTATGAAAATACTTTCAAAATACATTCCTGAAAACTCGGTTGATTTGGTTGAAGAAATACTGACAAATCATCCTATTCACATAAAAATAGTGAACAATAGGGCAACAAAACACGGTGATTTTAAAAGAAAACTCAATGGCGATTTTCAAATTACGCTAAATAACACGTTAAATAAATACCAGTTTTTATTCACGCTTATTCACGAAATGGCGCATTTGGTTACTTTCAAAAAACACAAAAGGGTGAAACCGCACGGCAAGGAATGGAAACAAAATTTTCAACATTTAATGTTACCCTTTTTGCAACCAACCATTTATCCGTCGCACCTGCTTCCTTATTTGGCAAATTATCTTAAAAATCCGAGAGCGAGCACCGGAGCCGACGTCAATTTGACTCGTGCTTTAAATATGTACAATGAAAAGTCGGAAAAGAGTTTTATCTTTGAGTTAGAAAACGGAAGCATTTTTAGTTTCAACAATAAATCTTTTAAAAAAGGAGCCCAAAGAAGAACGCGATTTGAATGCGTTGAAATGGCCAGTAAAAAGGTTTATTTATTCAATCCAAATGCTGAAGTAGAAGCCTGTAAAGATTATTAAACAAAAGGATATTACCAACCAAAATAAATGAAGGCTTGTAGTACCAATAAAATTTATATAGATGAATAAAAATTATTATGCCATCATTATGGCCGGAGGCGTCGGTTCTCGATTTTGGCCTTTGAGTACCCAACAGTTTCCAAAACAATTTCACGATATGCTGGGCACCGGAAGTTCATTAATTCAACAAACAGTGAACCGTTTTGAAACCTTAATTCCTTCAAAAAATATTTTAATTGCCACCAATAAAATTTATGAAAAAATAATAACGGAACAACTTCCAACAATAACAACAAAACAAATATTGTTAGAGCCTGCTATGCGAAATACAGCGCCATGTATTTTATACAGCGCTTTTAAAATTTACAATGAAAATCCGGAAGGAATTCTAATTATTGCTCCTTCAGATCATTGGATTGAAGATGAACATGAATTTTTAAACAATGTTCAAACTGCTTTTAATTTTTGTGCTGAAAATGATGCGCTGTTAACGCTAGGCATTAAACCATCAGAGCCAAATACCGGTTATGGATATATTAAATTTAGTCCTTCAGAAAATGCTATAAAAAAAGTAACTGATTTTACAGAAAAACCAAACTTAGAAACTGCTGAACAATTTTTGAAAAGTGGCGATTACCTATGGAATGCCGGTATTTTTGTTTGGAGCGCGAAAAGCATTTTAAAAGCTTTTGAAACCCATTTGCCAGAAATGTATGCCCTATTTTCGAAAGGACAAAATAGTTACAATAAGACTTCAGAAAATGATTTTATTGAAAAAAATTATGCTTTTTCAGAAAATGTATCCATCGACTTTGGGATTATGGAAAAAGCAGAGAATGTTTATATATTACCTGTTGAATTTGGCTGGAATGATCTTGGAACTTGGGGTTCTCTTTATAACAAACTTACCAAAGATAAAAACCAAAACGCTACTGTTGGCGGAAATGTTATCTATAGAGATTCCAAAAACAATATGATTAGAACACAGTCCGGAAAACGTGTTGTTATACAAGGTTTAAATGACTTTATAGTAATTGAAAAAGATGGTGTAATTCTTATTTGTCCCAAAAACAAAGAACAAGAAATAAAACAAATAACTTCAGCAGTGAAAGCTGAATTTGGAGATGATTTCATTTAAAAAATGCAATTATGAAAAACACAAACAATAACCAAGTTGAAGATACGAAAAAATTAACTGTGGCTTGGACAGCCATAAAACATTTTTTCTTTGAAGTATTCGATATCAAAACGGGAACAGATAAAAAAGGTACTATTGAAGATATAAAAGAAAATATTGCAATGAAAGGCAATACGGCTTGGGTATTGATTTTTTCCATTTTAATAGCTTCTATTGGTTTAAATATTGGTTCACCTGCAGTTGTAATTGGCGCAATGCTAATCTCCCCGTTAATGGGTCCAATTTTAGGAGTTGGATTGTCTGTCGGCATAAATGATATTGACACTTTAAAACGCTCTCTGATAAATTTAGGAGTAATGGTTGTATTGAGTTTAACGACTTCCTTTTTATTTTTTTTAATTCCCATATTCAGAGATGAAACTCCTGAGCTCTTATCAAGAACAGCTCCTGACGTTCGGGATGTATTTATTGGTCTTGCAGGTGGTTTAGCTTTAATAATCGTTTTAAGCAGAAGAACCAAACAGACAAATACTATAGCGGGAGTAGCCATTGCCACGGCTTTAATGCCACCGCTTTGCACGGCCGGATATGGGCTTGCAACAGGTAGTTTAAGCTATTTTGGAGGTGCCATGTTCTTATTCACAATCAATAGCATATTTATTGCTTTAGCAACTTTAGTAATTGTTAAGTTTTTAAGATTTCCAATGGTTGAATACATAAATTCAAAAAAAAGAAAACGTATTGCGCGCTTGGTCTCATTTGTTGCATTTTTAGTTTTTGCAGGAAGTCTTTACTTATTTTTTAATTTATTCAAAATAAATCAATTTAAACGATCCGCTGAAAATTTTATAGCTGATTTAAAAAAGAGCGGAATTAGCATTATAGATGAAAAAGATGAAGACCTTGATTATAACAAAAATAGTTTAAAAATTTATGTGTATGGTAAAACACTTTCTGAAAAAGAAATTAATTATTGGAAAGCCAAACTTCCCAATTATGGGCTTACTAATACTAAGTTATTTGTGGAACAAAATGTTGATTCAGATTTAATGAAAGATGTTGATAACCTGACGGAATTATACAAACAAAATCAAAAACTAATTTCCACAAGAGATGAATCCTTAAAAGAAAAAGAAGCTAAACTTAATCTTTTAGAAACTGAATTGTCTAAATTTTACGCTTCCCAAATTCCTTTTATACAAATAAGTAAAGAAGCTCAGATTAATTATAGCGGCTTAAAGCAATTAAGCTACGCTCAGCAGGTTAATACTAATTTTAAGACAGTAGATACCATTACCGTATTTAATGCGGAATGGGACAAATCTGTGCCAAAAAAAGATCTGAAAAAGGACCAATTAAAAAAATGGCTTAAAACACGTTTAAATTTAGATACTTTAATTGTAAACCAAAACTAAAATCAACAATAAGCCCAAATCTTGGAAGAACGGTACCGGAAGTATTATCCAATCGCTCTATATTTATTCGACCAAAATTTAAAATTTCAATAAAAAAGCCTCAAATAAATTGTTTGAGACCTTTGTGGTGAGAGAAGGATTCGAACCTTCGAAGCTTGCGCAGCAGATTTACAGTCTGCCCTCGTTGGCCACTTGAGTATCTCACCAAGATTTTAAATTAAAAAGCTCCTCTATCTTGAGAAGCTTTTTGTGACCGGGCTGGGGCTCGAACCCAGGACCACCTCCTTAAAAGGGAGGTGCTCTACCAACTGAGCTACCAGGTCATTCTTTTGCTTTTTAGCGGCTGCAAATATAAGGGTATATTTAATAAAAACAAACTTCTAACCTACTTTGTTTCTTTCAAATAAACCTCCCTAACTTTTCTGAATAAATTGGAAGAATACACAAAATTCACAATTGCCTCATTTTCAGTTTTAAATATCTCTTTATTCGATCCTTCCCATTCTTTTACACCATCCTTTAAAAAAATAATTTTTTCTCCAATTTCCATAACAGAATTCATATCATGTGAATTTATCACCGTAATTATTTGATATTCTTCCGTAATTTCTTTAATTAAATTATCGATGACTGTCGCCGTATTCGGATCCAAACCAGAGTTCGGTTCATCACAAAATAAGTACTTTGGATTCATGACAATGGCTCTGGCAATTGATACTCTTTTTTGCATACCTCCGGACAATTCAGCCGGAAATTTTTTATTTGCATTTTCTAAATTTACCCTTTTTAAAACAAAATTTACGCGATCAAGATTTTCAGCAAAAGATTGATCTGTAAACATTTTCAGTGGAAACATAATATTTTCTTCAACTGTTAATGAATCATAAAGAGCTCCTCCTTGAAAAACCATTCCAATTTCCTGCCGTAATAGCCTGTGTTCCTCAATACTCAGTTCCGTATGCTTTCTTCCATCAAAACAAATTATCCCGCTATCAGGAATGTGCAACCCAACCAAACATTTTAAAAAAACCGTTTTACCAGATCCGCTCTGACCAATAATCATATTGGTTACTCCTTTTTCAAAAGTGGTTGAAATTCCTTTTAAAACCGGTACGCCTTTAAATTCTTTATATAAATCCGTAACTTCAATCATTTATCCTAATAGCATTTGGGTTAAAAAATAGTTTAATAAAATGATAACAACACTAGTCCAAACTACGGCTTGCGTACTTGCACGACCAACTTCTAATGAACCACCTTTTACATAATAGCCATGATATGCCGGTATGGTTGCGATTACAAATGCAAAAACTACTGTTTTAATTAAAGCATATTGTATATAGTAAGAATCAAAATCAAGTCGAATTCCATAAATATAATCTTCACTATAAAATAAATCAGTTAAAGTTCCGGCCACATATCCTCCCAAAATTCCTAAAAACATAGCTAACGAAATTAACAAGGGGTAAAAAAATACGGTTGCAATAATTTTAGGCAACACCAAATAATTTAAAGAATTGATTCCCATGACTTCCAAGGCATCTATTTGCTCAGTAACTCTCATGGTGCCAATACTTGAAGAGATATATGACCCCACTTTTCCAGCCAAAATAACACTCATAAATGTTGGTGCAAATTCTAAAATCATGGATCGCATTGTGGCAAAGCCTATTAAGTATTTAGGTATAAAAGGACTATCGACATTTAAGGCCGTTTGAATAGCCACAACTCCGCCAACAAAAAAAGAGATAAAAGCAATTATCCCTAACGATTTAAGCCCTAAATCTTCAATTTCCCTAAATAACATTTCTCTAAAAACCGACCATTTTTGTGGCTTTCTAAAAACTTGCCGAAGCATAATAAAATATTTTCCTATATGCTTTAAGTAGCGCATCTCAATTTATTTTTGGCTAAAATATTAAATTAATACTATTTATTATCGTTTTTGTAACTTAAGTTTAACGCAACACTTTAAAAATTTAGTACTTTTGAAATTGTAAAATTTACATTAAAATGAAGAAAATATTTATATTACTAATCATTAGTTTAACCTTAATTAGATGCATTGCCATAAAATCTGAAACCACGGCCGTTTCACCTGTCGATATCTCTATTTCTGCTGAAACTGAACAAACAAACCCTAAATTAATTGTTGGGATTGTAGTAGACCAAATGCGTTACGATTATTTAGTAAAATTTTACAATAAATATGGTGATGGCGGTTTTAAACGATTAATGAGAGATGGTTATAATTTAAAAAATGTTCATTACAACTATATTCCAACTTATACCGCTGTGGGTCACACATCCATTTATACAGGCACAACACCAAGTAATCACGGTATTATTTCCAATGACTGGTATGATAAATATGAAAAAAAATCTATTTATTGCGTAGATGATAACAACTATAAAAGTGTAGGAGCAAACTCTGGAGGCAACAAATCGCCTCATAGAATGTTGACAACCACCATCACAGATCAATTAAGATTGTCACAAAATATGCGAGGCAAAACCATTAGTATTGCTATAAAAGACCGATCAGCAATTTTACCAGGCGGGCATACGGCAAATGCCGCTTATTGGTTTGAAGGCGGTAATGAAGGGAAATTTATTACCAGCACATTTTATATGAATGAACTTCCAGATTGGGTAAATGAGTTTAATAATTCAGGGAAAGCTGACGCCTATTTAAACGAGACTTGGAATACTTATTATGACATTTCAACATATACTGAAACATTACCGGACAATAACGACTATGAAGGCTTATTTAAAGGAAAAACAACTTCCACATTTCCTTATGATTTAGCTGAATTAAGAAAAACAAACAGTAATTTTAGTTTGATAAAAGCCATTCCGGCAGGTAATTCAATTACTAAAGATTTTGTTGAAGCCGCTGTAAAAGGTGAGAAATTAGGTAAAGGTGAATTTACAGACTTTTTAGCAGTGAGTTTTTCAAGTACCGATTATGTCGGCCATCAATTTGGAACTGACTCCAAAGAGCTAGAAGACACCTATATTAGACTCGACAAAGATTTGGAAAGTCTTCTGAATTTTTTAGATAAGGAAGTTGGGGAAAACAATTATACACTTTTTTTAACTGCTGACCATGCTGCAGTCCCAGTTCCTGCCTATTTAAATTCATTAAAAATTCCAGCGGGCTATTTTAATCCAATCGCATTTAAACAATTTGTAAACGAAATTACGTTGAAATATTTTAATTCGAATGACATTGTTGAAGATATTTCCAATTATCAAATCTTTTTAAATAAAGAGAAAATTGAAGTATTAAAACTAAACACCATTGAAGTGTCGCAAGTAATAGCTGACAAGATAATAAATTTTGAAAACGTTTATAAATCGGTAACCGCCCATACTTTACAAACTACAACCTTTAGTTCAGGCCTATTACAAACTTTACAAAATGGGTACAATCAAAAATTCTCAGGAGATGTCTTATTTATTCCAAATCCTTCAACAATTACCCACTCAAAAACCGGTACTACTCACGGTTCGGGCCACAGTTACGACACCCATGTTCCACTAATATTCTATGGGGAAAGAATTAAAAAAGGAAAATCTGACATTTTTTATCCAATCATCGATATTGCACCAACATTAGCCAGTTTTTTAAACATAACAGAACCAAATGGAAATACAGGCAATCCAATTATTGAGGTATTAAAATAAATTTGAATCAAAGTATTGAATAATAAAGTACCTTCATTCAATCGAAATTGAAATTAAAAATCGTCCCATATAATAGGAGGATTTTTTGTCTTTAAAAGTCGATCGATTATATCTTAAACACGATATTCGTCAGCTTTCCAATTGATTATTGCTTTTTTAATATCATTTTCTGAAAGATTTTCTCGTTCTGCTTTTTCAGCCAAGGCAGGAAATTCCTCATCAGAAGCAAACCGCAATCCGACAAATTGTCTCGTTGTAATTTTATTGCTGATTGCTTTTCCAGTTAAAATAAAATATCTTAACTTTTCTTCTGCTCTAATTGCCCTGTCTTGCGCTTTTAAAGCGAAAGATCTTAAGAAATGAAACATAAAGAACAAAATAAAGCCAAGCAAAACCAATAAGGAGGCGGAGTATAAATTATCCTCTGATGACTTTAAAAAATTTCTAATTGATCCTACTAAAAAAGCCAGAATGGCTATAAGTGTTATGCCGTGATATCCAATCACCCATCTACTGTGATTCTTAAAATTCTGTTGTTTCATTTCTATATTTATTAGTTAATTACAACAAAATACGGATAAATAATTCAGATAACAGAAAATACGGATTGATAAATCTCAAATTTATTCCAAAAAAAAACCTCCAACAGTAAAGTTGAAGGTTTTTCAAAAGAAAGGCGGTGACATACTCTCCCACCAT
>JAENXD010000255.1 GCA_016649745.1 Flavobacteriaceae bacterium | reverse complement strand
GCCTGCCACCTCGCGTGCAATGGATTTATGACCACCATCCCAAAAAAGGAAGTGAAGAGGAAAAATTAGTGAACGTGTTGGCTAATCCTAAAAATTGGGCATAAATCACTTTTCACCTTAAGCCAGACCACAAAATTTCCAATAAAATATCCTATAAAATATAATTGGCTTACCTAATTTTAGGGAACCAATTTCTTTTCAGCATCACAAGTCTCTCTATTTTGAGTAAGTATCAACCTAAGCGAAGAATCTTTTGTGACGTAAACCCAGGCCCAGTTGATAAATATTATTAATTTATTCCTGACGCTCAGAATAATCATCAAATGTAAAAACATCCAAATAAACCAAGCAAAATAACCTTTAAATTTGACAAACGGAAAATCGACTACCGCTTTGTTTCTGCCTATAGTGGCCATAGTGCCAAGGTCTTTGTATTCATATTCGAGAGGCGTTTTTCCCTGATATATTCGCTTAAAATTCTTGGCTAAATTCTTTCCCTGGTTAACCGCAACGTTTGCCAATTGAGGATGGCCTTTTGGATATTTCGGAGTTTGCATAAAGGCTATATCACCAATTGCAAAAACATTTTTAGTTTCGGCAACTTCGTTTATCCTATTCACTTTTAGGCGATTGCCAAAAGTAATCGCAGAGTTTGGCAAGCCCGGAAGCGTGTTTCCAATTACGCCCGCCGTCCAAATAACCGTTTTTGTGTTTATTTCATTTCCATTGTTTAATTTTAGGGTATTTCCGTCGTAGCCAGTTACAAATGTTTCGGTAAGCATCTCCACACCCATATTTTGCAAATATTTTCGTGAGGCCGCTTTTGCCATATCACTCATATTGTTCAACGTATTTTTAGTCCCCTCAATTAGAGTAATCTTAAATTTTGTAAAATCGATTCCGGGATAATCCCTGGGCAATACTTCTTTTTTAATTTCAGCAAATGCTCCTGCCAATTCCACTCCCGTTGCTCCCGCACCAACAATTATCAAATTCAGCAAACTTTCCTTTTCATCCAATTTTGCTGAAATAATGTCTTCAAAGGTCTGCAAAATGTGGTTTCGTATTTTAATGGCATCATACGTTGTTTTTAGGGTAAATGAATGTTCGCAAATGGCATTGTTTCCGAAGAAATTGGTTTTACAGCCAATTGCAATTACCAAGTAATCGTAATCGAAAGCCCCAATAGTTGTGTTTATGCTGTTATTTTCGGGATCAATAGCTAAAACTTCCGCCAACCTGATTTGCACATGCCTTTTATTTTTAAAAATATGTCGAAACGGAAATGATATGTTCGAAGGTTCTATTTGTGAAGTGGCAACCTGATAAAACAAAGGTTGAAATTGGTGGTGATTAATTCTGTCAATTAACAATACCTCAAAAAGATTTCTATCCAGATTCTTGGCAAGTTGAACTCCTGCAAATCCTCCTCCTATTACAATTACTTTCTTTTTTTTCATCTGTAAAAATTATTTATCATTCAAATAGGTATCTTTATTTATGCTGTTTGCTTCTGAAGTAATCAATAAAACTTTATCCTACATTGTCAGCAAAAGCAATGTATGCTGTTTATGAACCTACCGCACCATTAAAAACAATAGGTGATGGTGTTCTTCAGAAATTTGAATAGGTTTTTAGTTTTTTAAAAGATTCGTTTTTTATCGTTTTAAAAAGGTTATTTCATTATTAATGTCATTTGATAAAACCTTTAGGGAAGTCGTTTCTAACATTTCTTTTAAATCTTCTCTTATTTTTTTAAATTTAAAATGAACTGCACAGGGTTTAATTTCTGAACACTTGCCAAATCCCAAACCGCAACCTTCGTAAACTGAGTCACCATCAATGGAAGTTACAATTTGGCTAATCATAATTTTATCCAATTGGCTTTTTTTTATTTCAAAACCTCCTGTAGCACCTTTTATTGAATCTATGATTTTACTTTTTGTTAATTTTTGCAACACCTTTGCCGTAAAAGCAATTGGAGAATCAATCTCTTTGGCAATTTCATTTAAGTTGACCCTTTTGTCCTCTTGTGATTTAACCGCAATAAATATTGTGGCCTTTATTCCATACTGACAAGCTTTAGAAAACATATAGCTATATTTTTAGCAAATATAGTGAAAAAGTTTAACTCGGACAAATTTGTCTTATTTAAAACACTTATGACCGATTCAATAATAAATTCCTCAAAACAACAGCCTGATTTATCTTGGTATTTTTGGCGCCATATAGCAAAGTAACTGTATTTGTCTTCGCCAAATCTTTCAATCTGCTTAATTCTTCTTGCTTTGCCTCCAATTCCGCACGATAGCGCTTCTCAAACTCTTCAAAATATGCTTCTCGGTGGCTGAACCATTTTCTGAGTTCGGTTGAAGGCGCAATTTCCTTATTCCATTCGTCAAGATTTGCATCTTTTTTAGAAATCCCGCGGGGCCATAGCCTATCTACCAATACCCTGTAACCATCCTTGTCTGATGGCTCATCGTATATTCTTTTTATGTAGATTGTATCCATCGCCTACGTTTTAGTTTGGCTTATCTTTCTTTTTTATTTGTGTTGACACCAATTTAACCTTAAATTGATCTTCATCTCTAAATTCCTTTCTCACTTCACTGCTATTTGCATAGCAAACCGGAGAAGAAGGTTCTTTTTGTTCTTCTTTATTCATTATAGGTTGCAACGGCCGAAGTGTAATCTCGTCAATGAGCATATTACAAGGTGTTTCTATAATATGAATAATGAAGGAGGCGATGTCATTGGGCTGCAACATATTATGGTGTGCTCTTATACCCGAATCTTCAAAAAAGTGTGTCTCAATACTTCCCGGATTCACACAGGTTACTTTAATATTATATTTACGCAACTCTTTAGCTAAAGCTTCGCTAAAGCCTTGGATCCCATATTTTGTGGCTGAGTAGGCGGCACTGTCTGGCCGGGTGGTTTTTCCCAGGATAGAACCAATGTTGATAATGTGGCATGAAGCATTATTCAGCTTCATAAGCGGAACTAAATTCGAGCTCATGTAAAAGACCCCGTTTAAATTGGTATTAATCATCGCAAGCCATTTTTCCAAAGGCAGCTCATCAATTTTACTGAAATAACCTACGCCGGCATTGTTAATCAGAATGTCAGGGGCATGCTGTTTTGAAAAGGTTGTTTCAACCCAAAGGGCAATCGCCTTCTGATCGGTAATATCCATAACAACAGGAATAAATTTATTTCCTAACTTTTTTTGAAGCGCATTTAGTTTATCAACTGTACGCGCAAGTCCATAAACCTTTGTTCCTTTGGCGATTAATGCACAGGACAAAGCGGCGCCCAATCCGCTGCTGACACCTGTTACCACGGCAATTTTCTGACTAAGTTCCATTTGTTAATTTTTAAAAATAGTAAACAATAATTCTGTTAGGGTTCATAAGTTCCGGGAACGGTTCTAAATGAAATAGCCAAACGATTCCACGCATT
>JAENXD010000188.1 GCA_016649745.1 Flavobacteriaceae bacterium | reverse complement strand
GTAAGGGAAACTAACAATTGACTTTCCATGAATTTAGTATTTTAAGTTTTCAAAAGTAACCATCTCACCATAGTTTTGAAAGAGAGTTGCAATAAAATAACAATATTTAACATTTTGTTAAAAAAAACTCCCAGTCTTATTTCAGAAAGGGAGCTTATAACTAGACTTTATATAATTTTTACTTTGCTTTTTCAGCAGTTAATTTAGCAATGTTTACCACCACATCTGTTGCCAATTGAATGGCTTCAGCAGCAACAAATTCATAACGCCCGTGAAAATTATGTCCGCCCGCAAAAATATTAGGACAAGGCAATCCTTTATAAGACAATTGGGAACCGTCAGTTCCGCCTCTAATTGCTTTTATAAGTGGTTTAATTCCCAATTGAATCATTGCTTCTTCAGCAATATCAACAATGTACATTACCGGCTCTATTTTTTTACGCATATTGTAATATTGGTCTTTCATTTCAACTTCAACCAATTTACTGCCTAATTTTTTGTTTAAATCATCGGCAACTTTTTGAAAAACGGCCTTGCGCTGTTCAAACAACTTCATGTCGTGGTCACGGATAATGTACTCAAGTTCTGTTTTTTCAACTTCCCCTTGCATACCGGTTAAATGGTAAAACCCTTCATAACCTTCTGTTGCTTGAGGGATTTCATTTTTTGGCAATCCTGCAATAAAATCATTGGCTATTAACATAGCGTTAATCATTTTTCTCTTTGCATAACCAGGATGCACAATTGTTCCATGAACAATTACTTTTGCTCCGGCAGCGTTAAAATTTTCATATTCCAATTCACCAACCCGGCTGCCATCCATCGTATATGCCCAATCGGCTCCAAATTTTTTCACATCAAACATGTGTGCGCCTTTTCCAACTTCTTCATCGGGTGTAAATCCAATTCTTATTTTACCGTGTTTTATTTCAGGATGGTTGATTAGATATTCCATGGCCGAAACAATCTCAGTAATACCTGCTTTATCATCGGCACCCAAAAGGGTAGTGCCATCGGTTGTAATTAGAGTTTGTCCTTTATAAAGCAACAAATCCTCAAAATAACTAGGAGATAAAACAATATTTTCTGCTTTGTTCAGTAAAATATCTCCGCCATCATAATTTTTATGAATTTGAGGTTTTACGTTCGTGCCTGAATAATCAGGACTGGTATCAATATGGGCAATAAAACCAATCGTTGGAACTTTAAAATCCACATTTGAAGGAAGCGTGGCCATGATATAGCAATGATCATCTAAAGTGACCTCTTGCATGCCAATTTCTTTCAATTCATCAACCAAAATATGCGCCAAATCCCATTGTTTTTCAGTACTTGGAAAGTCGGGATTGTTTGGGTCGGATTGAGTGTCCACTTTAACATACTTTACAAATCGATCTATTATTTTTTGCATTTTTTTAAATTTTTATCAAAAGTAAGGATTCATGAAAGGTTTTACAATTCAATTGTCATAAATTATTCCAAAAACTGAATACTTTCCAAAAGTGAAATTGATTCACAAATGCGTTGGTCAATATTGGCATTTCCATAAATTTCAGAATAGGCAGAAAAATAGGTATTTTCTGAAAGTTTAGTCATCACCGTAAAACGATGGTATTCGAAATTGTTTTTTGTTCCTTTTGAAACATACCAAAAACTTGGTTTCGACTGAAAAGACTGATTTCCTGAATCTATTATTTTTAAGTTGTTTGCTTTTAAAACAGAATCTTTTCGATGGTGAAAATCTTTATCGAAATTTAAGACACCCAAATTATAAGAGACTGCTAAAATAAAGGTTTCCGAAAGTTGTTTTATGGTATCGGCCGTAAATATTTCGGACTGATAATTATCGAAGTATAGTTTTGTTTTCCAATTACTTGGAATAGCTAATGTGAAGTTTTTATTAAAATCTGTAATTTGCTTTGTGTTTTTATAAGTTATTGGGCTGCAATTCATTTTTTTTGCAATTTCAGATTGTTTGGAGCAGGCTGAAATCAGCAAAAAAATCAAACCATAAAAAGCAATATTTTTCATTTTATTAGAACAGTTCATTTTTAATTATTTTAAACTGTATCATTTTCATTGTAATTAATCAGCGGTTTGCAAATAGGGCAGTGTTGAACTTCAAAGGGATTTTTATACTTATCCACAGCATTTTTTATATTTTTTTCCACTTCCGCACACACAAGGTTCATTCCTTCCAATTTTTTTTTCAGTTCGAATTGGTTCGTAAATATTGTCTTTTCCAGTAACAATGTCATCTCCACTGCCTAATTCAAGAGCAGTATTAAATAAATTATCCAATAATGATAAATCAGACTTTTTAATATCATTTTTACCGCCTTCGATTATAAATTCTGACAATTCTCCTATATTGGTTAGCTCTTCTGAAATTTCATTTCTTAATTGAGAGAATGTTTGCTGTTTGAAAGAAATACTTTTTCTAAATATTTTTTCTTCTTCCATAAATTCAATCTCCGAGATTGCATCAGGTTTTTGCCAGCTATGGACAAAGTTTGAGCTCCATAAGTCGGGGGCGAACTGACTAATAACTTTGCCTTTTAAGAGTTTTGTAATGTTCAGAAAATTAGTATGGGTTTCTTGGCTGATTATTTCTATGCTTTTCAAAAAATCATAAACATAAACACTTCCCCATAATACTGCAATCATTTCGGATTCATTATCTATAAATATTTGCCCAGATAACCTTGTAAGATAATTTTCAAATTTATTTGCCTGTCCGCTAAAAAAGTCATTGGGCTTGCGTTTTTTCTTATGATTACCTTCTGCCCAAAAAATTAACATTTGGTTCAACAACCTGCCACTTAGAGAAAAATTAAAGTTTTTGTTTTTCATATATCTCAGGAAATATCCTTCCAAAACTGTCAAAGAATTTTCTCTGTCTTGAATAAAATTATGCGCTATATTCCCATTAATATTTATTGGTTTAAAAAGACTTTGTTCAATAGATAAAAGAAAGTCTTCATCGAATTCAAAACCATATTTGTTCAATATTTCTGAGAACTCATCTTTATTGAATAAAGCATTATTTTTCTCATAAAAGACATCTAAAGTTAAATAAAACTTACTTATTGATAAATCATAATCTGCGCCTCTTAATAGTTTCTCAGAGTTAGCCACATCGTTGAAATTGCTCGTTATTGCTTTTTCCAGCAAGTCAATTTGCTGAAAGAAAAGTAATTTTTTAAAACTTATTAAATATTTATCAAAATCTTGGATTGGGTTCTTTATAAAGTTTGAAAACCCAATGGCAACCTCAGTTTTCTCATCGTAAAAACAATAATAATCAATCAAAAAATCATCGAAATATTGAAAGTATTCCTCATAAAGTTTGGGTTGTTTCTCTTGAAGCAATTTGGTGAATTTTAAGACCTTATCAAATTCTTTAGCAGCTTCATTATGTCCCTTTATTTCTAGTATTACCTCTCCAACATCGTAATTTTCAATAAATTCATTTGGTAATTCATTTGAAAAAAAGTCATAGGCCGTATCAAATATTTCTAAAATATTTTCATTGATGTATTTATTCCAAAAATCTTCTGTAGTCATTTTTTTACGCAAATTTAATAATATATTCTAATAATCGGTTACCTTTCCTTAAACTGCAATTAACAAATAAATTGATAAGTAATAGATTTCTAAACACCTTTCAAGGGAACCTCAATTCCTGCCTATTGCAGACTCAATACTAATTTATGGTCATTTTCGCAATAACTTCATTGCCTGAAACCCAAGCGCTGTTTTCATTCACAAAACGAATGGCATGAAAACTTTCATCGCTCACTTTTTCCCAGATTCTTCCTGAACTTTTCGAGTAAAAAATCCCATTTTCAGAAACGGCAAAGACTTCTTTTCCTTGAGTGTTTGGAATATATTGTACACAACTCACATATTTTGGTTCTGTATTTTCAGAAACGAGTTCCCAAGTTTTTCCTCCGTTAAAAGTGATTGCCTTATTGGCATAATTTCCATTCATATCAGTGTAATCTCCGCCACAAATAATTCCTTGCTTTTCACTGTAAAAATCGACTGAATAAATTCCTGTGCTGTTTTTTCCCTGAATGATTGGCGTATCGTACACTTCCCATGTTAAACCCATATCCGGTGTATGAAAAACACGCGCTTTTAATCCGCCCGTTACAATCCAGGCATTTTCGCCAACAATGGCAATATTGGTGTTGCTGGCCGCAAAAGCAGCTTCACCAGCTACAATTTTAGGCAAATTTTTACAATCCATTTTGCCCCAAGAATTTCCGCCATCGCGTGTCATCAAAACCGACAAACAATCATCTGTTGGATCACCGATGGCTATTCCGTTCATTTCATCAAAAAATTTCATGGAGTCATAAAATTTTTTTTCGTGCACTTCCTTATAAACCAATTCAATTTCATTGTTTTTATAGCGATACAAAAGTGCAGGATTGCCAATACTCAATGCAAAAACAGCTTTTTTGGTATAGGCAATCGCCCTGAAATGAGGAACGATCATGTCGGTCACAATTTTTTTGGTTCCTGCCAATTTTCCGTTTCCTGTTAAAATGCCAATGACCCCGTTTGAACTTGCGTAAACAACGGAAGAGTCATTCACAATTTCAATGGCACGAATGCTGGCGCTGTCTATTTTAAACTTTTCTATGGAAATATTTACGGTTTCGCGTGGTTGGTAAATTTTTCTACAGGCTGTAAAAATGAAGAGAAGCGTTAAAATTAATGCAAATTTTTTCATTTATTTTTGTTGAAGATTAATACCCATTGAATTTTTAAATGTTGTATTAAAAATTTGAATTATTTTTAGTTGAGTTTAGAAATAAAATTTAAGCATAGCCTGAGCTACGGTTTTATTTTATGACGACAAATTGGCTAAAAAGAAACGAATTTTATGCAACATTTGAATGTTTAATTGGTATAATACAAATTTAGGTAAAATAAATTGGATTTTTTAACAACAGAAAAGGCAAGTGAAAACTTGCCTTAATTTTGTTGAATTGGTTTTATAATAATTTACTGATTGAAAAACTCATCAGTAATATACATTTCTTTATCAAATCTTTTTTCAAGCTTGGAAACTTCAAATTCTTTAATTTCCGAAAACTTAAATGACTTTGCCTGTTTGGCAGAAATGCCTCTAATATCGTCAAGTGCCGCTTTTAAAACCACTTCATTTTCATCGCCAAAAGGTAAAATGGCATTCCAGAATCTAAATTCTTCAACTTTTAAATTCAGATCTGGCTCAAATCCATTTATGTAATCACTTTGGTCAAGCTTGTTGTATATTTGAAATACAATGGGTTGCATGGCGTATAAATGCGCTGAATTCGCGGAATTCTTATCCTTAAAATCTGAGGAGGGAGAATCGTATAACGTTATTGACCCAACATTTTTACCATAAGTGGTGGTTCCTATCACTTTAACCGGCATAAAAGGTCTCAATCCGTTGATAATCATTTCACTTGCGGAAGCAGTACTGCCGGAAGTCAATACATACAATTGATTGATATTTGTAAGCCTGTTGATGGTTTCTTCACCTGTTTTTTTGTCATTTACATCATAAACATTTAACGTATTATAAAAATAAGCTGTTCCGTTGCGATCTGAGTGCTTTGAATTATACTTTAAAATGGCAAATTTGTCACTTCCTGCATTGGCATAAATCATACTTGCTAAATAAGCAGTTGTTTCAACAGATCCTCCACCATTTAGCCTTAAATCCAACACCAATTCTTGAATTCCTTCACTTTTAAAATAGGCAAAAGCAGTATTTAACTCATCGTTATACGAGGATCTAAATCCGTTATAAACCAAATAGCCCACTTTTTTTCCATTGACATCAGGAAAT
>JAENXD010000004.1 GCA_016649745.1 Flavobacteriaceae bacterium | reverse complement strand
TTTGACTGGATTCAAGTCTTTGGAAAAAAACCTATTCTGCTTTTTGTCATGTACTTAACTACTTTAATTATGTTGAAAGCAGGAGTTTTAGGAGCCGGACATCTGGGCAAAATTCATTTAAAATTAATAAATCAATCCGAAAAATATGACTTAGTCGGTTTTTATGATCCAATCAAAGAAAACGCCAAAAAAGTTGAAAAAGAATTTGGTTATAAGTCATTTAGTTCAATCCAGGAATTAATTGATGCCGTTGATGTTGTTGATATTGTCACACCAACACTTTCTCATTTCGACTGCGCAAAAGAAGCAATAGAAAAAGGTAAACATGTTTTTATTGAAAAACCAATCACCAAAACTGTTGATGAAGCTGAAATTCTTATTGAATTACTAAAAGAACATCAGGTGAAAGGGCAAGTAGGTCATGTTGAACGTTATAATCCTGCTTTTACTGCTGTAAAGGATGCCATTCACAATCCGATGTTTATTGAAACACACCGTTTGGCTGAATTCAATCCAAGAGGAACGGATGTTCCTGTAGTGTTGGATTTAATGATTCACGATATCGATATTATTTTGAGTGTGGTAAAATCAAAGGTGAAAAGCGTAAATGCCAGCGGCGTTTCTATATTGAGTGATACACCCGATATTGCGAATGCTCGCATTGAATTTGAAAACGGCTGTGTCGCCAATTTAACCGCCAGCAGAATTTCTTTGAAAAATATGCGTAAAACGCGTTTTTTTCAACGCGATGCCTATATTGCAGTAGATTTCTTTGAAAAAGCGACAGAAGTTGTGAGAATGAAAGATGCACCTGAAAACCCAGGCGATTTCGATATGATTTTACAAAATGCAGAAGGCCTAAAAAAACAAATCTATTTTGAAAATCCGAAAATTGAGGCCAACAATGCAATTTTAGATGAATTGGAAACTTTTGCCGACGCCATAAATAACAACACAACACCAATTGTAACGCTGGAGCAAGGTGCCGAAGCGCTTCGCGTGGCACAAATGATTATTAACGATTTTTAGAATTAAAACTATGAAAAATATAGCCGTTATTGGTGCTGGCACCATGGGAAATGGAATTGCCCACGTTTTCGCCCAAAATAAGTACCATGTACATTTAATTGATATTTCACAAGAAGCTTTAGACCGTGGCTTCTCTACCGTTGTTAAAAATCTGGATCGTTTGGTTGATAAACGAATAATCACTGCGGAAATTAAAGCGCAAACTTTAGCCAATATTGCCACCTTTACTTCAATTGCTGAAGGCGTTAAAAATGTAGATTTGGTTGTTGAAGCCGCAACAGAAAATGTAGACTTAAAATTAAAAATATTCAAGCAAATTGACGAAGAAACGCCTGCGAATGCAATCTTGGCCTCAAATACTTCTTCCATTTCAATCACTAAAATAGCGTCGGTAACCAACCGACCTGAAAAAGTGATAGGAATGCACTTTATGAATCCGGTTCCAATTATGAAATTGGTTGAAATCATTAGAGGATACAACACTTCTGATGAAGTAACCAAAACCATTATGGAACTTTCTGAAAATTTGAAAAAGATTCCTGTTGAAGTAAATGACTATCCCGGATTTGTGGCTAACCGAATTCTAATGCCCATGCTTAATGAAGCCATAGAAACTTTGTACAATGGCGTTGCCGGCATTTATGAAATTGATACCGTAATGAAATTAGGAATGGCACACCCAATGGGTCCATTGCAATTGGCCGATTTTATTGGTCTGGATGTGTGTTTGTCTATTTTAAACGTGATGTATAATGGATTTAAAAATCCGAAGTATGCGCCTTGTCCGCTTTTGGTAAATATGGTACAGGCCGGAAAACTTGGAATAAAATCGGGTGAAGGTTTTTATGATTATTCCGAATCTAGGAAAGCAGAGAAAATTGCAAAACAATTTCAATAAAAAAAGCCGCTTAAAGCGGCTTTTTTTATTGTTATATTCTTTTTCTTCTCTTCGGATTTTGATCTGATCCAAATGAGCTTTTGCTAGTTGATCCCTGAGCACCGGAACGTTTTCTTCCAAATCCGCTAAAATCACTTTTTGGTTTTCTGTCTCCGTCACCAGATCTTTTTCTTGGGCCTCTGTCTCCTCCACGACCGCCTCCGCTTCTTGCTTGTCCGGTACGTTGTTTGGTAGTAATTTCAACATTCACATTTCTGCCTTCAAAATCAACATCATTTCCCTCAAAAGCACTCATCGTTTCTTTTTCGTAGTTTTTATCCAATTCGAAAAACGAGAAAGTGTCTAAAATTTCAATTTGTCCGATTTCAATATTTTTAGCAATTCTTTGATCATTAATTAAACCAATCAATCTTGCTGGATTTAATTTATCCTTTCTACCTATATTGATAAAGAAACGAGTCATGTTTTCATCATCTCTTCGTTTGTTTCTTGAATCAGAATTCCTGTCAGCACCTCTCATATGCTCACTGTCATTTAAATCAGGTGCATTTTCATAATAGGATAAAAAGGTATTGAATTCTATAGAAACAAATCTTTTTATCAATTCTTCACGATCTAAATCTTTTAATTTCTCATAAATCGAAGGTAAGAAATCGCTTATTTCAGTTTCATTAACTTTAATATCCTGAACTTTATCAATCAATTTTAACAATTGATTTTGGCAAATCTCTTTTCCTGTAGGAATTGGTGTACTGATAAACTTTTTACCTATCAGTCTTTCAATCGGATGCAATTTACTTTTTTCTCTACTGGTAACAATCGCTATGGAGATTCCTTCTTTTCCGGCACGTCCTGTTCTTCCACTACGATGCGTGTAAGATTCAATCTGGTCTGGAAGTTTATGGTTTATAACGTGTGTTAAATCCGTTACGTCCAAACCTCTCGCTGCAACATCTGTAGCAACCAATATTTGCAACGTTTTATTGCGGAATTTTTCCATTACGCTGTCACGTTGCGCTTGGGATAAATCACCGTGAAGTGCATCAACATTGTATCCGTCACTGATTAATTTATCAGCAACTTCTTGTGTTTCTCTTCTCGTTCTGCAAAAAATAATGCTGTAAATATCCGGATTCACATCAGCAATTCTTTTTAAGGCAGCATATCTGTTTCTTTCTGAAACCACATAATATTGATGTGACACCTGATCTGTTCCTTTATTTTTTTCTCCGGCACTAATTTCAACCGGATTTTTTAAATAGTTTTTAGCGATGCTTTCAACTTCTCTTGGAAACGTAGCAGAAAACAATAATGTTTGTTTCTCTTTTGGCGTAACTTCAAGAATTTTATCCAATTCATCTTTAAAACCCATATTCAACATCTCATCGGCTTCATCTAAAATAAGCCATTTAAGGTTTCCAAGTTTTAATTGTCTTCTCTTGATTAAATCAACTGTTCTTCCTGGTGTTCCAACAATAATTTGAACACCTTTGTTTAGTTTTCTAACTTGATCCTCAATACTGGCACCCCCATAAACGGCAAGTGTTTTAACACCTTTTAAATGTTTGGAAAAATCGGAGATGTTATTGGCAATTTGCATCGCCAACTCACGTGTCGGCGATAAAATAATTGCCTGTGTATCACCGCTATTAGCATCAATTTGTTCCAATATTGGCAAACTGAATGCTGCGGTTTTTCCTGTACCTGTTTGTGCAAATGCTTTTAAATCTTGTTTTGAAGATAAAACTTGAGGAATTGCTTTTAACTGAATTTCAGTTGGGGTTTCATACCCTAAATCAGTCAATGCTTGTAATATTTGGCTGTTAAGCCCTAGTTCTTTAAATGTCGTCATTTCTGTAAATATTGTGATCTACAGACGCCCATCTATAAACCGGTTAAATCGGGTGCAAAAGTACGCTTTAATAGTATACAAATAACATTATACCAATTTATTTTAATTTATTCAATTCTGAATCAAGAGTTCTTGAATCTAAATTGGTAAATCTATTTTTAACAATTCCTGCGTCGTCTATAATAATGGTGCGTGGATATTTGCTGCTTAAATAGTTATGTGCATAGCTGTCTGCAGACAACATATATTGGTTATTGATGTCAGGTAATTTTAAGTTATATTCTTTCGTTGAATCTTGTGGTGAAGTCTTCATATTGATGCCTATAAACAACAAATCGGGATGCCTTTTCTCTAAGAATCTAATGCGGCTCACCAAATAATCATACGACATATAATCCGTTGACCAAAAGTAAACTACAGCATTTTTATTATTAATAACCTCATTTATTGTTGAAGGAACGTTGTTATAGGAAACAATGTCAAAATCGCGAAACGGTTTATTCAATGGTATATAATTACAATCCTTTACCAAATTATTAACTTGTTCAATATATTCTTTATTGGTGCAGTTTGTCAAAAATATACTCAAAGCTTCCTCATTAATGTGGCAAGCCGATCTGCTTTTTAAAAAATCGCTGACTAAAATTCTTTTCAACAGGATATTTTTAAATCCTTCTGCCTTTATATGTTCATTAACCGCATTTAAAATATTCACCGTAATATCATTTTTGGCACTGTTTTTTTCTTTGAGCTGATAACTTATATTGTATAAATAACTGACCACATAGTTTTGATAGGGATAAAATGACACTAAATTTTCCTCATTTAAATTAATATCTTTTCTGAATTTGTAAAAAGTATTGGAAACTTCTGAAAATTCTTCAAGGTTATGATAATATGGGTAAACTTCTTTTAATCTGAATAACGGAAATTGAATAGCGATGGTTGTGAATTTTTCAAATCCTTTTGATACCGACCCTTCATTCTCAAAAAAATCATTATAAACAGCAAATCTTGCTTTGGAAAGTGAATCAATTTTAGCCTGAAAATCCTTTTCATTTAAATCAAAATAGTGGTACATCATCCTTTCCTCTTTCTCATTATGCAAAAATAAATTAATTAAAAATTCATTTTTAACACTCCCTCTCCCGCTAAACACAAGCGATTTATCAAAATCCCAAGTATTAAGCCTAACCAAAACGCTGTCTGAAGGTTCTAAATATATGTATTGAAATTCAGTTCCGTGTTTAAAGGTAAAAAAACCTTCCTTCAATATAGGAATCTTCTTTAAAAATCGATTGTTTTTATCAAGCCACAAAGTATCGATAACTTTCTCATCTTTTAAAAACAAAACAAAGTTTGATTTTGGATTGATTATTAAACCTCCAAAATAAGTAACCGCATTCTCATTGCTTTTTCCACAACCAACTGCTAAAAATACCAATATGACATAGGTAATATATTTCATGAAAATTTATTTGAAACAAAAATACACACATATAGATGGCTTGCTTGTTAATGAGGTGTTAAATGTGGCAGGAAAACTTTTAAACACTAAAAATTAACTATGGGTTTATTATTTTCTTTAAAATCTAATTCACTACTTTTGCAAAAAATTTAAAATCTTAATTTATAATGCTTTCAGTATCAAATTTATCTGTTCAATTCGGTAAACGAATTTTATTTGACGATGTAAACACCAAATTTACCGTTGGAAATTGCTACGGAATTATTGGTGCCAACGGTTCAGGAAAATCAACATTTCTAAAAATCATTTCCAGAAAAATAGACCCAACGGCGGGACAAGTAATTTTGGACAAAGGCAAACGGATGTCTGTCCTTTCCCAAGATCACTTTGCCTTTGATGAATATCCGGTATTGGATACTGTGATGATGGGCAATAAAAAATTATTTAACCTGAAAAAGGAATTAGATGCCGTATATGCAACACCCGATTTCTCTGAAGAAGATGGAGTTAAGGCCGGTGAATTAGGTGCAGAATTTGAAGAAATGGGCGGATGGAATGCCGAAAGTGGTGCAGCCACCTTGTTGTCATCTTTAGGAATTAAAGAAGATTTGCATTATTCCTTAATGGGAGATATAGATGGGAAAACAAAATTGCGTATTTTATTAGCACAGGCATTATTTGGCAATCCGGATGTTTTAATTATGGATGAGCCTACCAACGACCTCGATTTTGAGACCATCGGCTGGTTAGAAAACTTTTTGGCAAATTATGACAATACCGTAATTGTGGTTTCGCATGACCGTCACTTTTTAGATGCTGTTTGTACACATATTTCAGATATAGATTTCGGAAAAATAAACCATTACTCCGGTAACTATTCCTTTTGGTATGAATCGAGCCAGCTGGCTGCCAGACAAAGAGCACAACAAAGTAAAAAAGCTGAAGATAAAAAGAAAGAATTAGAAGAATTTATTCGTCGTTTCTCTGCCAATGTTGCAAAATCGAAACAAGCAACCAGTCGTAAAAAGATGATTGAAAAATTAAATGTTGATGAAATAAAACCTTCAAGTCGCAGATATCCTGCAATTATTTTTGAACGTGAAAGAGAAGCCGGAGATCAGATTTTAAATGTAGAACATTTATCAAAATCAACTGAAGACGGCGTGCTGTTTAACAACATTAGTTTCATTTTAAATAAAGGAGATAAAGTTGCTTTAATATCAAGAAATTCAAGAGCAGTAACCACTTTCTATGAAATATTATATGGAAATGAAAAAGCCGATAAAGGAAAATTTCAATGGGGTGTTACCACAAATCAATCTTATTTACCTTTAGATAATTCTGAATTTTTTAAAGATCCAAACTTAAATTTGGTAGATTGGCTTCGTCAATATGCTAAAACAGAAGAAGAAAGAGAAGAGGTTTATTTAAGAGGTTTTTTAGGGAAAATGATTTTTAGCGGTGAAGAAGCATTAAAAAAGTGTAATGTGCTATCGGGTGGTGAAAAAGTAAGATGTATGTTATCCAGAATGATGATGGTGAGAGCAAATGTTTTAATGTTAGATGAACCAACAAACCATTTAGATTTAGAGTCTATTCAGGCATTTAACAATTCCTTAAAAAACTTTAAAGAAACTGTTATCTTCACAACTCATGATCGCGAATTTGCACAAACTGTTGCCAATAGAATTATAGAAATTACACCAAAAGGAGTTATAGACAAATATTCGACATTTGATGAGTATTTGGATGATCCAAAAATTAAGGAATTAAGGGATACCATGTATTCTTAAAAATACGCTAATATTTTGCCTCACCCGGAACTGCGAAAAGGCAGTTCCGACCTCTCAAAGGAGAGGTAAATCGGAAACCCCGGCAAAGCCGTCGGGGAATTATTTAGATTTAAAAAAAGAGGATAGTCTGTTAACTATCCTCTTTTCTTTTAAAAATCTTTTGAAGGAATGATTTAGGTGCTTCTTCACCGCCATATCCGTTGGCGTATTTGCCATAACCGTAGCCGTAACCATAGCCATTGCCATAACCTCCATAGCGTAATTTCATGGTGAAATCGTTGAGTACTATACTAATATTAGAGATTTCTTCTTTAATATATTTTTCATTAATCATTTTAAACATTCCTTTTTGAGAATAGTTTTGTCGAACAATATAAAGCGTTGAATCGGCATATTTCAACAACTCTACTGCGTCACTTACCAATCCTATAGGCGGCGTATCTAAAATAATATAATCATACTTTTCTTTTAAACTGTTAATTAATTCCTCGGTTGCGGAACCAATCAATAATTCTGAAGGATTTGGAGGTGCCGGACCTGCAGTAATTACATCAAGATTTGGAATTTTAGTCTTTTGGATAATCGCATCAATATTTTCTTCTCCTATTAAATAGTTAACCACGCCAATTTCATTGGAAACTTCAAAATCATCAAATATTTTTGGTTTGCGCAAATCCAACCCAACCAAAATTGTTTTTTTTCCTCCCAATGCAAAAACGGTGGCCATATTGATTGAAACAAAAGTTTTACCTTCTCCGCTAACGGATGACGTCACAATAATCGTTTTACATTTATCTCTTGTGCTTCTGGTAAATAAAAACTGAATATTTGAACGCAATGCCCTAAATGATTCGGCAACACCCGATTTCGGCTTGGTAAAAACGGCTAAATTACTATTGGCTCCATTATTCCCCACCACTCCTAAAATTGGTATTGGCGAAATTTTTTCAATTTCTTCAGTTGTGTGAATTCGGGTATCCAAAACTTCTTTTGCAATAATCACAAAAAGCGGAAAAATAGTTCCCAAGAGCAAAGCAATCATATAATTAAACTGCATTCTTGGCAAAATTGATCCCTGACCAGTATCTTTTGCAGTATCCAATACTGAAATGTCTGATACACTCGCCGCAATTGCAATATCGGCCTCGTATCTTTTCTGCATCAAGAAAACATAATTAGATTCGGTTAAACTGTATTTTCGTTGATAATTTAATAATTTTTGTTCTTTCTTCGGAAGTTTGCCCAGCTCGTAATTATAGGTATTTAATCGGTTCCTGCTATTATTCAGGGCGATTTTAGTTTGATTCCTTAAGGAGGAAAGGTTTTCGAGCAACACATTTCTTGTGGTTTCAACTTCCTGATTTACCGCTATTAATGAAGGATGATTTGAGGTAACTTCTTTTGATAATTTTTCCTTTTTTATGGAAAGTTCCGTTAATTTACCTACCATTCCGGAAATAGAACCATCTTCAATATTTATGATTGCGGGTGCTGGAATATTCGTGAAATTTGTATGGGTTTTTATGTAGTTTTCCAAGTTATTGAAATATACAATTCTATCGCCCAGCTCCTCTTGCATTTTATCTAGACTAACTGTTTGTGAATAGATTTCACCTCCTTCAGCAGATAATTGATAAATTGAGTTTTCCTGTTTAAACTTCCCAATGTTGTCTTCAATTGATTTTAAACTGTCCGAAGTATTTCTAAACTGAGCATCAATAAATTCTTTGGTGCTTCTGGCATAATTTGTTTTTTCATCCAGTTCATGTTCAGCCAAAACTTTGACGGTTTCATTTAAATAATCAACAATTCTGTTTTTGTTGGGACCCGTTAACGACAATTCTATTAGAGAAGTCCCGGTAAGCCCGTTTGCCCTCACATTCCCGTATTGTCCGGCAGCCTGATCAATAGATCTCAACTGAAAATAAAACGATTGTCCCTTTAAATCTTTTACCTCATTTATAAGTTCAATTTGGGCTTTTAAAAACGGAAGATTTATATATTCATCAATTAAAAATATTTTTGAATAACGTTTTTTATTTTCTTCAAAATCTTTAAACGACTCGTCTTTATAGTTAATTAATTTATAAGTCGCATTTTCATTAAAATCTACCGACAATTCAAAACGATTATTGTCAATAAAATTAATTTTAACTAAGGTATTCAACAATTGGTATTGGTTAGGTTGCAATTTTATGGTAAATGGTGTTTCACCGTAAGCGTCCTCTCTTCTAAAACGACCCTCTTTTAAATACTCAATATAAAAATTGAGCCGACTTATTACTTTTTCATTATGAGATCTAGAAGTTAACGCCTTTCTGATGGATTCAACCCTATCACTTACGCCTCCCCAGTTAAATGCAATATTGGTTCCTGATGAAAAAAGCGGATTTTGTTTTTCGTTTACGGCAATCGTTGTGCTTAATCCGTATATCTTTTGGGTGGAAATATTTACATAATATGCAATTGCGAATGCAATGGCAATAGTTGCCACAAACCATTTCCAATTGGCTAAAATTCGAAATAAATAATCTTTAATATTAGAGATTTGCTCACTTGGATTTTCAATAAATTTGAATTTATTATCCATAAAATATTATAAATTTTTAACTAATAAAACAGAGGTTATTAAAAATGACAATACTGAAACAACTGTTGTAAATGCTTGTAATCCTGTAGTTCCAATTCCCCACGATTTTTGTTTTAACGGAGCCACATAAATAATGTCGTTGGGCTGAATATAGAAATTTTCCGACTCAAATATGGAAATCTCATTCATATTAACTTTGTATTTTTTCACCCCGTCCGGCGTTTTTCTGATAATTAGCACGTTTTCACGGTCGCCAAAAGTGGAAATTTCACCGGAATTGGCAATGGCATCAATTATAGAAACTTGATTTTGCGCTAAATTTTTTGTGCCGGGAGAGCCTACTTCTCCGGTAACAATAAAGTTAATGCCACCTAATTTAACTGTCACAAAGACATTTTCGGGATTCTTTAAAAAATTACCCAATTCGACTTCAATTTTTTCCCTGGTTTCTTTTTCGGTAAATCCCAAAACATTGAGTTCACCAATGTAAGGAATTCTAATATTCCCGTGGTTGTCAATTGTATATCCCGAAAAATAAAGTCCTCCTCCACCACCGTCGCCTGAAGCATTATTCTTAAAAAGCGTTACGAGTTCCTGGTTTTCAGCTTTAATATCAATGTATAAAATATCATTTACCTGCAAACGATAAGGGTCATTATTTAATTTATAAATTTCCGATTTGCTTACAGGATCGCCCTGAAAAGAGGTCATTTGCTTTGTTGAAATACAAGATGAGAGCAGACTTAAAACTGCAACGTATAAAAAAAAATTCTTCATAAAAATTTAATCAGGCTCAGGCAAATATAATTTTAAATAGCGTATTAAAATAATTTTTCAACTATTTTCGCATTAAAACTGACTTGTCATGAAATGGTTTAAAATTAGGTCATTTATCACTTTTTTACTTACATCAACAAATCAACACGGCGTACACTCGCCTTTTGTTTATGATTTAGTGACCAAGTGTTTCAACACCAAAACAAATCCATCAAAAAAGAACGCGTTTAACCGGATTAGAAAATCGTTGTATTCTAATCATAAAAACATCACAATAACAGATTATGGCAAAGGTTCTTCGTTTTTTAAAAATAACGAACGAAAAGTATCTGATATCGCAAAGATTGCCGGAATAGCTACCAAAAGAGCGAAACTCCTTCTTCGGATTATTGATTATTTTAAGTCTAAAAATATACTGGAAATTGGAACTTCCGTTGGATTGGGAACTTCCGTTTTGAGTATTGGAAACCCTGAAGCTGAAATTATTACGCTTGAAGGCTGTGAAAATACTGCGCAAATAGCAAAAGAACTATTCAACACAAATCACTTAAATAATATTCAATTGGTTGTTGGCAACTTTAACAAAACGCTTTCTTCCGTTATAAAAAATAAACATTACGATTTAATTTATTTCGACGGAAATCATCAAAAAAAAGCGACGCTTGATTATTTCAATCAATGCCTTGAAACCACAAATAATGATTCTGTATTTATTTTTGACGATATCAATTGGTCACCAGAAATGCAACTGGCCTGGAAGGATATAAAAAATCACCCCAAAGTCACCGTCACCATCAATGCTTTTTTTTGGGGAATTGTGTTTTTTAGACAGGAACAAGAAAAACAACATTTTACAATAAGAATTTAATCACTAATTTACATAAAAATTAGTTAATTTGCAATATGAAACGTCTACGACAAAATAATCTAACAGAAAAAAGAATGATGCTAAGCGTTCCATTTGACAAATAAAAATCAATAAAAAACAGCAAATAAAACGAGCATAACAAATTTTGATACACAAAGGAATGATTATTGGCGAACCTGCCTGCCGGCAGGCAGGCAGCAGCTGTTACCGCTAAAAAATAAAATTTAAACAGATGAAAATTTATACAAAAACCGGGGATCAAGGCAAAACTTCTCTTTTTGGAGGAACAAGGGTACCAAAATATCATTTAAGGATAGAAGCCTATGGCACAGTAGATGAGCTAAATTCATATCTTGGCTTAATTCGTGATCAAAAAATTGATTCGCATACCACTGAAATTCTGTTAAAAATTCAAAACGAATTATTTACTTTGGGCAGCATGCTGGCAACGCCTCCTGAAAAAGAAATCTTAAAAAGCGGAAAAGAGCGTTTAAATATTCTGAAAATTACAGAAGAATCTATTGAACTCCTAGAAAATGAAATGGATAAAATGAACGAATCTTTGCCATCAATGTCGCACTTTATTTTGCCTGGCGGACATACAACCGTGTCATTTTGTCATATTACACGTTGTATTTGCAGAAGAGCTGAGAGAATAACGACCTTGTTAAATGACGAAAGTACCATAAATCCAAAAATTTTAGTGTATTTAAATCGACTTTCCGACTATCTATTTGTACTGGCACGAAAGTTGACAATTGACAATCAGGCTCAAGAAATCCCTTGGATTCCTGAGAAAATAAAATAAGTTCTTTTTTATTTTGAAATAAAACTAGAAATAGCTTGCCTAATTAAGTAAAAAAATTACTTTTGCAAAAATTTAATACGGAAATTTATGTATTGGACACTAGAATTAGCATCGTATTTAGCAGATGCACCTTGGCCCGCGACAAAGGATGAATTGATTGATTATGCAATTAGAACAGGGGCACCTTTAGAGGTTGTGGAAAATCTTCAAGAAATTGAAGATGAGGAAGAGAATTTCGAATCAATTGTCGAAATTTGGCCAGATTACCCTTCAGAAGAAGATTATCTTTGGAACGAAGATGAATATTAAAAAATACTTAACCAAAAAAAGTCTCTAGCGAGACTTTTTTTTTGGTTATTGATTATAATTTTATACAGAATTAAAATGATTTAACATTAAAAAAATTAACTTTACCAGCTATTAATATCAATATAAATTACTGTAATTTTACACGTAATTATTTAAAAATTTGACACCTAAAATATGAGTATCATAAATTCAGTCCTTAAAGTTTTTGTTGGAGATAAAAAAAAGAAAGATTTAGCATTGCTTCAGCCCATAGTTACCAAGGTTAATGCTTTTGATCAAGAAATTACAAATTTAACAAACGATCAATTACGTGAAAAAACGGCTTACTTTAAGCAAAAAATATCAGATTCAACGCTTGAGTTTTCTTCAAAAATTGATGAATTAAAAGCAGAATTAACCGATGCAAACATAGACCGAAAAGAAGAAATTTATGCTTTAATTGACAGTTTAGAAGAAGATTTATACCAAGCTTCAGAAAAAACATTAGACGAAATCATGCCCGAAGCATTTGCCGTTGTTAAAGAAACTGCCAAACGCTTTACCCAAAATAAAACCATTACCGTTACGGCAACGCCGTTTGACAGGGAACTTTCCGCAACGCGAGAAAATATAGTCCTTGAAAATGACAAAGCCATTTGGACCAATATATGGGATGCCCAGGGAAAAGAAGTTACTTGGGATATGATTCATTACGATGTGCAACTTATCGGTGGTTCGGTTTTGCATCAGGGTAAAATTGCCGAAATGATGACTGGTGAAGGTAAAACATTGGTTTCAACACTCCCTATTTACTTAAATGCGCTTACAGGAAAAGGCGTGCATTTGGTAACCGTAAATGATTATCTGGCAAAACGTGATGCTGCCTGGATGGGTCCAATTTTTGAATTCCATGGATTAAGAATTGATTGTATTGATCACCATGAACCAAATTCAGATGCGCGAAGGAAAGCATACAATGCAGATATTACTTACGGTACAAATAACGAATTTGGTTTTGATTATTTGCGTGATAATATGGCGCATTCACCAAACGATTTGGTGCAACGCCCGCCAAATTATGCTATTGTGGATGAGGTCGATTCCGTTTTAATTGATGATGCACGTACTCCATTAATTATTTCAGGGGCGACTGCGAATGCAGACCGTCACGAATTTAACGAGTTAAAACCTAGTGTAGACAGAATTGTTTCTACCCAACGAAATTATTTAACCGCTGTTTTGGCTGAAGCAAAAAAATTATTGGCTGAAGGCGATACCAAAGAAGGCGGATTTTTATTACTTCGTGTTTTTAGAGGTTTGCCGAAAAGCAAAGCCTTAATCAAATTTTTAAGTCAGGAAGGCATTAAACAACTCTTGCAAAAAACGGAGAATCATTATATGCAGGATAACAATCGTGAAATGCCTAAAATTGACGAAGAGTTATATTTTGTTATTGATGAAAAAAACAATTCTATTGAGTTGACTGATAAAGGAATTACCTATTTATCAGGTGATGACGGTGATGAAAACTTTTTCATTTTACCAGATTTAAGTACTGAAATCGGCAAATTGGAGCGTGAAAAGGACACACCGGAGGTTTTAACTGAGAAAAAAGAAGAACTATATCGTGATTACAGCATAAAAAGCGAACGAATTCATACGATGAATCAATTGCTTAAGGCATACACTTTATTTGAAAAAGATATTGAGTATGTAATTATGGATGATAAAATTAAAATTGTTGACGAGCAAACCGGACGTATTATGGAAGGTCGTCGTTATTCCGACGGATTACATCAGGCGATTGAAGCAAAAGAGAACGTTAAAATTGAAGCTGCCACACAAACATACGCTACGGTTACACTCCAAAATTACTTTAGAATGTACCGAAAGCTTTCCGGTATGACAGGAACTGCCGTTACAGAAGCCGGGGAATTCTGGGAAATTTATAAATTGGATGTTATTGAAATTCCACCCAACAGAGAATTAGTTCGGGATGATCGAGACGATTTGGTTTTCAAAACCAAGCGTGAAAAATACAATGCCGTTATTGATGAAATTGTAAACTTGGTGAATTTAGGTCGACCTGTGTTGGTGGGAACCACTTCCGTAGAAATTTCCGAATTGTTAAGCCGAATGCTTACCATCAGAAAAATAAAACACAATGTATTAAATGCCAAACTGCACAAAAGAGAAGCTGAAATCGTTGAAGAAGCAGGAAACTCGGGTGTCGTAACCATTGCAACCAATATGGCTGGTCGTGGAACGGATATAAAACTTTCCGATGAAGTTAAAAAAGCGGGAGGTTTGGCCATTGTGGGTACAGAACGTCACGATTCACGTCGAGTAGACCGCCAGTTACGAGGTAGGGCCGGTCGTCAGGGAGATCCGGGTTCTTCACAGTTTTATGTATCATTGGAAGACAATTTAATGCGATTGTTCGGTTCCGAACGTATTGCGAAAATGATGGACAGAATGGGGCTTCAGGAAGGTGAAGTTATTCAACACTCCATGATTTCCAAATCCATTGAACGCGCACAACGCAAAGTGGAAGAAAACAACTTTGGAGTTCGTAAAAGATTACTTGAGTACGATGATGTGATGAATTCTCAAAGAGAAGTCGTTTACAAACGTCGTCGCCACGCCTTGTATGGAGACCGTTTGCAGGTGGATATCGTAAATATGGTTTTTGATACCTGTAACATGTTGATTAGAGAAAATAAACTCGCGAATGATTATCAGAATTTTGAATTTGAACTGATTCGTTTTTCTTCCACAACTTCTCCTTTTAACGAAGAAGAATTTAAATCACTTACGGAACAAGAACTTACAGATCAACTTTTTGATGTTGTTTACAAACATTATAAAGAGAAACTAGAAAGAAATGCAAAAGCTGCTTTTCCCGTAATTAAAGATGTTTATGAAAATCACGGTGAAAAATATGAACGAATTGTGGTTCCCTTTACCGATGGCGTTAAGGAATTGAAAGTAATTACCAATTTAAAAGATGCTTATGAATCTGGCGGAAAAGAGTTGGTGACCGATTTTGAAAAAAATATTACACTTGCGATCATTGACGATACATGGAAAGATCATTTGCGACAAATGGATGAGTTAAAACAATCGGTTCAAAATGCAACTTATGAGCAAAAAGACCCATTGTTAATTTACAAATTTGAGTCTTTTGAGCTGTTCAACAGCATGCTTGATAAAGTAAATAAAGAAGTCTTATCGTTTTTATTCAAAGGTGAATTGCCTTCACAAGATGCAACCCGCGTTTTACCGGCAAGAGAACAAAAACGTGAGAAAGTTCAATTGAGCAAGGAAGAATACGGTAACTCTGCGCCAAATGCACAAACCAACCAAACGCAACAGCATGTTGTTGAAACCATCGTACGCACCGAGCGAAAAATTGGACGAAATGAACAAGTGACCATTAAACATGTATTGTCGGGCGAAAACAAGTCGGTAAAATACAAACAAGCCATTCCTTTAATTCAAAAAGGTGATTGGGTGCTGGTGGAGGAATGATAAAATTCAAAAATTAAACTCAATTTCTAAACCCGTTGGGGGCAATTATTAAAACCGTCTGTTCGAGTGTTTTTTGTGTAGTAAAACGGAACAAAAAATGTATCGAGAACTTTTTTAACAATAATTTTTTCTGTTCTCGATACGATTTTCTATCTAAAATCACTCGAACTGACGAAAAATTATTATTAAAAATTAATCACACCCAACGGGTAATTTCAATACAGCATAATTATTTTAATCGATTATAGACTCTCCATTTAAATTGGTGGTAAGCACTTCACTCATATAATCCAGATAGGGTCGCATTGCCAAAAATGAATCCATAACTTCCCTTAAAAAGTTTGGCGATAAAACTTCTTCATCAGTAAATTCACGTGTCACAATAAATTGTTTTAGCCTGATCAAAGCTATATTCGGATGATTTTTATCAAAACCTCGTGGTGCGGATTTTACAGCATTGCCCTGTAATTTCCCAAAATACTTCTTAAAATCCGGAGCACTTACAATGGCTCTAATTTCAGTTGCATCGGTTTCGAATTCTTTTCTAATTCTTAACAAATCCTCTTTATTGGGTTCCCAAAACCCACCAGCCAAAAAACTTTCTCCTGGTCTTATTCTTAAATAATATCCGCCTCGCAACTTGTTGGTCGCTCGGGTGAAATGACCAGCAAAATGAGGTTTAAATGGCGTTTTATCTGCTGAAAAACGAACATCCCTGTAAATCCTGAATATTTTCACATTTTCAATAAGGTCCTGCATTTTTAAATGTTCCATCACCGAATTGTAAAATTCTTTAACTTTTTTTTGCTCAGCCTCAAATGCAGCTTTATTTTCATTAAACCAATCACGATTGTTATTGGTTTTCAGCGCTTTTAAAAAATCTAAGGTCGATTTTGAAATTGAGGTCATTATTGTTATTAAAATAAATTAAGAATATTAAATATACGATATAAAATATTAAAAGTTAAAATTATGAAAATCAATGAATTTACAAATTAAAAAACTTCATATTTTTAGTCTTTAGTCTTTAGTCTCTGGTCTTTTTTCTTTGTACTTCTAATATCTAACTTCTAATATTTAAACTTGTACTTTGTACTTTATACTTATTGATGTCTTTCTCCTAAAACTTTCACAATATCCTGTAAAGTAAATCCTTTTGCCTGCAACAAAATTAAATAATGAAAAAGTAAATCGGCACCTTCATTTAAAAATAAATCGTCGTTATTGTCTTTTGCCTCAATCACAATTTCAACAGCTTCCTCCCCCACTTTTTGGGCTATTTTATTAATTCCCTTTTCAAATAAAGAAGCCACATAACTATTTTCGGAATTGCCTGCTTCCCTCCTGTTTTTAATCACTTCTTCCAGTTGCGACAAAAAACCATAAGACGGATCATTGGTTTCTCCCCAACAAGTATCCGTTCCTTTATGGCAAGTTGGACCTGCGGGATTTACGCGAATTAACAAAGTATCCTGATCACAATCGTTTTGAATGGAAACCACGCTCAAAAAATTGCCGCTTTCCTCACCTTTTGTCCATAACCTTTTTTTTGTTCTGCTGAAAAAGGTCACATTTCCCAATTCAACAGTTTTGTCAAAAGCTTCCTGATTCATATAACCCAACATTAAGACATTTTTTGTGATATGGTCTTGAATGATTACAGGTACTAATCCGTTTTCGTTTTTGTTAAAATCTATATTCATAATCGTTTCTTGTAATTTTTATATTAAAGATATTCTTATTAATCGTCAACCTGAACTTGTTTCAGGTTCTCATACTGATTTATATCTGTATGTTGAGATTCTGAAACAAGTTCAGAATGACGTTAAATTTATAATCTAACTGGTATATTATTTCTTTTCAATTCTTTTTTTAAATCTACAATTTCAATTTCTTTAAAATGAAATACACTGGCCGCTAAAGCCGCATCAGCCTTTCCTTTTATAAAAGCATCAGTAAAATGTTGCATATTTCCGGCTCCTCCTGAAGCAATTATAGGAATATTTACCAACCCACCCAAATAGGCCAACGCTTCATTTGCAAATCCGTTTTTTGTGCCATCATGGTCCATCGAAGTAAACAAAATTTCTCCCGCACCACGTTCCTCAACTTCTTTTGCCCAATCAAATAATTTAATTTTTGTGGGCACTTTTCCGCCCACCAAATGAACGATCCATTCTCCATCAATTTGTTTCGCGTCAATGGCAACAACGATGCACTGACTCCCAAATTTTGATGCCAAATCATTGATCAATTGGGGATTTTTAACTGCCGAAGAATTTATGGAAACCTTATCCGCTCCTGAGTTTAATAATATTTCAACATCTTCCACCGAAGAAATTCCGCCACCGACTGTAAAAGGAATATTCACTTTTTCCGCGACATGCATTACCAATTCAGATAATGTTTTTCTACGTTGCTCCGTAGCAGTTATGTCTAAAAAAACCAATTCATCTGCCCCATTATTTGCATAAATCTCAGCCAATTCAACAGGATCACCTGCATCTCGTAAATCAATAAAATTGATGCCTTTTACGGTTCTTCCATTTTTAATATCGAGACAGGGAATAATTCTTTTTGTTAACATTTATTAAAGTTATTAAAAATACGTCATTCTGAACTTGTTTCAGAATCTCAACATACTTAAGTTAAATCATAATGAGACCCTGAAACAAGTTCAGGGTGACGAAAACTCTATTTTTATTTTCCATAAAATAACCTTTAATTATTTAAAATAAAATTCTCAATATCTTTCATACTAATTTTATGTTCATAAATAGCTTTTCCAATAATCGTTCCTTCACAACCTATTTCTGCCAATTTAGGCAGTTCTTCAAAAGTAGAAATTCCTCCGGAGGCTATTAATTTTATGTTTGAAGCTTGACTGATTATTTTTTGATACAATTCAAACGATGGTCCTTGTAACATTCCGTCTTTTGAAATATCGGTACAAATTACATATTTAACGCCTTCTTTTTGATAATTTTGAATAAACGGAATCAGATCTACATTAGAATCTTCCTGCCAACCGCTAACCGCTATTTTTTCATTCAAAGCATCCGCACCCAAAATAATTTTATCAGAACCGTATTTTTCCAGCCAGCTTTTAAAAATTGAAGGGTATTTTATAGCAATACTTCCTCCGGTTATCTGGTTTGCACCACTTTCAAAAGCAATTTTCAAATCGGAATCCGACTTCAATCCGCCACCAAAATCGATTTTTAAGTTCGTTTTCGAAGCAATTTGTTCCAGAATTTTGTGATTTACAATATGACTTGATTTTGCGCCATCTAAATCGACCAAATGCAAATACTTAATCCCATGATTTTCAAACATTTTAGCTACTTCCAGCGGATTTTCATTATAAATTATCTTGGTGCTGTAATCTCCTTTTGAGAGGCGCACACATTTGCCGTTTATGATGTCTATTGCTGGTATTATTCTCATTTTTATTTTTTAATTGCTGATTTGTATTTCTTATTAAAACGTCATTCTGAACTTGTTTCAGAATCTCATCCTACATTATGCAATACTAATGAGACCCTGAAACAAGTTGAGGGTGACGTAAAGTTCATTTTAATTAAGTTTTATATTTCCAAAAAATTCTTCAATATTTGTTCTCCGGCTTTACTGCTTTTTTCAGGGTGAAACTGTACGCCGTAAAAATTATCTTTTTGCAATGCTGAAGCATATTTTATCCCATATTCAGTGGTTGCAATAGCTTCCTCATTCAGCGGAACATAAAAACTGTGCACCAAATACATATACTCCTTTTCTGCAATTCCTTTAAACAGTTCCGAATTCAAATTTCCAATTTGATTCCATCCAATTTGAGGAACTTTAACTTTATTACTAAACTTAACAACATCAACATCAAAAATTCCCAGACCTTGTGTGTTGCCTTCTTCACAATAATTACACATTAACTGCATTCCCAAACAAATCCCTAAAACAGGCTGTTTTAAAGTTGGAATCAATTTATCCAATCCGGTCGATCTCAATTTCTTCATCGCACTGCCAGCCTCTCCCACTCCTGGAAAAATCACTTTATCAGCTCCTTTAATTTCTTCGGCATCATCTGATAAAACAGCTTCATAACCCAAACGTTGAATGGCAAATTTAATGGATTGAATGTTCCCCGCCCCGTAATTTATAATGACTATTTTCATTTTTTGGTATCTGGTATTGAGTATCTAGTATCAGGAATTTAATATTTTAATTATCGCAAAATAACCCTTTAAAATTTTAATTTTTAATTATTCATTTTTAATTATAAAGTTCCTTTTGTGCTTGGCAAAATCATTTTTTCAGGATCTCTTTTTACGGCAGCTTTTATGGCTTTTGCAAATGCCTTAAAAATGGCTTCAATTTTATGGTGTTCATTCACGCCTTCAGCTTTGATATTCAAGTTGCATTTGGCACCATCAGTAAATGATTTGAACAAATGAAAGAACATTTCTGTTGGCATTTCCCCAATCATTTCACGTTTAAAATCTGCTTCCCAAACCAGCCAGTTTCTTCCACCAAAATCAATGGAAACTTGCGCCAGACAATCATCCATAGGCAAACAAAATCCGTAACGCTCAATCCCCAATTTATTTCCCAATGCTTTTGCAAAAACTTCACCCAAAGCAATCATGGTGTCTTCAATGGTATGATGTTCATCCACGTCCAAATCCCCCTTTACTTTAATGATTAAATCCATTTGGCCGTGACGCGCAATTTGGTCTAGCATATGGTCAAAAAAAGCAATGCCTGTTGAAATATCGCTTTTTCCGGTTCCATCTAAATTTAGATTGACATAAATTTTAGTTTCGTTGGTATTTCTTGTGAGTTCGGCAGTTCGATTTTCTAATTTTAAAAACTCATATATTTTTTGCCAATCATTGGTTTCCAGTGCAATTAAATTATTTAATTCCTCTCTTTTCACTGTTATTTCTCCAGTTCCAAGATTGGTGTTGTTGTTGATGAAAATTCCTTTTGCACCGAGGTTTTTAGCCAATTGAATATCTGTTAACCGATCACCAATCACAAAGGAATTCCCCAAATCATATTCCTCAGAAAAATATTCGGTTAACAAACCTGTATTGGGTTTTCTGGTTATGGCATTGTCTTTTGCAAAAGTTTTATCAATAAACACCTTGTCAAACTTTACGCCTTCATTTTCAAAACATTGAATCACAAAATTTTGAACCGACCAAAAAGATTCTTCTGGATAAGCAATTGTTCCCAATCCGTCCTGGTTGGTGACCATTACCAATTCATAATCGAGTTCCTTGGCTATTTTGGCTAAATACGTGAATACTTTCGGATAAAAAATAATTTTTTCAAACGCATCAACTTGTTGGTCTGATGGTTCTAAAATCATGGTGCCGTCCCTGTCTATAAACAATACTTTTTTCATTTTATAAATCATTTAATGCCGTTATCAATTTTATATTTTCATTTGTTGTCCCAACAGTCAATCGCAGCGTATTTTCACATAAAGGTTGGTTTGTTCTGTTCCTGATCACAATCCCTTTTTCAATTAATTGATGGTATCTTTTTGTGGCATCATCCACCTTTATCAGTATGAAATTTGCGTCTGTCAGGTATATTTCTTCAATAAATGAGATAGATTTTAATTTGCCAATTAATTTCTCTCTTTGCTCTAAAATTTTATTAACTTCTTTTTGGACTTTATTTTTAGTTAAAATTCGTTTTAACGCTCTTTGCTGCGTTAATTCATTCACATTATATGGCGGTTTAATTTTATTCAGAATCGCAATAATTTCTTCGGAAGCATAACAAATTCCCAATCGTATCCCTGCCATTCCGTAGGCTTTGGACAAAGTTTGCGTCACCACTAAATTCGGAAATTCCTTCAGCCTTTGCAACCAGCTTTTTTCCGAAGAAAAATCAATATAGGCTTCATCAATAACAACCAATCCGTTAAATGAATTCAACAATATTTCAACACTTTCGTTGGAAAATGAATTGCCGGTTGGATTATTTGGCGAACACAAAAACAAAATTTTTGAATGTTTATCTGAAATTTTTAAAATTTCCTTCACATTCGGTTGAAATTTATCAGTTAGCAACACTTCCCTTTCTCCAACATTATTGATGTTTGCCAGCACTTTATACATTCCATAAGTAGGCGGCAACGTAATGATATTGTCCTGTTTTGGTTCACAAAAAGCCCTAAAAATTAAATCCAACACTTCATCACTTCCATTCCCCAATAAAATTTGACTTACAGGAACTTCTTTTAATTTTGACAATGCTTCTTTTACAGTGGTTTGTTGCGGATCGGGATAACGATTTACACCATTTTCAAACGGGTTTTCATTGGCATCCAAAAAAACCATTTCCGACGTGAAATCTTTAAATTCATCTCTTGCCGAAGAATAAGGTTTTAGCGCCTTTATATTATCTCTTATTAATTTTTGGATGTCCATTTTATAGTTTTTATTTTCATGTTTCCCATTTGTCTTTGCGAAGCAAATTTTTCATTTGCTGTGGCAATCTCAACCAATAAAGAGATTACCACGTCGTTTGCACTCCTCGTAATGACATCTACTTTAAGCTATTTAAACGCAAAGTCACTGCATTTTTATGTGCCGTCAAACCTTCTGCCTCGGCCATTAATTCGATGGTTTTCCCAATATTCTGAATTCCCTTTTCAGAAATTTTCTGAAAGGTAATCGATTTCAAAAATGAATCTAAATTAACACCGGAATATGCTTTTGAATAGCCATTTGTGGGTAAAGTATGGTTGGTTCCGGAAGCATAATCCCCTGCGCTTTCAGGCGAATAATTACCAATAAAAACAGAACCTGCACTTTGAACATTCTCAACGTAAAAATCGTTGTTATTTGTACAAATAATAAAGTGTTCAGGTCCGTATTCATTAATCATTTCTATGGCGATTTCTTTGGTCTCCACAAAAATTAATTTTGAATTCCCTATGGCTTTTGCTGCTATTTTCTTTCTGGATAACAGAGGCAATTGGATTTCAATTTCCTTTTCAACTTTTTTTAACATTTCCATAGATGTTGACACCAAAATTACCTGACTGTCTGTACCATGTTCAGCCTGACTCAATAAATCGGAAGCCACAAAGCTCACATTGGCACTATCATCAGCAACAATTAGCAATTCGCTCGGTCCGGCGGGCATATCAATCGCCACACCGTATTTGGTGGCCAATTGTTTCGCAACGGTAACATATTGATTTCCAGGACCGAAAATTTTATACACCTGCGGAATGGTTTCCGTTCCAAAAGTGAGTCCGGCAATGGCCTGAATTCCGCCCACTTTTAAAATCTTTGTAATGCCGCAAAGGTTCGCCGCATATAGAATGGCCGGATTTATTTCTCCTTTTTTATTGGGCGGTGAACACAAAACAACTTCTTTACAACCAGCAATTTTTGCCGGAACGGCCAGCATTAAGACCGAAGAAAACAACGGTGCAGTGCCTCCCGGAATATACAATCCCACTCTCTGGATCGGCCTTTTTTCCTGCCAACATTCCACACCTTCAACGGTTTCTACAAAAACTTTTGCTGTTTTTTGCGCCAAATGAAATTTTTCAATGGCTTTTTTAGCCTGTTGAATGGCCACTTTTAATTCTTTTGCCAAAGCATTTTCAGCTTCTGAAATTTCTTTGGCAGAAACACATAAATCGTCCAATGCCACACCGTCAAAGATTGCAGTATAACGTTTTACGCCATCATCGCCGTTTCTTTTGACATCATCAAAAATAGATATTACTGTATTTTCAACTGCTTCAATGGTTTGTGTTGGTCTTTTTAGAATGGAAAACCATTCTTCTTTTGGCGGATTTATTATTTTATTCATTGTTTTTTAAAATTGTGTAATCATTTATTTGTTTAATCGTTTAAAGGTTAATTGTTATATGTTTACTCCCCATAACTTTAAATATTTTAACCTTTAACTTTCTAACTTTTATCCTATCCCCAACCCTTTCCAAAGGAAAGGGAGTTTGATTGGTTGATAAAAATAATTATCTTTATATAACTAAATTTTTTTACTTTTAACTTTCTAACTTTTAACATTTTAAATGCCCCTTCGCCAGCTGGCCCAATCGCTAAAAATGTGTACCACACATTTTATTTACACTCTGTCCTCCCTTCGGGGGTCAGGGGGCTTTAAACAACCATTTTTTCAATGGGAACCACCAGTAAACCTTCGGCACCCAATTGTTTCAGCTCATCAATCACTTCCCAAAAAGTATCTTTCTCTCAATTACCGTATGAATGGAACTCCAGCCTTTTTCTGCCAAAGGCAATACTGTCGGACTTCTCATTCCCGGCAATATTTTAATGATTTCGGCAATTTTATCATTGGGCGCATTCATTAAAATATATCTCGATTTTCTAGCCTTTAACACCGCCTGAATCCGAAATTGAAGTTTGTTCAGTAACAATTGACTTTCCATAGAAATAGTTGGCGAAACCGCTAAAACAGCTTCACTTTTAAGCATCACTTCAACTTCCTTTAAATTATTTTTAAATAAGGTGCTTCCACTTGATACAATATCGCAAATAGCATCGGCCAAACCAATACTTGGGGCAATTTCTACAGAGCCGCTAATGATATGAATATCAGGCGTTACGTTAAATTTCTTAAAGTATTCCTTTACCGTGTTCGGATAAGAAGTGGCGATGCGCATTCCGTCTAAATCGTTGATGTTTTTATAATTTTTTCCTTTAGGGACAGCCAAAGAAACGCGACATTTAGAAAATCCAAGGCGCTCAATAATAGCAATTCCATTTCCTTTTTCAATCAAAACGTTTTCACCAATAATAGCGATATCAACCACGCCATCTTTAAGATATTGAGGAATGTCTCCATTTCTCAAATATAAAACTTCCAAAGGAAAATTACTTGCCGATGCTTTTAACTGATCCTTTCCATTATCGATGGAAATGCCACAATCTTTTAGCAATTGAAGTGAATCTTCGTTTAGTCTTCCTGCTTTTTGAACTGCGATTTTTAATTTACTCATTTTTATTTTTTTTGTTGCTGTGTTTGAGTAAATCAATGAGTTTTAAAGAAAAAACCCGCTTGATGAACTCAAACGGGTTTTAAATATATGTTTAATTTTTACACAATACATTTTCAACTCACTTGAGTGCGACTATGAAAATGATGATGGTGGTTTTGTGTAAAATTCATTTCTCTGATTGTTATTATTTGACAAATATAGAAATTTGTTTAAGATTTGGGCACTACTTGTTCTAATAATTTACAATTAGCTGTTTTTTTGTTAAATAATTAACAGTTGGTGTTTAATTGTTTATTCGTTTAATCGTTGAAATGTTTATTTGTTTTGGTCGTTTTTTTCCACTTTTTAATTATTCATTGTTAATTATCAATTGATTTGGGCGTTCCCTTTCGGGTCGCGCTTTCCGTTTCAATCTTTTTAGCGGTGAAAAACCGCCAAAAAGGATTTCCGCTGCAATCGCTAACGCATTCTTGAATTACGATTTGTGATTTCCGATTTTAGAATTTTAATTTATTATAAAGGGATAGTTCGCAATTACTTTTTTACTTTCAGGCATTAATTTCCCCTTCGAGGGTTAGGGGCTTTAATCTTTCAATCTTTTAATATTTATATTATTTTTTGGTTAAATTTGCACTTTCTAACAATACACTAAAAAATCAATTTATGATCCAATTCTTTGGAAACAAAAACAGTAAAATAGTTGCTGTACAAACGTCAAAAGAACTTTCCCTAACAGCTATTGAAAAATTAAACTGGCTTTTTGGGAATCAGGAAAAATTAGCTGAGGCATCTGTGGATGCTTTTTTTATTGGTTCGCGTGCTGCCATGATAACACCCTGGAGTACGAATGCCGTTGAAATTACCCAAAATATGGGTATTGAAGGAATCCTTAGAATTGAAGAATTTAATGCTTCAACAAAAGACGCCGAATTTGATCCCATGATTTTTCAAAAATATGCTTCTTTGAACCAAGACATTTTTACCATAAATATTGAGCCTGCCCCTATTTTAGAAGTTGACGATATTGCTGCCTATAATAAATCCGAAGGCTTGTCATTAAGCGAAGAAGAAGTTGATTATTTGAATGGTTTAAGTAAAAAAACGGGTCGAAAATTAACCGACTCTGAAGTATTCGGATTTTCACAGGTAAATTCAGAACATTGCCGGCATAAAATATTTAACGGAAAATTCGTAATAGATGGTGAAGAAATGCCAGCCTCATTGTTTAAACTGATCAAAAAAACTTCAGAAATAAATCCAAATGGAATTGTTTCCGCCTATAAAGACAATGTGGCATTTGTTGAAGGTCCGGTAGTTGAGCAATTTGCACCAAAATCAGCCGACAAACCTGATTTCTATCAGAAAAAGAATTTTAAATCGGTGATCTCATTAAAAGCAGAAACACATAATTTTCCTACAACCGTAGAACCGTTTAACGGTGCTGCTACCGGATCTGGCGGTGAAATTAGGGACCGATTGGCTGGTGGAAAAGGATCTTTGCCATTGGCGGGAACCGCTGTTTATATGACTTCCTATTCTCGTTTACCCTTCGACTCTACTTCGGCTCAGCTCAGCAACCACGCTCAGGGCAGACCTTGGGAAAAAGGTATGGAAGAAAGAAAATGGCTGTACCAAACACCAATGGATATTTTGATAAAAGCTTCAAATGGAGCTTCCGATTTTGGGAACAAATTTGGCCAACCGCTTATCGCCGGTTCTGTTTTAACTTTTGAACATGAAGAATCCACTTCGGCTTCGCTCAGCGCACGCTCACGCAAATTAGGTTATGATAAAGTAATTATGCAAGCGGGCGGCATTGGTTATGGAAAAGCAGATCAGGCTTTAAAAGACAAACCAAAAGCAGGAGATAAAATAGTGATATTAGGAGGTGACAATTACCGAATTGGGATGGGAGGCGCAGCAGTTTCATCATCGGATACAGGTGAATTCGCAAGCGGAATTGAACTAAACGCTGTTCAACGTTCCAATCCGGAAATGCAAAAACGTGCCGCAAATGCCATTCGTGGCATGGTTGAAAGTGATATCAATCCAATTGTTTCCATACACGATCACGGTGCCGGCGGACATTTAAATTGTTTGTCGGAATTGGTGGAAGAAACCGGTGGTTTAATTGACTTAGATAAATTGCCGATTGGTGATCCTACGCTTTCAGCAAAAGAACTCATAGGTAACGAATCTCAGGAAAGAATGGGATTGGTTATTGGTCGGAAAGATATTGAATTACTGCAAAAAATTGCGGATCGTGAACGCTCACCCATGTACCAAGTTGGTGAAGTAACGAATAACAATCGTTTTACTTTCAAATCAAAATCAACAGGTGAAAAACCAATGGATTTTACCTTGGCAGCTATGTTTGGCAGTTCGCCAAAAGTAGTGATGACCGATAAAACCATCAAATACAACTATGGCGATTTAGAATACCATATAAGAAACATTGCAACCTACTTAGAGCAAGTACTTCAATTGGAAGCAGTAGCATGTAAAGACTGGTTGACCAATAAAGTAGATCGTTGTGTGGGCGGAAAAGTTGCCAAACAACAATGTGCAGGTCCGTTGCAATTGCCTTTAAACAATTGTGGCGTGATGACTTTAGATTATTTAGGTAAAGAAGGAATTGCAACCGCTATTGGTCACGCGCCCATTTCCGCCTTAATTGATCCGGTGGCAGGGAGCCGAAATGCCATTGCAGAAGCGTTAACCAACATTATTTGGGCACCTTTAAAAAATAATTTAGCTTCTGTTTCATTATCTGCAAACTGGATGTGGCCTTGTAAAAATGAAGGTGAAGATGCCCGTTTGTACCAAGCGGTAAAAGCGGTTTCAGATTTTGCCATTGAACTTGGAATTAATGTGCCAACAGGTAAGGATTCTTTATCAATGAAGCAAAAATACCCAAATGATGAAGTGATTTCTCCCGGAACCGTTATTATTTCGGCAGCCGGTCATTGTGATGATATTACAAAAGTGGTTGAACCTGTACTTCAAAAAAACGGTTTAAACAAATTGTACTATATCAACTTGTCAAATGACACCTATAAATTGGGTGGTTCATCATTTGCGCAAACTCAAAATAAAATTGGAATAGAAACACCTACCATTAAAGATGCGGCTTTTTTCAAAAGAGCTTTTAATGCCATTCAGCAATTAATTAAAGAAGAACGAATTGTAGCCGGACATGATATCTCTGCAGGAGGTATGATAACAACCTTGCTGGAAATGTGTTTCTCACAGGAAATGGTGGGATTGAATATTGACATTTCCCAATTGCAGGAAAAAGATGTTGTTAAAGTATTATTTGCTGAAAACAGCGGAATTATTTTTCAAAGTAATGATGCTGAACTTCCCGCTATTTTAAATGAAAAAAATATTGAATTTTTTGAATTGGGAAATGCGGTAAGAAGCGATAAAGTCACAATCACAACGCTAGAAAAAACACTGGAATTCAATATTCCCGAATTGCGCGATGTTTGGTATAAAACTTCTTATTTATTAGATCAAAAACAATGCGCAAACAACAAAGCGCAAGAAAGGTTTGAAAACTATAAAAATCAACCTTTAAAATATACTTTTCCAAAACATTTTACAGGGAAATTAGGAGACGTCATTGCGAGTGAAACGAAGCAATCTGCTTCAAAGGAAAAGATTACTTCAGTCGATACTCTCCTTCGTAATGACGAGAAAAAACCTAAAGCTGCCATCATTCGTGAAAAAGGAAGCAATTCTGAACGTGAAATGGCAAATGCTATGTACCTGGCTGGTTTTGACGTGAAAGACGTTCATATGACCGATTTAATCAGCGGACGTGAAACATTGGAAGACATTCAGTTTATTGGTACGGTTGGCGGATTCTCAAATTCAGATGTTTTGGGTTCTGCAAAAGGTTGGGCAGGTGCTTTCTTATACAACGAAAAAGCAAAAACAGCCTTGGATAATTTCTTCAAAAGAGAAGATACTTTATCGGTTGGAATTTGCAATGGCTGTCAGCTTTTTATGGAATTGGAAGTGATAAATCCGGAACACAAAGTTCATGGAAAATTAGTGCATAACGATTCACACAAACACGAAAGCGGATTCACTTCAGTCACCATACAAGAAAATAATTCCGTGATGCTCTCCAGTTTGGTCGGCAGCACTTTAGGCGTTTGGATTTCGCATGGCGAAGGGAAGTTTAACCTTCCTCTAGAAGAAAAAGAATACCATATTGTAGCTAAATATGGTTATGAAGAATATCCTGCAAATCCGAATGGCTCCGATTATAATGTTGCTATGATGAGTTCAAAAGATGGTCGTCATTTGGTGATGATGCCACATATTGAACGTTCTATTTTTCAATGGAATTGGGCTTATTATCCTGTTGGAAGAAAAGATGACGTTTCGCCTTGGGCAGAAGCATTTGTGAATGCAAGAAAATGGTTGGAAAATTTAAAGTAAGATTTGTTTTTGATACTATCTCATGATAAATTTGTATCGATTAATATAAAAAGACTTATTTTTTAACTCAGTTCTTTGTTACCTATAGTTATTTTGTTAACACGAAGTAAGGATCTATTGTATTATCACCTCGTTCCCAAATCTGTTCTCCATTCAACCAAATTTTATTTTGTAAGGTTGCATTTTGGGTCCTTTGATAAGACACTTCTATCGTGTCAGTATCGCTATCGTTCCACTGAATATAAGTAATTGGTTTATACGATGTTTCAGAATGATTCAGAAAAACTCTAATTCTATAATCATTTTCATGTTTATAAATCATAAAATTTCTTGGACTGTCTAAATTTGGGTTATAAACCTCTTTTTTTTCTCCGTTGATTACGTAGAACAATTTAATGTTCGCTGAATCCAAGTGACTTTGGTTTTCTGGATTCAATAAGTCTTCATTTTGAGAATTATAAACAGAAAACTCCATACCTGCATCAAAATTAAATCCATTATATTGTGCTTCTGGTTCATTATCCTTCGAGCAGGAAAATATTGCTAATAAAATTAAAATAAAAAATACTGACCATGTTGTTTGTTGAACTTTTTTCATAATTTTTGTGATTTATTAGTTTATTTTAAATTCTGTAAAAGGTTGCGTCAAAATACTTGTTGAATGTTTGTTGGTTTGTACTAAATCTGATTTGAGCATAAATTATATTTTGTTGGCGACAATTTTTCTCTACTCTGGTTTATCGTTTAGCATTTTTATAAAGCTTCTATGCTCTTAATTGTAATTCCGACAAAGCAATCGTCCATACAACCGTTTTCAACATAACCACAAAGTGAGATTAATCCATTATTTTTGGTTTCAAAATATGTTTTGGCATTATCTCTTTTTATTAACCATTCTTGTTCAGCTTTATTATAGATTTCGTCTAAAGTTAAAGCGTCTGCAGCACTTGAATATTCGTGACTGTTTATTTCATTTTCATTTTCTGTCCATTCTAATTTGTCTTCAGGAATATTTTCTGGATTACCAGTATATGTAAAATCTCGTTGAATTATTATTCCATTTGATACTGTTATGGTTGTTTCCCAACCATAAGTCGTAAAAACAGAACCTCCAGATACCGTATACTTATAGAAATTGTTTGATGATTCTTTAAAATTCAACCAAGCATTTTGGCTATTTTCGAAATCATTTTGATAGTTTAATTCATCATCAGACGAGCAAGAAGATATTAAGCTACCGATTAATAATAATGTAATAAAATAAATTTTGTTTTTCATAATTCTTATTTTATATAGTAGATGTAAATTCATTTATTTGATTGCGTCAAATTGTTGCCAACTCCGTATGTCTTTCAAATTTTCCTTTTCATAAGGTTTTTCAAATTTTTACAATCCTATAAAATCTCATCCTGCTTTTTTAAAGCAGGATATGAGACGCTACTTTTTGTAATTAAATTATTAACCTATTATTTACTATACGTTGGGAAGGAACAGAACGCTACAAAATACATTTATTTTTTTCTTGAAAAACTAAAATTATAGCGAAAATGTATACCAGCACTCGAAAAATCAACTTTTTGTGCTGTTATAGGTTTTAAAGAATATTTGAAATAAGGTTCTATAATAATTGATTGATAATTATTATTTAAAGGAAGCTCCAAACCAAGTGAAAAATTTAAAATATTGGCAAAATTAAAGTTATTAGAATTATTTGGTGTTACAATTTTTTCTTCGGTTTGCACCAATTTATACTTAACAATATTATTCCCAAGAAGATCTTGTGTGCTTGTTTCAGTTCTGCCATTTTTTAGATAATTTGCTTCTATATCTTCTGTAAAATAAGATGTTGAAGTAAAACCAACTGAAATAAATACGTTCTTTTTATATAATGAGAAATTATATTTAACATTTACAGGGATTTCTAATCCTTTTGTAATAGCTTCTTTTGTTACTAATTGACTTGAGTTTTTTGCACTAACAACATCCGATGAATATCCATTAGGTTGATTTAAATCTAATTTTTGATTGGCATAATAAACTCCTGTACTAATATCAAAATTTGTAGCTATAGGAATTTCGACTAAAACGCCACCTGAATATCCTACATTTGAATTTTCATTTTCAGATGTATAATTAATTATTGGAGATACATCAATTCCAAACTTTATAGCGCTTCTTTTACTTTTCTCATCTGTCTCTTCTTCCTCAATTAAAGCAACTAAACCTTGTTTTATAAATGTTGAATCCTGTTTTTTTATTTCGCTTTCAAATGCCATGTCTGTTGATTCATTTAAAGTATCAATATTCTCATTTTTAGCAATCATTTCTGCTTCAGTTAACAAAGTCTTTAAATTAATAATAGATTTTTTTTCTATAGAATCGTGTAATTTGACTGAATTAACAGCTATTACAGCATCTTTAGGTTCAATCTTTTGTTTTGGATAAATACGCTGTTTTGAAGTAGTTGCTATTTCGGTTTTAGAATGAGATTTTAATATTGATTCAATTTTAGATTTATTATTATTTGATAATGAGTCTATTACACTATTTTTTTTATCTAAATTATTTATACTATCTACACTACTCGACGTAATAAAAATTTCCCTACTATTTTTTAAAGTATCAATTCTCAATGAATCATTATTAGTATCTATTATTATTTCTTGTTTAATATGATTAGAGTTTTGAAAGAAGTATTTGCCTAAACCGCCAGCTAAAAGTGCTATTAAAACAAAAGCAGCAAATTGCCAATAAAAAAGGACTCTTTTTTTATTGCTTTTCTTTTTAGCCATCAACATTCTCCAATGCTCCGGATTGTAAGCGAAGTCTTGATTTTTTGAAACTTCCTTAATTTTATCTCTTAATATTTTATCAAAATTATCTTCCATACTAACTTAAAAGTTTTTATTAAATAAAACTCTTAACTTCTTTTTTGCTCTTGTTAAAAATACTCTCGACGTACTTTCTCCTATATTGAGTTTTAAAGAAATCTCCTGATGATTAAAACCCTGAATTTCATATAGATTAAAAACCATTCTGTGTATTTCTGGTAATTGATCCAATAGCTTCAAAATATCTTGAACATTTAAATCATCTATACTATTTGTATCAGTGTATATTGGTTCGTTTTCTTCAATTTCTAAATGATATCGATGTTTAGAATTTTTACGATAATTATCAATTGCTGTATTAATTAAAATTCTTCGTAACCAATTTTTGAATGGTATTGAATTATTATACCCTTTTTTTTTTATTGAAGTAAAAACTTTTAAAAAGCTATCGTTTAAAATACTAACAGCATCATCATTAGAATACGTATAAAGCCTACAAATACTTAAAGCATACCCATAAAAATGCTTATACAACATTTCCTGATGCAATACACTTCCTTTTTTGCATTGGGTTATGAGGTTTTCCAAATATATGTGTTTATCTAGCTCTTGTTCCAAATTAAACTTAATTAACTCATTGAATATTATTTAGTTAAATTTAAAACTTATTAGTTAACACCTTCAATGACAGCATCAGCAAATTCACTTGAATTGTAGGTACTGTAAATATGATAAGCACAATTATCTTTATATAAAACATCCCCAATCAATTCTTCTAAATTCACAACAATTGTCTTTGTTATTAAGGCCTCGCAAGTGTCATTATTTGCATTGTGAATTAGTAATAAGTTCATATGACAAGGTTTATCTGTATATACAATTCCATCCCAAATAATTTCAAAATCGTGTATTTTACAACCACCACTATAGGATAGATTAATTTGCAGGAAATCACCAACTCTTTTTACATTGTTAATAGAATATGCTTCTCCCTTGCTTATTTTGTTAGTTCGGTTGGTATTTATTGTATTAAATACCTCTTCATTAATTCGTAATTTTGCGTTTAAAACTTCATTTTGTATTTGATTTACAGCATCTTGTAAAAGCGGACTATTCTTATCATCACTATTACTGCAAGATAGGTTCAAAAGTACAATAATGAACAATGGTAAAAATGTAAAAAGTGTTTTCTTCATTTCAATTAAATCTTAACTTGAATTATTCCTGTTGAAGGTGATTCAGTATATTCAAAATCCTGAATATCAAATTCTTTCACTAAGAAATAGGTACAACAATTATCACTATTACTATCCATATCTAAGTCAAATACAACTGATACTTCAGGACTTAACTCAATTGTGTAAGTTTTAGGGTCAAGTTCCCAACCTATTTCATTTAATGACAAAATATAACTATCATTATAATTTATTAGTTGAAATTCAATTTCATTGTTACTTTCATCTTTTATTATAATATCATCTTCACTAAAAGTTTCATTTACAAATAAATTTTCTGAAGTATCCTTATCAATAAAATCAAAATTAAATTGTCTTGGAGGAGTAAAACAGTCTCCACAATCATTATTAAGATCACATGAAGATAATATTATAGCTATTACAAAAAAGAATAAATATCGGTTCATTTTTAATTTTTTTTAAAGTTAAACTATCTTAAATATTTTATAAAATCAATTTAAAATTGATAACATATACTTCTATTACGTTAAAATATTACAAAACGCTACATTGAAGTCATATTTTTTTTAAGAGGTTTACGATTTTAAAAAGGTCTTATTGGTTGTTATTAAAAAACAATTAAAGATGCACAAATTTAATTAAAAAAGAGTTAAATGAAAATATAGTCTGTAAAAGCAACAGCACAAAAAAAAGTAATAATAAAGAATTCAAAAAGGAAATTAACATCACAAACAAAAATTTTGGTAATTGGGAACTAGTGAAAGCCTTTGAACTCACTAAAGAAAGTTGGAGCACTGAAAACAATTTACTTACGCCTACATTAAAAATGAAACGAAAAATTATTTCCAAAACTATAGCCATCTGTACATCAAAATCTATAAAAATTAATTTTAACAAATGCAACAATCGCTCTTGTGGATTCACTTTAATTTTTATACTTTGCAGGAACACAAATTAACTCAATAAATATGTCAAGAGAAGTTACCCGATTATTTGATTTCGCCTATTACCAACTTGAAAAATACAATTTAGAAAAAGCTTTTTCTACAAAATATAATGGAAAATGGGTTTCGACTTCAACCCAGGAATATATTGATAAAGCCAATGCTATTAGTAGAGGATTACTGAGATTGGGTGTAAAACCAGGCGATAAAATTGCCGTTATATCTTCGGCCAACAGAACGGAATGGAATATTTTGGATATTGGCGTATTGCAAATAGGTGCCATCAATATCCCTATTTACCCAACAATTTCGGAAGAAGAATATAAATATATTTTTAACCATGCCGAAGTTAGCTATTGCTTTTTATCAGATCAAGTGCTTTATGACAAAGCAATTTCAGTTAAAAATGATGTAGTCACTTTAAAAGAAATCTATTCCTTTGAAGAAATTGAAGGCTGCAAAAACTGGGAAGAAATTTTAACGCTGGGAAAAGATGAAAGTAACCAGCCAGAAGTTGAAGCATTAAAAGACGGCATTAATCCTTACGATTTAGCAACCATTATATATACATCAGGAACAACAGGAAAACCAAAAGGCGTGATGCTTTCACACAACAACATTGTTAGCAATGTATTGGACAGTTTTCCAAGAATGCCATTGGCTTTGGGAACTACAAGAACCTTAAGTTTTTTACCGGTATGTCATGTTTTTGAACGCATGTTGCATTATTTGTATCAATACTCCGGAACTGAAATATATTTTGCGGAATCCATTGAAAAACTTGGAGAAAACATCAAAGAAACCAACCCAAATTTAATGTCGGTAGTACCTCGTTTACTGGAAAAAATATATGATGGCATCATCGCAAAAGGATCAGAATTAAAAGGAATAAAAAGAATACTGTTTTATTGGGCAGTAGAATTGGGCTTAAAATATCAACCTTATGGAAAAAATGGTTGGTGGTATGAACAACAATTAGCTGTTGCAAATAAATTAATATTTGTGAAATGGAGAGAAGCTTTAGGTGGTAATTTAACCACTATGGTCTCGGGAAGTGCGGCATTGCAACCACGTTTGACCAGTGTGTTTTCAGCGGCAAAAATGATCATTATGGAAGGCTACGGTCTTACAGAAACATCTCCGGTAGTTTCCGTGAATATGTATAAAGACCATATGTTTAAAATTGGCACCGTTGGAAAACCCATTGGAAATGTTGAAGTTAAAATTGCCGAAGACGGTGAAATATTGGTAAAAGGACCAAATATTATGCTTGGTTACTATAAAGATCCTGAAAAAACAGCAAGTGTCATGACTGGCGATTATTTTCATACTGGTGATAAAGGTGAAATTGACGCAGATGGATTCATTAAAATAACTGGTCGAAAAAAAGAGATTTTTAAGACTTCGGGAGGAAAATACATTGTTCCTGCCCTGCTTGAAAATGTCATGAAACAATCTCGATTTATAGAACAAATTGTGGTGATTGGCGAAGGACAAAAAATGCCGGCAGCAATTGTACAGCCTAACTTTGAATTTTTAAGGAACTGGGCCAAACTTCATCATGAGCCAATATTGCAAAATAATAAAGATTTAATTCAAAATCCAATTATCATTGCCCGAATCCAAGAAGAAATAGACCTTGGAAATAAAAATTTCGGCAAATGGGAAATGATAAAACGATTTGAACTTACGCCAGAAGTTTGGGGAATTGACAATGGGTTGCTTACGCCAACAATGAAACCAAAACGCGATGAGATTATTTCAAGATACAAACATTTGTACAATAAGATATTCGAGATAAAATAATGTAGTCAGAAAGGAAAATTAGGCATTAGGCATTAGGCAATAGCGGAAAGAGAAAAGAGAATAGAGAAAAGTTCAACATGTATGTTGTCAATGTGTAAATAACGTTGACCAAATTTAAAGTATGGTATTTGGCATTATAAATTTCATTTATTGATATAAAATTTAATTTGGACCTTTAAATTCCCTCTTCGGGGGTTAGGGGGCAATTATTTATTAAAGAAATACCCCAGAGGGGTAAAATGTTTTTAGCCCGGTGTTTAAACGCCGGGTAGAAAAGAAGAATTAATATGGTTTTGGCGACATTTTTGCTTTTTTCGCAAAAATGATGAAAAAACAGAACATTGAA
>JAENXD010000081.1 GCA_016649745.1 Flavobacteriaceae bacterium | reverse complement strand
TTCTGAATGGCTTGTTCGATGGCTGCATCTAAACTGCGCGTAATACTATCTTGCGAAAAACCAAATTGGAAGCACAATACAGCCATTAAAAACCACCCCAATTTAACGTTATTAAAAGTGTATTTTTAAAATTAAAATAACCTTGAGTATTACAAACAAATAAGAAAGTTAGTCTGGCAATACTAACTGAACGATGTGTTTCGGATAAACTCATCACTTTCTGTCACATGTTCCGTAACAGTAAAAACTTCTTTTCTATTGGCACGAAATTCTTTTATAAAATTTGTAATGTCATTCTCAAGTTGCTGTTGTTCAGTCAGGAATTGATAAGTATCATATTTAAAGGGATAGTCTGTCATATTTGCTGAATGCTTTAATTGATTATTCACCCTTTTTAACAAATCGGAACATTGCATTTCCGTTTTATCAATATTAACCTGAATATTTCTCACAGCCTCAATATCTTCCTTTTTTGAAATCCAAATAAAATATTTGTTCATTAATTGACTCAAAAATTTTAAATCGTCTTTGTAAAACAACAAGTCCGATTCCCAGTGTTTAGTGAGTGCATACAAACGCTGCGAATCCGTTTCAAAAATGTAAGTTCCGTTTGGCCTGTTTCTAAAATCGCTCATGATGGTTTCGTTTTTAAATTAAAAAAATAGCCGATTTATATAAATATTGAATGATTAAAGACCATTTAAAACTTCAAAATTAATACAATAAATTTAGTAAAGCCTTCCTCCCAAGAAAATGACCATTATCAATTATAAAAAGTATAAAAATGAGACATATCATTCTATTCCACATTTTAGATTAATATCTTTAATGGTTAATCAACTAAACAATAATCGAGATGAAAACAATTATATGTGCCACAGATTATTCGAAGAATGCGGTAATCGCAGTAAAATACGCCCACGAAATAAGTTCAAAAATAGGGGCTCAATTATTGGTAATCCACATTTATGAACTCCCCTTGATACTGGGAATGGAATTTGACATTTTTTATGATAATCTCAAAAAAACAACGTTCCAAAAACATAACAGAAAGCTCAAAAATTTTTGCAAAAAACATTTGGGCAAAGAGTTGAAAGAAATGAAGGTTATTACTTACGCTTTTGAAGGGATTTCCGCCTCTCAGGGAATAATTTTAAAAGCCTCAGAATACAATGCGTTTATGATTGTTATTGGAATGAAAAAAGAAAGCACAATGAAAGAGCTTTTTATGGGAGACACCTCCATCGACCTTATTGAAAAAGCACCTTGCCCTATATTGGCAATTCCAACAAATGTGAGCACAGGAAAGCTTAAAACCATTGTATATGCGACAGATTTTGAAGAAGAAGATATTGGCGCAATTAATAAAGTTACCCAAATTGCCAAAAAATTTAATGCCAATATTAAAGTTGTGCATATTGCTGGAGATAAGGCTGATGGAAATTTAAAAATGGAATGGTTTGAAGAAATGGTCAGACAAAAAGTTACTTACAAAAAAATAGAATTTGAAGTATTGCATTCACAAGAAATATTTAACACGCTTAGATCCTATTTGTTTAGTAATAATACTGATTTAGTTGCTATGCTTGAACGAAAAAAAAGCGGATTTATCAGAAAATTATTCCACAGAGATTTGGTTAAAGAAATGGAATCCTTTGGCGATATCCCTTTACTGAGTTTTAATGAAGCCAATTATTAACCTTATAAAAATTAAAAAGTGAACCCATTTATAAAACAATTCAGTGAAATAGGGATGAAGGATTTGGCAATGGTTGGTGAAAAAAACGCTTTTTTGGGCAAAATGTACTGCCAACTCACAAAAAAACGAATTAAATAATGCATCGTTAAGTGATTTAAGTGCTGTCTCCACTTTTATGCAAGGAGGAAAGGTATATGTTTTTAGACCCGGAAGAAATGCCGGATATCCCATGAATGCATTGTTAAGGTGTTAAAGAATCCTTATATTTTATAGGATTTGTACTGTTCAAATTCATGAAAGTACAAGCCAAAATATATAAACGTTTAAATCTCATCCAAAAATAAGAAACATCTTGAGGAATATCATTGCAATAAAGAGAGTTAACTCTTAATTTCAAAAAATATTATTAATCAAAAATCAAATATTATGTCAGTATTAAAAGTAATTGAAGTTCTTGGAAACTCAACCATAAGTTTTGAGGATGCCGTCCAAAATGTAGTGAATGAAGCTTCTAAATCGGTAAAAAATATTAAGTCTGTATATATCAAAGATATGCAAGTGACTGTAAACAGCAATAAAATAACACAATTCCGAGTAGTCACAAAAGTTACTTTCGGTATTTTAGATTGATTGGTTATTTTGGGTTAATTAGTGAAATGAGTTTTTTTTTAGTGCAGTATCTTTGTCACTATTTGCCATTTACACAATGCTAAACAGGCTTTTAAAGAAGCCTTTCGGATTTTAAAACCTGAAGGCAGCATTATTATTGGTTTTATTGATAAAGATCAAAAAATTGGAAAAACCTATGAAGAAAACAGAAAGTGAAGCACCTTTTTTAGGTATGCTAATTTTTATTCAGTTGCTTACGTAACTAAATTATTAAAGCAAGTAGGATTTACAAATATTGAATACAACCAAATACTGTTTGGAACTCTAGATGAAATAAAAGAAATCCAGCTTCCAAAAAAAGGCTTTGGAGAAGGTTCTTTTGTGATAGTAAAGGCTGTGAAAAAATAATAACTTATTGAAGATCCGTAAAATAAAACAGGACTGCAAAAAGCAATCCTGTTTCTTATTTTTAAACTTAGGTTTTCTCCCATCCTGTCAATCCGGCAGAAATCACAAATTTCATCACATCGCTGGAACTTATGTTTATGGCTCTAATATTGGCTTTTGGCACAATAAACAGCTCACCAGAAAAATTGTAGGAATGCGGAAAATACACCGCAACTTTGTCTTTTTCTCCTAATAGAAGTAAATTTTCTTCCGTAATGAAACCTATTTTTTCAAGATCGGAGCTTAAGTTCACTTTTACTAAAACCGGCTGATTAAACTTCTTTTCTTTACCTACAAATGCAGAAAACAAGTCGTTAAAAGAGGAATAAACAAATTTTACCAAAGGAACTCTGTCAATCACTCTATGAAATACCGACTTTAGAGGCTGCGCGATAAAAGTTCTTCCAAGAAATCCCACAAAAATTAAGAATATCAGCAGCGTTAACACGCCTAAACCCGGTATTTTTATACCAAAAAATTTGATAAGAATATCTTGTGACAGTCCATCCATAAACATAAAAACCGAATAAATAATATAGGCTGTTATTGTTAACGGTGCGATATATAATAATCCTTCTAATAAATAATTGACTAATCTTTTCATGATACTTTATTAATAATTTGATGGTGAGATATTAAGTTAATTTGTTTAAAATGAAACCTATTATTAACGATTCCTTTAATAATAAATAATACAAATTTTACCACATTAACATCCCTCAAAGATAGGTTGAAATTTTGAATCTTTAAAAGCAGGCTTAAAACTTCGTTGAATTTTTAATGGCTAAATTCTCATTCATTGATTTATTGTGGCGTGGTTTATTTAGTAACTTTGCATTTTGAAATAAATAATGGTGGAAGAAACAAACGAAAACTCGGTTAATTTAAATAAATACATCAGTAGTTCAGGAATTTGTTCGAGAAGAGCAGCGGAAAAATTTATTATGGAAGGCCGTGTTACCATTAATGGTGAAATTGCCCAATTAGGAAATCGTGTTTTTGAAGGCGATGTTGTTCATATTAACGGAAAACCATTAAATACAAAACCCAAAACTTTATACATTGCTTTTAACAAACCTGTTGGCATTGTTTGCACCACCGACTTAAAAGAACGCAAAAACATTGTAGATTTCATCAACCATCCACAAAGGCTGTTTCCTATCGGCAGGTTAGATAAACCATCTCAAGGATTGATCTTTTTAACGAATGACGGTGATATTGTGAATAAAATTTTAAGAGCCGGAAACAATCATGAAAAAGAATATATAGTAACTGTTAAACAACAAATTACTTCAACATTTATTCAAAAAATGGGCAGTGGAATTCCAATTTTGGGAACGGTCACAAAAAAATGTGAAGTCACACCATTAAATGATTATACATTTAAAATTGTATTAACTCAGGGCTTAAACCGTCAAATTCGAAGAATGTGCGATTATTTAAATTATGAAGTAACCAACCTAAAGCGAACTCGAATCATGAATGTTAATTTAGAGGATTTAAAAGTTGGTAAATGGCGAGAATTAACGGAAAAAGAGATGCTTCTAATCAATAAAATGATTGCGGTTTCCTCCAAAACAGAAGAAGCCTCAATAGATGCACATAAAAATAAATAGAAAATTGAACTTTATACTTTTGTCTTGTGGTCTTGCGGTCAAAAAAGTTTGGAGTGCCTAGAGTTATTTTTGTATATTGGTTCTTTTTGAGTTTTAACTTCTAATATCTAACTTTTTCTATTCTCTTTTCCCTTCTCACTTTTGCCTATTGCCTATTGCCTTTTTACTTTCAACTTTGAACTTTTGCCTTTTGCCTTTTCACTTTTCGCTATTACCTACTGCCTACTATCTTTTTACTTTGAACTATTGCCTATTGCCTATTGCCTATTGCCTTTTTACTTTCAACTTTTCACTTTAAACTTTATACTTTCTAACTTTATACTTTCTACTTTAATTCTAATCAGTATCTTTGCCGACTATGCAATTTGAATTAAAAACAACAGACCCGCAGAGCAAGGCTAGAGCTGGTGTAATTACGACTGATCACGGAGAAATTGAAACGCCTATTTTTATGCCTGTTGGAACCGTTGGTTCCGTAAAAGGCGTACACCAAAGCGAACTAAAAGACGAAATAAATCCAGATATTATATTAGGAAATACCTACCATTTATATTTACGTCCGCAAACAACTATTTTAGAGCAAGCCGGCGGTTTGCATAAATTTATGAATTGGGATCGAAATATTTTAACCGATAGCGGTGGTTATCAAGTGTATTCTCTTTCGGCAAATCGAAAAATTAAGGAAGAAGGCGTGAAATTTAAAAGTCACATCGATGGTTCTTATCACACTTTTACGCCTGAAAATGTCATGGAAATTCAGCGAACCATAGGTGCAGACATAATCATGGCATTTGATGAATGCACTCCTTATCCTTGCGATTACAGTTATGCAAAACGATCCATGCACATGACACATCGTTGGCTAAATCGCTGCATCGTGCATTTAGAAAAAACTCCTTTAAAATATGGTTACAGTCAGGCTTTTTTCCCTATCGTACAAGGAAGCACCTATAAAGATTTAAGAAAACAATCTGCTGAATTTATTGCTTCCGTTGGTGCTGAAGGAAATGCCATTGGTGGACTTTCAGTTGGAGAGCCGGCAGAAGAAATGTATAAAATGACTGAAATTGTTACTGCAATTTTACCAGAAGACAAACCCCGTTATTTAATGGGCGTTGGCACACCTGCTAACATTTTGGAAAATATTGCCTTGGGAATTGATATGTTTGATTGTGTCATGCCAACCAGAAATGCCCGTAACGGCATGTTATTTACCGCAAATGGCACCATAAATATTAAAAATAAAAAATGGGAAAATGATTTTTCTCCTATTGATGAAATGGATATTACCTTTGTTGACAAAATGTATTCAAAAGCATATCTGCGCCATTTATTTATTTCAAAGGAATTGCTTGGCAAACAAATAGCTTCCATTCATAATTTAGGGTTTTATTTGTGGTTGGTTCGTGAAGCAAGAAAGCATATATTAGCCGGAGATTTTACGCCTTGGAAAAACAAGGTGATAAAACAAATGGACAACAGGATGTAAAAAATTGACAATTGATAATTTAATACGGGATACCTGATACTAGATACTAAGATTAGTTAAACAATTACACAATTTGTAACCTTGAGCGAAGTTAATGGGAAACAGTTACACGATTAAACAATTCAACGAATAAACAATTCATTGGGAATACTTGACAAATACATATTAAAAAAATATTTTAGTTCACTTATATTGGTATTGGCTTTGTTAATCCCCATTGCGATTGCTATTGATGTATCTGAAAAAGTCGATAAATTTTTGCGCCATGCGGATTTATCATTAGGCACAATTCTTAAGGACTATTACTTAAATTTTATCATTATTTATGGCAACACATTTTTGCCTTTGGCCTTGTTTATCGCGGTCATATTTTTCACTTCAAAACTTGCAGAAAACACTGAAATTATTGCAATCCATTCCGCTAAAATATCTTTTACGCGGTTTTTGAGACCCTATTTTATTGGCGCTACCATTGTCACTGTAATTGCTTTGGTAATGAACCATTTTGCAGTGCCAAACAGCAATAAAACATTTGAAGAATTTCACAGAACCTATTTGGCAAAAAAAAAATTAAATGAAAGCTATTTAACCAATATTAATTTACAATTAGGGCCAAATGATTATGTTTTTTTGAAAAGCTATTCCGTTGACACTAAAGTGGGTTATGGTTTTTCTTATGAAAAGTTTGAAGGCACAAAACTAAAATATAAACTGTTTGCAGATAATGTTCGTTGGGTTGAAAAAGACAGTACTTTTAAATTAACCAACTATAAAAAAAGATTCCTTTTAAACGATAGAGATATTATAGAATCAGGTTCAAAATTAGATACAGCATTTAGTTTTACTGCAGAAGATTTAATTTATGTTGATTATATGGCCAAAGAAATGAATTCCATAAAATTAAATGAATTTATCAATACTTCTAAAGATAGAGGCGTCAGTAATTTAAATGTGTATTTGGTTGAGCTTCATAAACGAACCAGTTTACCGGTTTCTTCTTATATATTAACATTTTTAGCAGTTTCACTGTCCTCAAAAAAACGCAGAGGAGGCATGGGCGTAAATTTAGCTATTGGAATTTCCCTCATGTTTGTATATGTATTTTTATTAAAAATTGCTGAAGTTTTGGGTGCAGGAGCCAATACAAATTCATTGTTTGTGGTTTGGCTGCCTAATATTGCCTTTGGAGCCTTAGCAGTCTATTTATATCTTCGGAATGCCAAAAACTGAGCTAAAAGATTACCTTCATCTCCATCTTTTGGTGTTTATATGGGGGTTTACCGCTATTTTAGGAGCTTTAATTAGTATAGACGCCATTCCTTTAGTCTGGTACAGAATGCTCTTCGCTGTAATTTTTGTATTTATCTATTTTGTAATTAAGAAAAAATCTTTAAAAATAGGTCCAAAAGCCTTATTAAAATTCTTTCTTGGCGGTGTTATTATCGCCGTTCATTGGATCTTTTTTTTCTCCGCAATAAAAGTCGCCAATGTATCGGTTGCACTAATTGCCATGAGTACTGGAGCTCTATTTACTTCATTTATTGAACCCTTATTTTTTAGAAGAAGAATTAATTTCTTGGAATTGTTGTTTGGATTGATTGTAATTTCCGGATTATATTTAATTTTAGACGTTGAAGGAAACTATACTTTAGGGATTGTTTATGCTTTGCTCGCATCATTCTTATCTGTATTGTTTACAGTCCTTAACGGTTTATATGTAAGAAAATACACTGCGGAAGTAATTTCCTTCTACCAATTGTTTTTTGGTGTCGCATTTATAACACTCTTTATTTTAGCAACGACAGGTTTTTCCTTTGAACAGTTTGCTTTAAAATCTTCGGATTTTATTTATTTATTAATATTAAGCAGCATTTGCACGGCATATGCATTTATTGTTTCAGTAAAAATAATGAAGAACTTAACCCCATATACCGTAATACTTACTTTAAATTTAGAACCTGTTTACGGAATCATTTTAGCCGTAATTATATTTGGGGAAAAAGAAAAAATGAGCACACAATTTTATGTTGGGGCGGCCGTCATTTTATTGATTGTAGTCATCAACGGAATTTTAAAAAATAAAAAAAAGACTATAATTTAACTTTCTAAAATTGATTAGTTGTTATATTTGTAGTTCATCCAAACTTTAAAATATGGAATATTTAGATTTTGAATTGCCAATTAAAGAATTAGAGGAACAATTTGATAAATGCGTTTTAATTGGTAAAGAAAGTGATGTTGATATGACCGAAAGTTGTAATAACATTGAAAAAAAATTGCTAAAAACCAAAAACGAAATATATAAAAACCTTACTTCCTGGCAAAGGGTACAACTTTCTCGTCATCCCAGCAGACCATATTCCTTAGATCATATCACGGCACTTTCTGGAAGCACTTTTATGGAATTGCACGGCGACCGAACATTTAGGGACGACAAAGCTATGATTGGCGGATTGGGAAAAATAGGAGATCAATCGTTCATGTTTATTGGCCAACAAAAAGGATATAACACCAAAACACGCCAATACAGAAATTTTGGAATGTCTAATCCGGAAGGCTATAGAAAAGCATTGCGTTTAATGAAAATGGCTGAAAAATTTAGTATTCCGGTAGTTACTTTTTTGGATACGCCAGGAGCCTATCCTGGATTGGAAGCGGAAGAGCGCGGACAAGGTGAAGCCATTGCCCGAAATATTTTTGAAATGACCCGTTTAAAAACGCCTATTATTACTGTTGTAATTGGTGAAGGCGCTTCAGGAGGTGCCTTGGGAATTGGTGTTGGAGACCGTGTTTATATGATGGAAAACACATGGTACAGCGTTATTTCTCCCGAGTCATGTTCCTCTATTTTATGGAGAAGCTGGGAACACAAAGAAGAAGCCGCGGAAGCATTAAAATTGACTGCGGAAGACATGAAAAAACAAAAATTGATTGACGGAATCATTAAAGAACCTCTTGGCGGTGCCCATTTTGACAGAGAAACTGCATTTAAAGAAGTTGAAAAAACAATTCTGAAAGCCTATAATGAGCTAAAAAAATTATCTGCTCAAGAACTCGTAAAAAAACGGATGGAAAAATACGCAAATATGGGCGTTTTTAAAGGATAGTTGTTGGTTGTGAGTTTTTAGTGCTGAGTGTTGAATTTTGAGTTCTGAGTTTTTTTAACATATTACTTTTAACTTTTACTTCGGCTACGCTCAGTAACCACGCTCAGTAACCGTTTTTTAACTTTTAACTTTTTAACTTCTATGTTTATCCTCTCGTCAAAACAAATACAAAAAGCCGACAAAGCAACCATTAAGAATGCCGGAATAACTTCCGTTGACTTAATGGAAAATGCAGCTACAAGTTGTTTTCAATGGCTGCACAACAGGCTTCAGGGAGAAAGTATTCAAATCCATGTGTTTTGTGGTATCGGCAATAATGGTGGTGATGGATTGGTTATCGCCAGACATTTACACCTGCATAACTATCGCGTAAATTGCTATATTGTTAATTTTAGCGATAAAAAAACGGAAGAATTTTTAATAAATTACCAAAGGCTAAAAGAAATTGGACAAACGCCAATCGACCTGAAAAGCGAAAATAACTTTCCTGAAATCACTTCTAAAGATATTGTAGTTGATGCGATATTTGGAAACGGACTAACTAGAAGTCCGGAAGGATTCACCAAAGAATTAATACAATACCTTAACAATAAAAAAGTTTTTACAGTAGCCATTGATTTTCCTTCAGGATTATTTGGAGATAAATCGGTTTCTGATAAAAAGACCGTTTTAAAAGCCAGCCATATTTTAACCTTTCAAACACCGAAAACGGCTTTTTTGTTACCGGAAAATAATGATTTCGTAAATACATGGGAGGTTATTGATATTGGTTTAGACCAAAATTATATCCGAAGTTTAAAACCAAAAGCTCACTTTATTACTAAAACTGAAATTATTGGTTTATACAAATCCCGAAATAAATGGGGTCATAAAGGCACTTATGGGCATTCGCTTATCATTGGCGGAAGTTATGGTAAAATGGGAGCGGTTACTTTGGCTTCCAAAGCAGCTTTAAAAATTGGAAGCGGATTGGTTTCTGCCTATATTCCTAAATGTGGTTATGATATTTTACAAATTTCGGTTCCTGAAGTTATGGTTGAAGTAGATACCGATTCGGTTTTGACCTATTTTAATTTTAAAACCAATCCAACCGTTATTGGCATTGGTCCGGGAATGGGAACTGCAGAAAAAACTGCCCAAGGTTTTGAAAATTTCATTAAAGAGAATAAACTTCCATTGGTTATTGATGCCGATGGACTTAACCTGCTTTCCAAAAACCAATTGTTGCTTAACTTTTTGCCAAAAAATACCGTTTTAACGCCACATCCAAAAGAACTGGAACGATTAATCGGCGCTTGGGAAAACGATTATGAAAAACTAAAAAAGACAGAAGCATTTTCCAAAAAATACTCGGTAATCATGGTAATAAAAGGGGCGTATACCGTTGTTATTCAAGATGACAATATGTATTTTAATTCCACGGGAAATCCTGCACTGGCCACCGGCGGAAGCGGCGACGTGCTTACAGGAATCATTACCGGACTTATTGCCCAAGGCTATGAGCCCCTAAATGCTGCAATATTTGGTGTTTACCTGCATGGCAAAACGGCCGATATTGCTTTACCCAAAACGGGTTACGAAACGTTTACGGCATCCACTATTTTTAACTATTTAGCACCTGCTATTTTAAAGGTTTCTAACAATATTTAGGCATAAAAAAAGCCCGTAAAACGGGCTCTCTAATACTTTATTTATTGGTTTTAATATTTATAAACCATTGCATTAATATTCATTCCAGCTCCTACAGAAGCCATCAACACCGTATCTCCCTTGTTAAGGCTGTGCGGCTTAAGCTTTCCATGTTTTACCAAATCGAACAGCGTGATTACTGTGGCTACAGAGCTATTTCCTAAAGTATGAATGCTCATTGGCATCACCGCTTCGGGAATTTGCGTATCGCACAATCTGTAAAATCGCTTGATAATGGCCTCATCCATTTTTTCATTTGCCTGATGAATCAGTATTTTCTTAATATCCTTAATATCAACGCCACTTTTATCCAACGCCTCTTTCATTGCCATTGGAACAAAATTCAACCCAAACTCATAAATTTTTCTGCCGTGCATTTTTATATACCGAATATGCTCATCGCCGATTTTATTGAACGATTTTCCAAAGAATAAATAATAGCATTCCTCAAAAGTATGGGTTTGTGAGGCAAAACTTAAAATACCAATTTTAGAATCGCTTTCTACTGCCTCAACAATGCAGGCTCCTGCCCCATCCGAATAAATCATAGAATCCCGGTCATGCTCATCTAAAACTCTTGAAAGTGTTTCTGTCCCAATTACCAAACATTTTTTGGCTATCCCGGATTTGATGAATGCTTCTGCCTGAATCATACCTTGAATCCATCCCGGACATCCAAAAAGAATGTCGTAAGCCACACAATTCGGATTTTTAATCCCCAATTTGTGTTTTACCCTTGAAGCCAAACTTGGCAATATATCGCTTTGGAAGGAGGTGCTTTTTACATCTCCAAAATTATGAGCTAAAATAATATAATCTAACGCTTCCTTGTCTATTCCAGCATCTGCAATCGCTTTTTCAGCAGCAAAAAATGCCAGATCGGATGAATTTAATTCAGGACTCGCATATCGTCTCTCCTCAATGCCCGTAATTGCTCTAAATTTTTCGATAATTACCTCATTCTCATAGCCAAAAGGTGTTCCGTCATCATTCAAAAATTGATTGGTTAAAAAATCTGAATTTTTTTTAACCACTGTTGGAACATAGCTTCCTGTTCCTGTAATTACTGAGTTTATTGCCATTATCATTATTTAAAATGCAAATATAACAAGTTTTTTTATTGCTTCCCCAATTCCGCTGTTTTAATTTGTATTACTGTTGCAATAGAGAGTGCGCGAGATTTGGCTGCATGGGCAATTTCACCCTTAAAATGTTCATCAATTGTATTGTTGAAATGCAAAAGCCACAGCTTAAAATGTTCTGCTTTAAAAGGTTTTTTTGCCTGTAGATCCAAGTGAGGTTTCATAGCATTTCTTTGATATGTTCCCGAATAAAATAGAATATTATCCCAAAAATCGACCAATATTTGTAAATGTTTCTCTAACAATTCTGAATTGGTAAACGCTGCGAAAAAATGATGCATAACCTCATCATTTAATAACTTTACATAAAACTCTTTTACAAACAAGTAAATATCCTCTCGATTTTCAATATCCTTTTTCATTCAATTTTTTATAAAAAAGTTTTATCGAAAGCTATCGGAAGCAAATCTAATACAGATTCAGTTTTAATAATTTCACCAACTTCACCCATAAAATAAACTTCAATTTTAGCTTTTTGCTTGATTTCGTATTCCGATAAAGTTTGTCGGCAAGCACCGCAAGGCGCAACAGCTTCTTTAAGAATTTGGGTTGATGAACTTGCTGAAATAGCCAACTTCAATATTTTTTTATGGGGAAATTCAGAGGAAACTTTCCAAATGGCAACGCGCTCGGCGCACATTCCTGATGGATATGCTGCATTTTCCTGATTGTTTCCTGTTATGATGGTTCCATCTTCCAAAAGCATGGCTGCGCCAACTTTAAACTTAGAATAGGGTGCATATGCATTTTGTTTGGCCTCAATGGCTTTATCCATTAAATCTTTTACTATTGTTGGCAGTTCTTCAACTGAATCAAAAATGGTAATCTGAGTTTTTAGTTCAACTTTCTTCATCAAAAATTTTAATTACAAGACATATTAATTCTTTTGTTTAGAATGAATTTCCAAAGTCAAATGCCAAGGAGAATCGAAGCGTATTCTCTAAAGGATTCTTAATTTCAGAAGTATTAAATAAATAGGAAATATCCAATTTTGAACTTTTAAATTTAAACCCTGTACCTATCGTTAAATATTTACGCACTCCTTTTAGATTACTTTCATTAAAATAACCTGCTCTCAATGCAAAAGAATTGTTGTACATGTATTCAGCTCCCAAGCCCCAAGTAACTTCCTTAAGTTCTTCACTAAATCCTCCTGGTGCATCACCAAACGATTTAAAAATACCGTTAAAGAAATTCACGTCTTCTTGTCTATAAGGCGCTTCACCATCATCATTTATGGAAACGCTTGGCGTAGGAACTAATAATTTATTAAATTCCACATTGATACTTACATTATTGCTCCTGTCTAAAATAAAATCAAATCCACCGCCCACTTTTAAATTTGTTGGGATAAAATTCTCTTGTCCGTCATTTGTATAGGAAACTTTCGGACCAATATTTGAAACATTGAAACCACCTCTCCATACCCCATTAATATTACCATAACGCTGTTCATTAGATACATAATATCCTGAAACATCAACGGCAAAAGTATTTACCGGATTTATGGTTGAATTTGCGGATTCAATCCCTAAATCGGAACGAATATAACGCAAAGTTACTCCCATTGAGTAGCTTTCGCTTAATTTTAAAGCATAAGAACCATCTAAAGAAAATTCATTTAATTTTTCAATTGTGGGCACCTCGTCTGGGTCGCCTGTTTGACGAAGTTCAATTTCTCCTAAATTAAAATATTTTAAACTTGCCGCCCAAGCGCTTCTTTCATCTATCTTATTTGCAAATGAGAAACCTCCAACAAAAACGTCATTTATCAATTCCCGTAACCAAGGCGTATAAACAATGCCCAACATAAATTGCGAATCCATAAATGCAAATTTTGAGGCATTCCAATGCTGTGAATATGCATCTGGTGAAGTTGCCACACCAACATCTCCCATACCGCCTGCGCGTGCATCTGGAGCTATCAATAAAAACGGAGTGGCTGTTGTTATTGGATTGCGATTTTCTTGCGCATTCATTTTTACAAATGTCATAAAAATCATTAGCGTTAATCCTATTATCTTTCTCATTAATTTTGTGTGATTAATTAACAAATATCTCATTTTATTATTGAAGTTTCCTAATTTTTCTGCCAACTTGCAAAAACTAGGTCACT
>JAENXD010000100.1 GCA_016649745.1 Flavobacteriaceae bacterium | reverse complement strand
TGAAGCAATCTTTGACTAGTAAGTTTTCTAATTCCGGGCCGTTTGTGGTCATTTTTTTTTAATGGCAGACCGCCTACCATTTACACTGCAAACATAAGTCTTTGCAACGGTATTTCAAAATTTTTAAAAGCGAATGCCCTGGCGACTTTCCAACTTTCTAACTTTCTAACTTATTAAGTATTACATTTGCAAAAAATAGAATAATGACCTTTTCCGATTTAAATTTAAACCGATTTTTGATTAATGCTTTGGATGACTTAGGCATTACCGTTCCGACTCCCATTCAAGAAAGAGCATTTTCGGTAATTATGAGCAGTAAAGATATGGTTGGCATTGCACAAACAGGAACAGGCAAAACATTTGCTTATTTGCTACCAATATTAAGACAGCATACCTACTCTGATCAAAAACATCCTCGTGTTTTAATTGTTGTTCCAACCCGAGAATTGGTGGTTCAAGTGGTTAAAGACATTAAAAGTCTTACTCCTTATATGAATGTTCGATTTGCCGGAATTTACGGCGGCACCAATATAAATACCGATAAACAGATGGTGCACGCAGGTGTTGATATTTTAGTTGCAACTCCAGGTCGTTTGCTGGATTTGGCTCTGGACGGCGTTTTAAAACTGAAATTTATTCAAAAATTTGTGATTGATGAAGTTGATGAGATGATGAACCTTGGTTTTAGGCCACAATTAATTACCTTGATGGATTTGCTGCCTAAAAAACGCCAAAGCATTTTGTTTTCGGCAACTTTAACCAAAGAAGTTGATGATTTGCTGGATACCTTTTTTAAATCTCCCGTTAAAATTGAAGTCGCAACCAGCGGAAGCCCGCTAGATACCATTCGGCAACAAGCCTATCCGGTTCCAAATTTTTATACAAAAGTCAACTTTTTAAAAAATATCCTGCAAGATAAAAAAACGTTTCATAAAGTATTGGTTTTTGTAAAAAACAAAAAACAAGCCACCATTCTTTTTGATGAAATGCACATTACGCTTCCAAAACAAGTGGCGGTGATTCATTCCAACAAAACGCAGAATTATCGCTTGCGGTCGGTAGAAAAATTTGAAAAAGGCAGTGTTTCAGTTTTAATAGCAACTGATATTATTGCCCGTGGTTTGGATTTAACAAATGTAAGTCATGTCATAAATTTTGACATTCCTAAAGAACCCGAAAATTATATTCATCGAATTGGAAGAACTGGTCGCGCAGAGCAATTAGGAACTTCAATTTCTTTATTTACGGAAGCAGAAGCCGATTATTTGGGTGAAATTGAATTGTTAATGAAAAGGGAAATTGATGTCTTTGACCTTCCCGAAGAGATTATTATTTCAACCCAGTTGATTGATGAGGAGATTCCAAGATCGGAACTTGAACTTTCCAATGAAAAGAAAAGAAAGGCTGAAGTTACAGAATCAGCTTTTCATGAGAAAAGCGAAAAAAATAAAAAAGTAAATTTAGGCGGTTCTTACCGAAGGGAACTTGTAAAAAAATATAAAAAACCCCTAACTCGCGGACAAAAACGGAAATAATAATTAACATATTTTTACTGATTTAACTAGTATAATTATATTTATAATGGTATTTTTAAGGTAATTTTTTAATTATGCTTTTTGAAACTGAAAAACTGGAAGAAATTCGTATTCAGATAGATTTAATTTTAGAGAGAATCTTTGAATATGAAAACACTTATAAAAATAAAATTACAAGTGTTCATCCAAACTATGCTGAAAGTGCCAAAAACTTAATTCATTATTTAGCGCTCAGAAGTTTTGACTACGATGTTTTTCAAGATAAATTAAGTAAAGTTGGACTTCCAAACACTTCAAGTTCAGAAAGTAGTGTTTTACATAACTTACTTATTTACAAAACAATTATCCATCACTTGTTAAAAATTGAAGATGTTGAAAACACACATAATTACTTAACAAAAAGAGAAAGCAAACAACTATTAAAAAAACATACCAACGCATTATTTGGCGAAATAAACCGAAATCGCAGAACTCGCATTATGGTAACGCAGCCAATTATTGCTGCAGAAGATAAAAAATTTGCAAAAAACCTAACTGATTTAGGAATGGATTGTGTGCGAATAAATTGTGCTCATGACAATGAAACCATTTGGAGCCAAATTATAAAAAACACAAAGCAAGCAAATCCAAATTGTAAAATAATGATGGATTTGGGTGGTCCAAAATTAAGAACCGGCAAAATGAAACCCGGCTACAAAGTAATTCATATAAAACCGAAACGAAATACTTTAGGACAAGTTACTGCACCTGCAAAAGTGTGGCTAGCACCTTATGGAATGCTTCCTCCAAACAATATAGAAGTCGATGCAATAATTCCTGTAAATAAAAAATGGCTAAAAAAAACCAGAAAAGGATCTTATATAACCTTTTTAGATTCTAGAAATAAAAATTGTAAAATAACTGTAGAAGGCAAGCAAGGTCTTGGAAGATGGGCATCTTGCACTCAATCTGCTTTTGTAACTACCGGAACTCAATTAACTGTGTTTTTAGAAAAAAAATCGACTTCAGAAATCCATACAGTTCACGAAATATTACCTTTAGAAGAAGTACTCTTTTTATTTGAAGGCGGTACCTTAAGATTAAATAAAGAACCTATTTTAGGCCAACCTGCTAAATACGATGAAGCAGATAATTTAATTGAATATGCACATATTTCGTGTACGCTGCCTAACCTATTTTCTAAAGTAAAAAAAGATGAGTTAATTTATTTTGATGATGGTAAAATTGAAGGAATTATAAAAGAAGTTGAAACAGATTTTTTATTGATTGAAATTACCAATGCAAAAAAAAGCGGTAGTAAACTTAGAGCGGATAAAGGAATTAACCTGCCAAACAGTGATTTAGGTATCAATGGTTTGACTGAAAAAGATAAAGAAGATATAAAATTTATTGCTAAAAATGCCGATGCTGTTAATTTTTCATTTGTGAACTCAAAAAATGATGTTGAAGATTTACTTAATGAACTTAAAAAACTACAAGCCAATTTAAGTATTGTTTTAAAAATTGAAACAAAAAAAGCTTTTAAAAATTTGCCAAATATTTTATTAAAGGCAATGGAAAATTACCCGATAGGAGTTATGATTGCGCGTGGTGATTTGGCTATTGAAACTGGCTGGAAAGATTTTGCCGTTATTCAAGAAGAAATATTGCGTATTAGTGAAGCCGCACATTTACCTGATATATGGGCTACACAAGTATTGGAAAATTTAGCAAAAAAAGGAATTCCAACAAGAGCTGAAATTACCGATGCCGCAATGTCCCAACGTGTAGAGTGCGTCATGTTAAATAAAGGTCCATATATTGGAAAGGCAGTAAAGATGCTCGATAAAATTTTGTGTAAAATGCAATTGATCCAAAAGAAAAAAATGGCTGTTTTACCTAAATTAGAATTTGTAAATGAGTTATAATTAAAAAGAGACCATAAAAAAACTCTTGAGATTTGTACTAAATTTCAAGAGTTTTTTATTTTAGGATAGTCCTGCTTTTTACTTGTAAACTTCTTTTACAAACTCATCGTAGTTTACCTCTTTTGTTTTAAAAGTAATTTTTTCTTTATAGAAATTCAGTAATTTTTGACTTACCAATTGATCTTGCAAACGTTTGGCTTCATCTTGATTGCTCAAAACACGTTGGGCAATGTCGTCCAATTCTTTTTCTTCCGGATTTAATTGTCCGTATTGCGCCATTTGAGTTTTTACAAAACCTCTGGTAAAGTCTTTTAATTCCTCAAAGCTAACTTGAAGATTGTTGTCTTTTAATATTTTACCTTCAATCAATTGATAACGCAAACCTTTTTCCGATCTTTCATATTCTTCAGCAGCATCTTCAGGCGTCATCGGTTTTTCACCGGCAACAACCATCCATTTTTTCAAAAATTCAGCAGGTAAATCAAACTTGGTATTTTCCACCAAATATTCGGTTACCGCATTCAATAACTGCTGATCAGCTTGTGTTTGAAATTGTTTTTCTGCGTCTTCTTTAATTTTAGCTCTTAATTCTTCTTCAGATTTCACCACATCAGCACCAAAAATTTTATCGAACAATTCCTGATTAATTTCAGCAAGTTCAGTTGTATTAATTTCTTCAATGGTAAAAGTTACCGGAATTTCCATACCGTGAATTTCGTCGTGACTCAATCCCAAAGCGCCCATTAATTTATGATCGTCATCAAACAAACCTTTTGTGTTCAATTCAACAACATCACCAACTTTTTTTCCAAGAAATTTTTGTTGATTTGCTTTTCCTTTAATAGAATCTAAAGCGATGGTAGATTTTTTGTTAAGTTCTCTTTCCTCATTCACAAAAGTTCCTGCAATATTCACATCTTTTTCAACAGTCTCTTTAGGAACTAATCTCCCAAAACGCTTTCTGATATTTTCAACTTCTTTTTTTAACAATTCCTTGTCTGCAACAATATTGTATTGCGTAATTTTATTTTTTGCATCAAGATTTACTTCAAACTCAGGAGCAAGACCCAATTCAAATTCGAAAGTATAATCTTCAGCTTCCCAAGAAAATTCATCTTCCATTTTTGGCAATGGATTTCCCAGAATGTCTAATTTTTCTTCAATTAAAAAATTGTTTAAAGCCTCTTGCAACAGTTTATTAACTTCATCAATCATAATAGATTTTCCATACTGCTTTTTAACCATTCCTAACGGCACTTGTCCTTTTCTAAATCCTGGAACATCAGCTTTTTTACGGTAATCCTGTAAAATTTTCGCTACTTTTTCTTGGTAATCTGCAGCTGATATTTCAACCTTTACCACTGCATTTAACGCATCAATATTTTCTTTTGTAATATTCATTTTATGCTGTTTTTATCTTAAATCATTCAAAATTGGGTGCAAAAGTACTATTTTTTACGCATCTAACAAATAATTAACCCGTTCAAATTCAACTATTTTATGTCTATTCGTCTAAAAATGAATATAAAATGGATTGAAATATGGAGAGTATGAGACTAAATATTAAGGCTATCCAAAAGCCAGATACATAAAAACCGTCAATAAGATTATCGGCCAACATAATAATTAAAGCGTTGATAACCAATAAGAAAAGTCCCAAAGTAAGGATAGTAACCGGCAGTGTCAAAATAATGAGAATTGGTTTTACGGTAACTCTCAATATGCCCAAAACAACAGCCACAATTATTGCGCTGGTGTAATTTTCAATTGAAACACCTGGCAAAAAGCGGGCAATTACCAATACTGCAACTGCTGATAACAGAATTTTTAAAATTAAGTTCATGATTTATAATTTAAGTGAGTTATAAAATTAGGAAAAATTATAGCAACTGACTAATTACGTTAAAAAACTGATAACCTCCTCATAAAACTGAGTTGGATTTTCGGCATGAAGCCAATGACCGGCGTTTTTAACACTCACAATTTTCGAATTTGGAAAATGCACTTCAATTAATGGTTTGTCATCTTCCGTAATATAATTTGAATTTTCGCCTTTCAGAAATAAAGTTTCTCCTTCAAAATGTGTAAAAGAAGGCAGTGCCGCTCCCACTTCGCTGTTGTGTTGCGTTAAACTTTGTAAATTGAACCGAAATGCCAATTCACCTTTCGATTTCCAATACACATTTTTTAGCAAAAATTGCAAAATATTTTCTTCTTTAATGTATATTCTTACCAGATCTTCCACTTTTTTTCGTGTGTTATGAAGCGAAAAATTAACTGCGTTCAATACCGCTAAAATACCCTCATGATGTGGCTTATAGAATCTCGGACTAATATCAGCAACGATTAATTTATCAACCAATTCAGGATAGGTTACCGCAAATTGCATGGCAACTTTTCCACCCATGGAATGCCCGAGCAATATGGTAAATTTTAAATGATAATGCTGAATATAGTTGTATAAATCTTCCACCATCAATTCATAGTCGAAATCTTCATCATGAAAACTTCGTCCGTGATTGCGCTGGTCAATTAAATGCACTTCAAAGTTTTTAGAAAACTTGGTGCCCAAAGATTTCCAATTGTCGCCCATTCCAAAATAACCATGCAATATGATAAATGGCTGTCCGCTTCCTAAAATTGTTGAATGAAGTAATTTCATTTTAAGTTTCATGTTGCAGGTTTGTAAAAATTAAACGATTAAACAAATAAACAATTCAACTGCTTTTGCCTAATGGCTATTGGCTATTTTCAACTTATATAAATACATATTAATCACATTTTCCAATCCCAAATACAGAGACTCCGTGATTAATGCATGACCTATGGAAACTTCCAATAAACCCGGAATATTTTTGGCAAAAAACTGAATATTGTCCAGACTTAAATCGTGTCCGGCGTTAATTCCCAATCCAATTTCATTTGCCAGAACAGCACTTTCAACATAAGGTTTTATGGCATTTTTATTTCCTAACCCATACTGTTTTGCAAATTCTTCGGTATACAATTCAATTCTATCGGTTCCCGTTTTTGCAGCGGCTTCAATTAATTTTAAATCAGCATCAATAAAAATCGAAGTTCTGATGCCTTTTAGATGAAATTCAGCAACCATTTCTTTCAAAAAATCTTGATGTTTAATGGTGTCCCAGCCGGCATTTGAGGTAATGGCATCAATGGCATCGGGCACCAAAGTGACTTGTGTTGGGCTAATTTCCAATACCATATCAATAAATTGCTGTATTGGATTTCCTTCAATATTAAACTCGGTAGTCACTATTTTTTTTAAATCGAATGCATCTTGGTAACGAATATGTCGCTCGTCGGGTCTTGGATGAATCGTAATTCCTTCGGCACCAAAATCTTGAATATCAGAAGCCACTTTCACAACATTTGGATAATCTCCTCCACGCGAATTTCGTAATGTGGCAATTTTATTTACATTTACACTTAATTTTGTCATTCTTGAAAAATATTTAAAATTTAAATGAGTGCACAAATTTACGAAGTAAGAAGCTGTTTTTGGATTTATTTTTGATTAATTTTGTGGCATAACGGCAAACAACATGGAAACGACCCCTTATATTTTAAAAGAATTTAACGCATTTACAACGCACACAAAAATTGCCGAGGTAAAATTGCTTTTTAGAGAAACCACTTATTCTCATTTTCCCATTGTTGAAAACGGTCATTTATTGGGACTAATTTCAGAAATTGACATTCTCGGTATTTTTGAAGATCAAAAGGAACTTGGTAATTTTCAATATTTATTTCAGTTATTCTATACGGAAGAAGACAACAATTTATTGGAAATCCTGAAGATTTTTGCCGCAAATGAATCAAATTTAATTCCCGTAATTAACGATAAAAAGGTATATTTAGGCTATTGCGATTTAATTGATATTTTGCATGTTTACAACAATACGCCATTTTTAAAAAATGAAGGAACAGTTTTGGGCATTGAAAAAAGCATAACCGAATATTCATTTAGAGAAATTTGTGAAATTGTAGAATCTAATAATGGCAGCTTGCTGGGTATTTTTATTTCAGAAGCCGACGCAACTTCTGTAAAAATAACCATTAAGTTTTTTGCGCAAGATGTGAATGAAATTATTCAATCTTTTAGACGTTACAACTACAAAGTGCTGTCTAAACATAAAGAAGATTTTTATCTGGAAGATTTAAAAGAAAGATCTAATTACCTGCAAAAATACCTAAACATTTAAGGATGAAACGAGCATTACAAATTTTGACACACAAAGGAATGATTAATGGCGAACAGCATCTGTTACCACTAAAAAATAAAGTTTAAACAGATGAAAATTGCTATTTACGGACAATATTACAAACCAGAAGATAAAATATACATTGAAGAATTATTGCAGGCATTAAAAATTCACAGTATTGAATTTGTAATTGAACACAATTATTATTTAGGGCTAAAAAAACACTTTTCTGCTTTAAATATTGAGACCTTTTCTTCACACACAGAATTGGATCCTTCATTTAATTTTATGTTTACCCTTGGCGGAGACGGCACAATTTTGAGGGCTGTTACGTATATCAGGGATTCAAACATTCCAATAGTAGGAATAAATACCGGCAGATTGGGTTTTTTAGCTACCGTAAAAAAAGAGCAAATAGCTACTGCGGTTGAACTGCTTTTACAAAAAAAATACCTTGTTCATAAACGCACTTTATTAAGCGTAACAACTGCCCCAAAAAACGAAGGTTTGGCCTCCCTGAATTTTGCTTTGAACGAAGTTTCCGTCAGCAGAAAAAATACGGCCTCCATGATTACTGTTGAAACTTATTTAGATGAAGAATATTTAACTTCCTATTGGGCCGATGGCTTAATCATTTCAACGCCAACTGGCTCAACCGGTTATTCGTTAAGCTGTGGAGGACCAATTCTTATTCCTCAGACCAAAAGTTTTGTGCTAACACCCATCGCACCGCATAATTTAAATGCAAGACCTTTAGTAATTCCCGATGAAACCAAAATAAAATTAATGGTAAGCGGAAGGGAAAATAAATTTTTCCTGTCACTGGATTCAAGAATCACAACAATTAACAGCAAAACGGAAATTTTTATAGAAAAATCAAGTTTTACCTTGAAAATTGCAGAAATAAACCATCAAACTTTTATAAAAACCCTCCGTGATAAATTGCTTTGGGGTCAGGATGTAAGAAACTAGCCTGCCCTCAAAATCATAAAATAAATAGGAAAATCAACCTGCAATATTTTCATTTAAAATCAGTTAATCAAAAAAGACGTTGCTAAACTTAAATTAGCAACTATAATTTTTTATATTTGCTGACTATTTTATTTATGAAAAAATTTATTTTATTCATCGCAATCGTCTTTATCACAATGACTTCCAAAGCTCAAATTAATGAAGTTGGATTGTTTGTTGGAGGAAGCAATTATATAGGTGACATAGGTCCTGAATATTATATAAATCCCAATAATATTATGGGGGGCGTTATTTATAAATGGAATTTGAACCCCAGAATTGCATTTAGAGGAACATTTACGTACGCTCAAATTTCTTCTGATGACGCCGACGCTACGAATATAGCACGTAAAGAACGTTTTAACAGAGGAGACGGACTGCGATTCACAAATAGCATAAAAGAACTGGCAGTTGGCGTGGAATTTAATTATTTTGAATACAATTTGGGTGATTACAGAAAAACAAAAACGCCCTATTTATTGGTTGAATTTGCTGCTTTTAATTATGAGGTGGTTTCAGATAAGACTCCGACTCCTCCGTATCAATACGAATCTAAAATAGCTTATGCCATTCCTTTTGGAATAGGCTATAAAACAAAATTGGTTAACAATTTCTCTATCGCGCTGGAAATTAGGGCACGTTATACTTTCGTGGACGACATCGATTATAATAACCAAGACATAGAATTACTTAAATTTGGAAATCCAAACAGTAACGATTGGTATATGTTAACAGGCATATCACTTGTTTACTCTTTTGGAAGACCTCCTTGTTACGCAACCCCTTATTGATGGAAGACTATAAATCTCAAGTAAATATAGACAAGTTACCAAACCATATAGCTATCATTATGGACGGCAATGGCCGATGGGCCGAAATGAAAGGAAAACCAAGGGTTTTCGGTCATAAAAACGGTGTAACTTCCGTAAAAGAAGTTATTGAAGGCTGCCGTGAAATTGGGGTTAATTATTTAACGCTCTATGCTTTTTCAACCGAAAATTGGAACAGACCAAAACTTGAAATTAAAACCTTGATGGCTTTATTGGTATCTTCCTTAAGAAAAGAATTGAAAACACTGGTCAAAAACAACATCAAATTAAACACCATCGGCAATATTGAAAATTTGCCTGAAAAAGCTCAGACAGAACTTGCAGAAGTTGTTGAAAAAACAAAAAATAACACCTCTTTAACATTAACCCTTGCATTAAGTTATGGATCGAGGGAAGAAATTGTTAATGTTATCAGAAATATATCAAAAAAAGTTGTTAATAATCAACTTGCCGTTGAAGAAATTAACGAAAATATTATTAATAATCATTTATATACGTTTTCTTTGCCGGATGTTGATTTATTGATTCGAACCAGTGGCGAAAAAAGAATCAGCAATTTTTTATTATGGCAAATTGCTTATGCTGAATTGTATTTTACCAATACGCTTTGGCCCGATTTTAGAAAAGAAAATTTATTTAATGCAATAGTAGATTATCAACAAAGAGAAAGACGATTTGGTAAAACCAGCCAACAAATTGAAAAAATCAATGACTAAATTTAAAATAACGCTATTACTTTTTACAATTATTTTATCAACTAATGCCGCATCAGCGCAAGAACTGCCAAAAAATAATTCAGAAAATATCCAAACAAAAAATGACACCTTAATTAAAGATATCATTGTTAACGACACCTTAGTTCCTGTAAAAACCAACAATGTTTTTGTTAAGGAAACCAATTACGAACTTGGTGGAATTACCGTTAAAGGACTTCAAAAATTTGAAGAAGAAACCGTAAAAGTGTTTACCGGTTTAATCGTAGGTCAAGAAATTAAACTTCCCGGCGATAAATTGACAAGCGCCATTAAAAAATTGTACGAAACCAAACAATTCAGCAATGTAGAAGTGTATGTTTCTAAAATTGACGGAGATGTAGCCTATCTGGAATTTGATGTTACGGAATTACCACAGCTTAACAATGTTACCATACAGGGCGTTAAAAAAAGCAAGGCGAAAGAATTACAAAAAGATGCCGAGCTTAAAAAAGGGGCCATGTTAACAGATAACTTAATGGTAACTTCAAAAAATTATTCTAAAAAGAAATATCAGGAAAAAGGATATTTAAAAGCAAAAGTAACCATCGATACCAAGCCAGATACCTCAAGCGTAAATACCGTTAACATGTTGGTTTTTATTGACAAAGGAGATAAAATAAAAGTAAAAAATATCAATTTTGAGGGGAATGAAGCTTTTAGTGATGGAAAACTTAAAAAAGCTATGAAAAAAACCAAAAAAGCTTTTTTTGGGCGATTTTGGAAAAAATCAAAATATATTGAAGCTGATTTTAATGAAGA
>JAENXD010000124.1 GCA_016649745.1 Flavobacteriaceae bacterium | reverse complement strand
TCCCTCTTCAAATAAAATGTCATTATTTAAAAGAACTTTTTTATATTTTAAAGCAATTATTCCTTGGTCGGATACAAAAACATCATATCCCTTTTGTTTTCCCAAAATAGCAGTTCCAACACCGCTTTCTCCTGCACCAAGTATTGCTAATTTCATTTATCTCAGCTTTAGGGTTACAATGGCCAATACCGCCAACATGATTCCAATAATCCAGAATCTTGTCACAATCTTACTTTCGTGATATCCCGATTTTTGATAATGATGGTGCAAAGGCGCCATTTTAAATATTCGTCTTCCCTCTCCATGTCTCTTTTTGGTATATTTAAAAAACCCTACCTGAAGAATTACAGATAAATTTTCCACTAAAAAGACTCCTGCCAAAATAGGAATGAGCAATTCTTTTCTAACGGCAATTGCCAAAACAGCAATCACGGCTCCTATAGTTAAACTTCCTGTGTCTCCCATAAAAACCTGGGCCGGATAAGTATTATACCATAAAAATCCGACTAAAGAACCTACAAATGCAGCAATAAATATGGTCATTTCACCCGAATTTGGAATGTACATCACGTCCAAATAATTGGCAAAAATGATATTCCCGGACACCCATGCAAAAATCCCCAGTGTTGCGACAATTATAGCAGATGAGCCTGCTGCCAATCCATCAATGCCGTCAGTTAAATTGGATCCATTTGATACCGCAGTGATAATAAATATGACTATTGCTATAAAAATGAGCCAAGCATATTTTTTATAGTCATTTCCTAAAAAAGCAAGTGCTGATTCATAGTCTAACTGATTATTTTTTACAAAAGGAATCGTTGTTTTTATAGATTTTTTGGCATTGGCAAACAATACTTGGACTCCTTGTTCTGTAGTATATTGATACTTTACCGGCAATTTTTCTTTCATCGTTACACTTGGATGGAAATAAAGCATTGAGCCTACAAAAATCCCCAAGGTAATTTGTCCTAAAATTTTAAATCTTCCTTTTAACCCGGCTTTATCTTGTTTAAAGATTTTAATATAATCATCTAAAAAACCAATAATCCCCATCCATAATGTAGTGACCACTAACAATACGATGTACACATTGTCTATTTGCGCAAATAACAAAACAGGAATAAGTGTCGCTAAAATAATAATAACCCCTCCCATTGTTGGAGTCCCCGCTTTTTCAACCTGACCTTCCAAACCTAAATCTCGCACTGATTCACCCACTTGTTTTAATTGCAGAAAATTGATAATTTTCTTTCCGTAAATCATAGAAAACAGCAATGAAATAATGAATGATAATGCTGAACGAAATGAGATATACTGAAACAACCCTGCACCTGCCAGATCATAATGTTTGTCTAAGTATTCAAATAAATAATATAACATAATCTTAGCTTTCTATGAGGTTTAACTGATTAGTAATCTGCTCATAATCATCAAAATGCGATCTTTTTCCTTGTATTTCCTGATAAGTTTCATGGCCCTTTCCAGCAATTAAAATAATATCACCTTTTTTCGCCAATTTTGACGCTGTTTTTATTGCCTGTTCCCTATCTAAAATTAATATAACTTTTTTTAGATTTTGAGGTTCTATACCTGCTTCAATTTCTTCTATAATCGTTTGCGGATTTTCATTTCTTGGGTTGTCGGAAGTCACTAATACTTGGGTACTTAATTGAGAAGCGATTCGCCCCATAACAGGACGTTTCGCCTTATCTCGATTGCCACCACATCCCACAACGGTAATTACTTGTTCGTTTCCTGTTCTGATTTCATTGATGGTTTCCAAAACATTTTTTAAAGCGTCTGGCGTATGGGCATAATCCACAATAGCTGTTACACCGCCTCTCGAAATAAAATATTGAAACCTTCCTGTTACGTTTTCCAGCTTGCTTAAATGTTGCAAAGCTTCCGTTGAATCTAACCCCAAAAGGATGGAAACACCATAAACAGCCAATAAATTATAGGCGTTAAATCTCCCGATTAATTTGGTATAGACTTCATTGTTGTTGATATTCAGTACCAAGCCAGAAAATTGGTTTTCAATTATTTTAGCCTTAAAGTCGGCCATTGTTTTTAATGCGTACGATTGTTTTTTCGCCTTTGTGTTTTGAAGCATTACCGGCCCATTTTTATCATCGATATTTACCAATGCAAATGCGGATTTTGGCAACTCATCAAAAAATAATTTTTTTACATCTCTGTATTCGTTGAATGTTTTATGATAATCTAAATGGTCATGAGTTAAATTGGTAAATACACCGCCCGCAAATTCTAATCCTTCTGTTCTTTTTTGATGAATTCCATGAGAACTCACTTCCATAAAACAATAATCGACGCCCAGCTCCACCATTTCATTCAAATAAGAATTTATGGTCACTGAATTTGGTGTGGTGTGGGTTGCTTCGTATTGTTTGGTATCCACTAAAATTTTTACGGTTGATAACAATCCTGTTTTATATCCGGCATTTTGAAATAATTTATACAACAACGTGGCAACGGTAGTTTTTCCATTTGTTCCTGTAATTCCTATCAATTTTAATTTTGAAGAAGGATTGTTATAAAAATTTGAAGCAATCAATGCCAATGCACTATTTGAATCTTCAACCTGAATATAAGTTATGTTTTCAATTAAATTCTCAGGCAATTTTTCACAAAGAATTGCAATTGCGCCTAATTCTATGGCTTTATCAATAAATTCATGTCCGTCGAACAGCAATCCTTTTTGAGCAGTGAACAGACAATTTTTTTGTGCATTTCTAGAATCGATTACAATGGCATTTACCTTTTTATCGGTGCTGCCATGTAGGCGATTTACCATAACCTTATCTAATATGTCTTTGACTGCTTTCAACGATTTTAATTTAGAATTATAGTTGATCCTTTTATTATTTTTTCTCCCGCGTTAAGGGACTGCCCGGTCACTTTTCCATTTCCGGTATAACTTACTTTTAATCCTAAATTTTCAAGTAAAGAAATAGCGTCCATTCCCGGCATTCCTTTTACATTTGGGATAGAATCAATTTCCTTATTGGAAATTGTAAAATAAGTATTATAATCATTTTCTATGCTTTTGAAATGTGGTGATGCGTTGTCAATTTTATCAATTTCGGATTTTGATGTATAAATTTTTTGAGCGATATCTTTAAAAACTGGTCCGGAAACATCTGCTCCATAATATCCAGTTTTCGCTTTTGGTTTATGAATCACCACAATGCAGGAATATTTCGGATTCTCGGCAGGAAAATATCCTGTAAATGACGATATATAAAATCTGTTTGTATCCCAGTCTGCATTCCAATATTCAGTTCGTGCAGTACCTGTTTTACCGGCCATAGAAAAATTTTCGGCATATAATTTTTTCCCGGTTCCGCGTACTACCACATTTTTAAGTATTTCATGCATTTTATCAATGGTTTCTTTTGAACAAATGGCTGGGTCGATCACCACTTTGCCAAAAGATTCTACGTTTTTGTCATGAGATCGAATTTCTTTTACGAACCTTGGTTTTACCATTTCGCCATTATTTGCGATGGCATTGTAAAATGTCAATATTTGTAATGGTGTTAAGCTAACATTGTAACCATAAGCAATTGACGGCAATGCATTTTTACTCCATTTTTTATCACCGGGGCCAGGAATTTCAGGTTTGCCTTCCCCTTTTATTGGCAACCCTAACATTTCATTTAAATGCATTCTCCTTAAAGAATTTATAAATTTCTCGGGGTTTTGAGCAAAATTTTCTTCAATCAATCTTGCAAACCCAATATTTGAAGAAACTTCAAGCGCTCGAGCTGCAGATATTTTACCAAAACCACCTCTATGCGAATCACTTATAGATCTTCCATGAATGATATACTTTCCTGTTCCAGTATCAACCATGGTGCTGGTGTCTATCACTTTCGACTCCAAAGCAACAACCATTGACATTACTTTAAAAGCAGATCCTGGTTCATTAGATTCCCCAACAGCATAATTTAACCTTTCATAATAGTTCCCGTTTGTATTTTTACCCAAATTGGAAATTGCTTTAATTTCACCTGTTTTGGTTTCCATAACCACCACACAACCATGGTCTGCTTCATAAATCTCCAGCTGTCTCAATAAAGAATGGTGGGCAATATCCTGAATGTTTATATCAATAGTGGTTACAATATCTTTTCCGTCAATTGGCTCCTTTTCATTGGTGTCATTAATTGGTTTCCATTGGCCTTTGGCAATTTTCTGCTTTAAACGCCATCCAAATTTTCCATTTAAATAATCCCTGTAAGCGCCTTCAATTCCTGGCGCTCCTCTATAATCATCATAACCAATGGTTCGTTCTGCAACTTTTCCAAGCGGATGCGCCCGAACGGTAGATTGTTCTGCAATGAAACCGCCTTTATACATTCCCAAATTAAAAATTGGAAAACTTTTAATTTTCATGTAATCAGTATATCCAAGTTTTCTTTTAATCAACAAGTACCTGTTTTTGTTGGTTCGTGCTTTTCTAATTTTATTTTCCCATTGCGAAGCCGAAGCTCCCAACATTTTTGACAATTCAACAGAAAGACTTCTGATGTTTTTTTCAAATTCTTCACCATCAACAGTGAAGGCATCCATTCTAATTTCAAACTGCGACATGGAGGTTGCAAGCAAACTGCCATCCGCAGAAAAAACATTTCCGCGATTTGCAAAAATGGTATCATTTTTTAAAGTAAGATGCTCCGACATCTCTATATATCTTTCGCCTTCGTCAAATTGAATATCGGTTAGCTTAACTATTATAGCCACCAAAAAAAGTGTAATAAATACAAACACAAAATACAGTTTGTTTAATATGCCCTTTTTTGTTGCTGCCAATGTTAATTTGATTTTTTTGAGGTTACACTAATTATTTGTGGCGGATTTTCACTTGGTTTTAATCCAAATGCTTCTACCTTATTTTTTATGGTTGATTCTAACTTCATTTTCATTGAAATTGAGCGTATATCAACAAATTCGGCCCTTAATTCTTTAATTTCTTTATTCAGTTTTGCAATTGCCATTACTTTTTTATCCGAATTGTGTCCGCTTGCAATCATCAACATGACCAAACCCACAATAAAAAAAATGAACCTCCAATTTTTTAAGGAATCTTCTTGAATTAAAAATTTCCCTTTTAACAAATCGTAAACGCTATTTGAAATTTTTGCCATTTATGCTAAAGTTGCGATTCTTAGTTTTGCGCTTCTTGCCCTGCTGTTTTTCTTAATTTCCTGAAATGACGGAACCACCATTTGTCCAACTTTCTTTAAAGGAACCGTTACATTTCCATAAAAATCTTTTACAGGTTCCCCTTCAAAAAGTCCGCTTCTGATAAATCTTTTAACCAATCTGTCTTCCAAAGAATGATAAGACAGTACACTCAATCTTCCGCCTTCATTCAACAATTCAGGAACTTGTAATAAAAATTCTTTTAAAGCTTCTATTTCCTGATTTACTTCGATTCTAATTCCCTGAAAAATTTGAGCCAACACTTTATGTTCTTGTGATTTTGGCACAAATGCAGCCAAAACTTCTTTTAATTGAAAGCTTGTTTTAATTTTTTCTTCGGAACGTTTTTCCACGATTCTTCTCGCGATATCTTTTGCATTGCGCAATTCGCTATAATTAAAAAGAACGTTGGTTAACCTTTCCTCATCGTACTTATTGATAACCTCAAAAGCCGACAATTCGCCCGACTGATTCATTCTCATATCTAAATTGGCATCAAATCGTGTTGAAAATCCGCGTTCCGCTACATCAAATTGATGCGAAGACACGCCTAAATCTGCCAAAATACCATCTGCTTTTTTAATGCCGTAAAAACGCAGATACCTTTTAATAAATCTGAAATTTTGCGGTATTAGCGTAAATCTCGGATCATCAATAACATTCCGTTTTGCATCCTCATCTTGGTCAAAAGCGAAAAGTTTTCCATTTTCATTCAACCTGTCCAATATTTCTCTGGAATGTCCTCCGCCACCAAAAGTAACATCAACATAAACGCCGTCTGGTTTGATATTCAAACCATCAATGCTTTCTTTTAACAATACTGGGTTATGATATTCCATCTTCGTTTTCATTTACGTTACCCATTACATTCTCTGCCAAATCCGCAAAATCAACCGTAGCGTCATCAATCGCTTTTTCGTACTTGTCTTTATCCCAAATCTCAATAATGTTTACTGCGGATGAAAGCACCACATTTTTGTTGATGTCAGCAAAAACCTGTAAATCTTTAGGAATCAATAATCGCCCTAAACTGTCTAATTCCACAATTTTTACGCCCGCGGTAAAACGTCTTATGAAATCATTGTTCTTTTTAACAAATCTGTTCAAAGTATTCACCTTTGACATCATTGCATTCCATTCAGACATCGGATACAACTCCAAACATGGCTGAAACACGGAACGTTTTATTACAAAACCTTCCTGCAACACTGGCATCAGCTGTTTCTTTAATGCATTGGAAAGCAGCAACCTCCCTTTAGCATCAGCCTTACCTTCATATGTTCCAATTAAATTTATCATCATGTATTTGAGTGTATTCAAAAATATAAATTTTTTCCCACAATTTACCACAATTATCCACTTTGTTGATAACTTTTGCCACTTTAACACATTTGCAGGTTACTTTTGTGAAATTCAGATACTTGCTTTTTTAAATGCAGGTCTTTAAAATAAACGGTATTTTGGAAAAAAAAGTTACCTTTGCCAGAAGGTATAAAAACGAATATTTAAATGAGCAAGAAACTTATCGAAGATGGCAAGTATAGCTATGTTGAAGCTGGCGAAGGGCAACCTATAATTGTGCTTCACGGACTTATGGGAGCGTTGAGTAATTTTGACGGTGTTTTGAACTATTTTTCAGAAAAAGGCTATAAAGTGATTATACCCGAATTGCCCATTTATAAATTACCATTGTTAAAAACAAATGTTAAAAACTTGTCGAAATTTTTAAATGATTTTATGGCCTATAAAAAAATTGACAAGGCTGTTTTGCTTGGAAATTCTTTAGGCGGACATATAGCTTTGTATTTCACCAAATTAAACCCGAATAGCGTTGCGGGAATTGTTTTAGCAGGAAGTTCGGGTTTGTACGAAAAATCAATGGGAGATACTTATCCAAAAAGAGGGAATTATGAATACATAAAGGCAAAAGTTCAGGAAGTATTTTATGATCCTGAAATTGCAACAAAAGAAGTTGTAGATGGAATTTTCGCTTCAGTAAATGATCGGGTTAGGGTTATTAAAACATTGGCAATTGCCAAAAGTGCCATAAGGCACAATATGGCAAAAGACTTGCCAACAATGTACACTCCTGCCTGTATTATTTGGGGTAAAAACGATCCCGTAACGCCACCAGAAGTTGCTGTTGATTTTCAAAAATTATTGCCCGATGCAGATTTGTATTGGATCGATAAATGCGGTCATGCACCCATGATGGAACACCCAGACGAGTTTAATAAAATTCTTGAAAACTGGCTAAAAGAAAGGAACCTATAATCCATGAAAATTAAAACTGCTGATTTTGTAACCAGCAATACCGACGTTTCAAAATGCCCAAAAGAGCAGCTTCCCGAGTATGCTTTTATCGGGCGCTCAAATGTGGGGAAGTCTTCGTTGATAAACATGATTACCGGCAAAAGTAAATTGGCGAAAACATCAGGAAAACCAGGTAAAACCCAACTAATCAATCACTTTAAAATTAACGAAAATTGGTTTTTGGTCGATTTGCCCGGCTATGGTTATGCACAGGTTTCAAAATCAAAAAGACAAACTTTTCAGGAGTTTATAAAAGATTATTTATTGCTTCGCCAACAATTGATTTGCACTTTTGTGTTGATTGATTCGAGATTGGAACCTCAAAAAATTGATTTGGAATTTATGGAATTTTTGGGCGAAAACAGCATTCCTTTTTATATTGTTTTCACCAAAGCAGACAAGTTAAAACTTTCTGAATTAAACAGAAATATTAAGGTTTACGGCAAAGTGATGACCAAATCCAATTGGGAAAGTATGCCTCCTTATTTTGTGACTTCGGCAACAGATGCAACCGGAAAAGAAGAACTGCTTAATTTTATAGACGATTTAAACCAAAAAGCAGTAGCGCAACCCTAAAAATGGCTTCCACCAAAAATAACCTGCAAATGCTGTTTGAAGACAACCACTTTATGATTGTCAACAAACGATCGGGCGATATTGTTCAGGGAGATAAAACTGGAGATGAACCTTTAAGTGATGTTGTAAAATCATTCATCAAAGAAAAATACAACAAACCTGGCGCTGTTTTTTTGGGCACGGTGCATCGGCTAGACAGACCAACTACAGGCATTGTAGTTTTTGCCAAGACTTCAAAAGCATTGGAACGTTTCAATAAAATGCTGCGCGATAAAAAAGTAAATAAAACTTATTGGGCGGTGGTTAAAAATAAACCTGAAAAAGAAGGGGATACAATTACAAGTTACTTACTAAAAAATCCAAAAAACAACAAATCAACTTCGTACAACACCGAAATTGAAGGTAGCAAAAAAGCTGTTCTTCATTATAAAGTACTGAAATCATTAGACAATTATCACTTACTGGAAGTCGATTTGGAAACGGGGCGTCACCATCAAATTCGATGTCAACTTTCCGCCATCGGTTCGCCCATAAAAGGTGATTTAAAATATGGTTTTGACCGAAGCAATAAAGATGCAAGCATCCATTTACACGCGCACAAAATTGAATTTATTCATCCAGTAACTAAAGAAATTATTTCAATTGTTGCACCAACGCCCAAAGACCCTATTTGGGATGCTTGTAATGCGTAAACTTTTACTTTAAAATCCTACATTTTAAAAAATATTTAACATTATGGTAGGGTTTCTTTGGCAAAGATTGTTATACCTTCGATTAGACATTAAGTTGACAATTCGAAAAATATACCATGTATAAGATAATCTTAAGCGCTCTCTTGTTTTTAGTATTTAACAGCGTAAATGCTCAAGATTGGTTAACCAATTTTGATGATGCGAAAATTGAAGCCAACAAAAAAAACCAACACATTATTTTAGTATTTCAAGGTTCGGATTGGTGCGCGCCTTGCATAAAATTAAATCAGGAAATCTGG